>JBDUAD010000054.1:0-18883 GCA_040004775.1 bacterium | reverse complement strand
CGCCGGCCTGGCGGCGACTGGCCTGCGGTGATGCCGACGACAGCAGCGATTCACGGCACACGACAGTTGGCGACCGCCAAGCCAACCCACGACGATCTTCCCCGACACGCAGCAGAACGGCAGCAGCCACACCGAAGACGTCGGTTCTGAGCGAGGAACGCCAGGCGCGCGGCGCGCTGTGGTTCAGCCGAACCTGCCGCGCGGCGCCATCCTGGACCACCGGCACATCCAACCCGTGCTCGTCCGACAATGATCTGCGCCGATGTACGGCATGAAGGCGACGATCTGGGCCAGCCGCACCATAGACCCGAGTCACCCGGCCGACGCCGGCTCACCTGCTGTCCAGCACTCTCACTAGCCGCCCGGTCTGGCTCGGGCCAGGAACACGACCCGTAGCGCGTCTCGAAGCGGCTGTCGATGTCGGCGGGCACCATGGCGGGCAGCAGCGCCCGCGGCACGGCGGGTCACGTGCGGTTACCTATTTGCCTAGGCAGACTTTACCCATTGCACTAGGAAGGTTAGGATGCCCGAATGCTGGACTTCCGGATCGTTGCGACGAGCGGGTTGGCGCCGTACGGGCAGCTCGTTCAGCAGGTGAAGCAGGCGCTGCGGCTGGGCTGGCTGCAGCCAGGCGACAAGCTGCCCACGGTTCACGAGGTCGCGTCTAGTGTGGCGATCAATCCGAACACAGTGCAGAAGGCCTATAGAGAGCTCGAGCGTGAAGGCCTCGTCGCGGGACGTCCAGGGCAAGGGACGTTCGTGCAGCGCAGCCTGAGCCAATCGACGCCAGCGTCACTGGCGGCGTTGACGCGCCGGCTGCAGCGCTGGATCGCCGCGGCGCGGGCCGCCGGGCTAGACGAAGACGGGATCATGGATGTGGTCCGGGCGACGATGCGGGATTTTGACGTCGAGGTCAGCGCATGACCGCGGCGGTCGCAACTATGGCCGCAGGTCGCCGATACGGGCACTTCTGGGCGCTCCGCCACTGCACGCTGTCCCTGCCGGCCGGTTCGATCACGGCAGTGGTCGGACCCAACGGTGCCGGCAAGACGACGCTGCTGAACATGCTGGTCGGACTGCTGCCCGCGTCGGAGGGGCGTCTGTACGTCGACGGTGAGCGCCCGAGCAGCAGTCCGGACTTCCTCGCGCGGGTCGGGTTCCTGGCGCAGGACAGCCCGCTCTACAAGGAATTCTCGGTGACGGACATGCTCCGCTTCGGACAGTCGATGAACCCGTCCTGGGACGACGCCCTCGCCCGCGCCCGGATCACCGCGGCCGAGGTGCCGCTCAGGCGTCCGGCCGGCAAGCTGTCCGGCGGACAGCGGGCCCAAGTCGCCTTGGCGCTGGCCGTCGCGAAACGACCGAAGGTCCTGCTGCTCGACGAACCGCTCGCCGCGCTTGACCCGCTGGCCCGACGCGAGTTCCTCAGAACGCTGATCGACAGCGCGACCGCAACCGGCATCACCGTCCTGCTGTCGTCCCACCTCATCGGCGAACTATCCCGAGTATGCGATCACCTAGTGGTGATCCGCGACGGTCAAGTCCGCCTGGCCGGCGAACTGGACGAGATCCTCGGCGAGCACCACTGGGTTGCCGGATCCAGCGAGGACACCGCGCGGCTACCCGCCGACGTCGAAGTGCTCAGCCGCTCGCCCCACGAACGGCACACCACGCTGCTCGTCCGCAGCCACGCACCGCTGCTCAACCCGGTGTTGACCACGAGCCCTGTCGACCTGGAGCAACTCGTGCTGGCCTACCTCGAACGCCCGGCTCCTTCCCCGCCCGGCGAGCCGCGGATCGTAGCGGTCGCGCGGGAAGGCGGTCCGCGATGATCTGGACGACCTGGCGCCAGCACCGCGCCGAAGCAGCTGTCGCCGCCGTGATCTTCGGCGCGCTCATCGCCGCGATGATCGTGGTGGGGTCCATCGCCCGGGACCGGGCCCGAACCCTTGGTCTGCCTTCGTGCACCCCAACTGCGGGAGACTGTGGCGCCGCCCTGGGCCGCCTGCACGACGACTTCCACACGATCCCACCGTTCGTCGGCGCGCTGATCATCGTCCCGCTCGTCGCCGGAATGTTCTGGGCCGCACCGCTGGTCTCACGCGAGTACGAAGCCGGAACACAGCGCCTGGCCTGGACCCAGTCGGTGAGCCCGCTGCGCTGGATCACCACCAAGATCGCGCTGATCTTCGCCGTCGTCGCCGCAACAGCACTCGTGCTCGGGCTGCTCGCGACCTGGACCCTCGACCCGCTCACCGCGGCCTTCGGCGGCCGGTACAACAGCACCTGGTACGACACGCAGGGCGTCGTTCCGGTCGCCTGCATGCTGTTCGCCCTCGCCGTCGGTGTCGCCGCCAGCGCCCTGCTCCGGCGCACCATCCCCGCCATGGCCGTCACCCTGCTCGTCTACGCGTCTGCACGCATCCCGATCCACTGGATCCGCTGGCGCTTCGCATCGCTTGACAGCCGCACGCTGACGATCCCGCTCAGTAGCCTGCTGAGCAGTGTCACGGGTTCACCGTATGACCTGGCCAATGCGGCCGTGCCGGCCCAGGCGTCACTGCACGGCATTACCATTACCGGCCCGTCCGGCCAGTCGATCGGCAACCAGGACAACTTCAGCTTGCTGCAGCAGTACTGCCCAAACGTGCAGGCCAACCCCACCCGCGACGGCGTGCTTGACCCCGCCGCCTGCGCCTCCCGAATCCAAGACGTCAGCCTCCATGCCACCGTCCGCTACCAACCCGCGTCGCACTTCTGGATCATCCAGACCATCGAAAGCGCGATCTTCGTCGGCCTCACGGCGCTGCTCGTCACCGCGGCCATCCTCGCCGTCAACCGGCGCCGCGCCACCTGACCAGCCGTCCGCGCTTGGGCTGCGAGACCCACGTGTCCCCACGAGCCGCTCGCAACCTTCATCCGGACAGGAGAGAAGGACTCGACACGGTCATCGAGCAGCTCCAGCCAAGATCGGTCGGAGATTGTGGCTCGATCTGCCCGGTGGCGGGTCATGATCGCCGAAATGGAGTCAGCAACCCGTGCTTCGTCTGCAGCCGAGCGGCTGAATACAGCTGGCAGCCCTCCAACATGAGCCCACCAAACGCTGAGGCGCTCGCGGCGCAGTCCCACCAACGAGCGATCCCGCGGCGGGCCTCGACGGCGACCTCGGTGACCTGCTCCGGGGATGCCCGCACGACCGCAACACCGAACAAGGTCAGCCCAATGCCGATGAGCTCAGCGATTGCGGCAACGACCTTCAACTGGCCACCTTCCTTGCCGAGAGACGATCCGACCCGGCCGAATCGAGACACCGAAACCGCGTCCGCAAGGGACACCCGCAGGGCGTCATTGCCGACGTCACGCGGCCGGATGAGACGGAAACTGAGACGAACAGGCATCATCCCTCGCGAGCCGCTCGATCAGCCAACCGTTTGGCCAGGTCAGGGGCGGTGGCGGTGGGATTTGAACCCACGGAGGACTTGCATCCTCACACGCTTTCGAGGCGTGCTCCTTCGGCCGCTCGGACACGCCACCGCCGATCAGGGTACCGGAGGTGCCGTGCCACGCTGCGTCGAAAAGAAGTCCCGCAGCATGTCGCCGCATTCCTCGGCCAGCACACCGGCCACGACCTCGGGGCGGGAGTTGAGCCGGCGATCACGGACCACGTCCCACAGTGAGCCGACCGCTCCGGCCTTGGGGTCGGCAGCGCCGTAGACCAGGCGGGAGATCCGGGCCAGCACCAGGGCACCGGCGCACATCGTGCACGGCTCCAAAGTGACCACCAGGGTGTATCCGTCCAGTCGCCAGCCGTCGACGCCAATGCAGCCCCGCCGCAGGGCCAGCACTTCGGCGTGCGCCGTCGCGTCACCGGCCCGCTCCCGCTCATTGGCGGCCCGGGCGACGATGGAGCCGGAGGGGTCCACGAGCACGGCTCCGACCGGCACGTCGCCGCCGACCGCTGCGGATGCGGCAACATCCAGGGCGCTTCGCATCCACTGCTCGTACCGCGGAGTCACCCCTCGCGGATCTCCTCGAGCTCGTCCAGGCAGCCGGCCCGCTCGGCGACGGCAGTGATGACGTCGGCCGGGAGCAGGCCTTCGTGTGCGCAGAGCGCGAGCAACTCGCCGGCCGGTGTCCCGAGGTCGGCGAGCAGGTCCGAGTCGCCCGCCGGGATCACGTCGATGCTCTCCGCTGCATCGTCGTCGACCGCGTCGGGCTCGACGTCCGCCGCCGCGATGTCGTCGTCGTCCACCGAGAAGGGGACGGGCACCGGACGCCCCACCTCCTCCAACAGCATCTCGGCGACCTTGGACTCGTCGCCGGCCCGAACGTCGGAGACGAAGATCCGGGGATCCTCACCGTTGTCGATGCGGACGATCGCGACGTAAAGGTCGTCCTCCTCCAAGAAGAGCAGGGTCACCTCGGCGCGCTCCTCGACCTCGCGCATGAGGTCGGTGAGGCTGAGCACGTCGTCGACCCCGTCGAGGTCAAGCTCGGCCGCCGTCCAGCCCGAGGGGCGGCGCGCCAGCGCGGCGGCAAAGTAGGGCACGTTCGCTCGCTCCTTTCCTGTGCAGAGTCTCGTACGAGAAGGCAGACGGGCTAGCGGACAGAGCTGTCGATTGCTGCCTGAAACGGCTCGGCAAAACCTATCCGGCGGGCAATGTCGAGCAGCATCTCGTCGGCGTACAGGTCGAGATCGTCGAGTATTGTCCCTAGATCCATCTCGCCGAGTCCCAGATCGGCGAAGATACGCAGGTCGCCGACCGGCCAGATCTCGTCCAGCTCGTCCTCTTCCGGTGGCTCCTCGCCAAGGCGCTCCAGGACCTGCCGAGCCAGGTCCCACTCGACGGCGGCAGTGACGTCGGAGAGCAGCACACGCAGCGGGCCGCCGGGGATCGCACGTACGGCAACGAAGAACTCATCGGCCACGTCGATCAGGCCGATCGCCCCGCCCTCCCCCGCCTGTTGGCGCAGCACGGTCACCAGGCCCTCGAGGTCGGCCTGCAAGCCGTCCGGTAACCGGTCGACCCGCCACTGGGCTTCGTCCCGGACGACGGCTACCACGAAGCCACTGAGCGCCACGTTTCCCTCCCCTCGGCCCGCGTCGTGCCAGCCTGCCCCGAACGGTGCCGTGCCTGGCGCGTCAGGACAAGGGCCGGACCGCTTCTGCATCCGCGCAGGGTCGTCGCCGGCGCAGCAGCGAGGTCAACAGGGACGCCCCGAACGCGATCCCGAGGATCGGCAGGGGCACGAATCCGGAGAGCGGGCTCGGGGCCTGGTTGGCCGCTCGCCCGGGGCTGGCGCCGGGGTCTGGCGCCGCGGCGGCTGCTTTCATTTTGGGCGAGGACACCGGTCGCGGTGAACACCCCGGGTCGGGTCCGGGCGAGGCAGACGGCGAGGGGTCCGGGCTCGGGGTGCCGGCCGGGCAGCTCGGTGACGGGCTCGGCGAGACGGTCGGTGTCGGGGTAGGGGCCGGCGTCGGCTGGCCGCTCGGTGTTGGCGTCGCTGTCGGCGTCGGGGTCGGGGTCGGGGTCGGCGTCGCACTCGGGCTGGGTGCCGGGCTCGGGATGGGTGACGAGCTCGCGGCCGGAGTCGGGTTGCCCCAGGGTCCCGGACCCGGTGCCGGGCTGACCGGCGACTGCACCGCGGGCGGGTGGGGGTCGGTGGCCGCCACCAGGTGGCCGGGCAGCGCAGCCGGCCGGGTCGCACCGAGATAGTCGTCGCCGGCCCATCGGTAGCCCGCGATCTGCACGGGCCGGCCGAATGTCGGCGCGTTGATCATCTGGTTGCCGCCGATGTAGAGCCCGACGTGATGCAGGTGCATCGGCGTGCCGTAGAAGACGAGGTCACCGGGGGCCAGGTTCACCCACGGCGCGACCCGCGGGCCGAAGTCGTACTGCGTCTGAGCAGTGCGCGGGACGGAGATCCCAGCGGCGGCGTAGGCGGCGTGCGTGAGGCCCGAACAGTCAAAGCCGGCGTCGGAGTGGGCCGGACCGTCACCGCCCCACTGATAGGGCAGGCCCAGTTGCGCCCGCGCGAAGGCGATGGCGACCCGCGCTGCAGAGCCGGCCGCCCCCGTGGTGTACCTCAGGGCGGTGTTGGGCCGGAACAGCGCGGGGCTGGTGTTCAGGTTGCTCGTCGCCGGCGCCGCCGGATCGGAGCCGCGATCGCCGGTGCCGGTAGCAGCCCCCAACGCCGAACTATCGGTGACAACGCTGTTCGCGGAAGCCACAACCGGCTGCAGAGTAGTGGGCCAGGTGGCGACCTGGCCCACCAGCCACAGGATGGCGGCGACGACAGCCGCCCGCAATGGACGTCTCCACCCCCTGCCCTGACCCCGCTGCGTCGACCGGCTCACGCTGACCGTTGTACCCCAACAGCCAGCCATTGGAGTCCCTTTCCACAAGCTGGGGATGCAATGTTGCACAGGGTGATTCGGTGACCACGAGGGGCACGAAGTGGCAGTTTGGTCAGTGCCGGCCGGACAACGACGCGACGCGCTCCAGGCCGCGAAGCACCCGGAACGCGCCAGCGCGACGGCGCGCACGACAGCGGCACTGTGCGGTCGACCAGCTCCTAGGTCTTGGCAGTACCCGGCGAGCGGTCGTGCACCCAATACAGCGGTCAGCCGGTGATGGGCGCGCCCACAGGCACAGCACCCTGGCCCGCTCGGCCTGCCACACCTCGCCGGTGTCGGCAACGACGGTGAGGTCCTTCAGCGTGGCTTGGTGGTCCGGGCCTGGTAGCGGCTGTGCGCCTCGGTCGAGCCGGCCGGCACGAACTCCAGCGGCAGCAACTGTTCCTGCGACTCGAGCCACGCCCTTGGCCCGCCGGCACAGGGCGCAACTCGCGTCGTAGAGCACGGTGGCGGTGCGCACGTTGTCAGGCGGGTGCCGGTGGTGACGGCGGATGGCCAGCGGCGGGTCAGTGCGGCGGGGGCCAGGCCGCGGCGGCGGAACCTGTTGAGCACGTACGGGTTCATGAAGTGCATCGCACCCAGGACGCGCAGCAGGGTGCCTTCCTCGCGCGACAGCGGCCTCGATCGCCGTCCGGGCGTCGCCCACGCCGTGTCCCAGGCGCCGGAACAGCGAGACGAAGCCGAAGTTGACCAGGTAGAAGCCCACCGCGAGCGGGTGGTTGACGGCTCGCGCCAGCGCCTCCTCGCCGGCGAACACCTCGACGAGGAACACCTGACCGTTGCGGAACAGGGTGCGGCCGACCCACCCGGTCAGGGCGCTGCTGATCACGAGGTAGAGCAGGTACGTGATCGTCGCGGTCATGACGCCTCCTGTGAACATGTTCAAGTGCAAGGATTCGAGAGTGCTGGACCCGGCAGGGCGCGTGGGGGTGATCGGCCTCGGCCTGATTGGCGGCTCGCTCCTGCGCCGGCTCACCGGGATCGGCGTTGCCGCCGCAGGCTGGGACACCGACCCGGGCACTCGCGCCGCCGCCGCGGGCGCCGGCCTGACGGTGCTGGCCGATGTAGCCGAGGTGGTGGCCACCAGCGACACGGTGTTCCTCGCCGTACCACTCCCGGCTGTCGAACCAGTATTTCGCGATCTCGCCGCTGCGGCGTCCCCCTCGGGCCCGGTGTTCAGCGACCTGACCTCGGTCAAGGAGCCGGTGCGCAGGCTGGCCCTGCGGCACGGGTTGTCGTTCGTCGGCGGTCATCCCATGGCCGGCGCTGCCGAGTCCGGATTCGGCGCGAGCGATGCCGAGTTGCTCGCCGGCTGCGCCTGGGTCCTGGCGCTGGACGAGGAGACCGACCTGACCGCCTGGCTCGGCGTGGCCGCCACCGTGACCGGTCTGGGCTGCCGGGTGGTGCCCTGCACCTCTGCCGTACACGACACCGCCGTCGCCCGGATCAGCCACCTCCCACACCTGTTCGCCGCGCTGCTGGTCGCGGGGGCGGCCCAGGACCCGCTGGCCCTCTCGCTGGCGGCTGGCTCCTTCCGGGACGCCACCCGCGTAGCCACCACCCGACCGGAGCTGACGGCGGCCATGTGCGCCGGCAACGCCGCCGCGATCGCCGAGGAGTTGCGGCGCGTGGCACAGCAGATGGCGTCGGTGGGTGGGCTACTGGGCGACCCGGCGGGCCTCACCGAGTGGTTCGCGGCGGCCCGTGCGGTGCGTCAGGACTGGCCGCCGACAGCGACGGATACCTGGCTTCCGGCCGGTGCGGATCTGCGGCCCCGACTGCTGGCGCTGGGCGGGGCGGGCGGGGCGGTCACGCGCGTCGCCGAGGACGGCGTCGCGGCGTGCCGCCCGGCAACCTCGGGCGATTAGGACCCGACGGACACCGACACGCGCAGTCGGGCATAAGTCTGCGAACGGCCCGCGCCCCACTGCGGCATGTCGACGGTCCGCAACTCGATCAGGCCGTCCTCGCTGAGGCGTGGCATGGCCCGACGCACCGACTCGAACTCTACGTTGGTGGCCGGCCCAAGGGCAGCTGTGACGTCACGCAAATGATGCCACCGCTCGGGGTCGGAGGAGTCGAACTGACCTTCGAGATAGGCCATGACGTTACGTTGAGTGATCGAGTAGCACCGCGACATAGGGTGTCCTCCGTCAAACACGGGCGTGTAGGCGAACCATAGCGGGTAGAGAGGAGTGGCGTAACCACTGTCCGTAATTGCGTATTGTTCAACTACGCAGTGTAATATTACTACCAGCCTATTGGGGTCCTAATCGGACCCTCGTTAGACCAGGCTAGCTAAGCCGGTGCGTCCGCAGCACGCGGCCGTGGGTCCCTCGGAGCCGCCTTCTTGGCCTGCTCCATCTTGGCGCCGAGTTCCTGCAAGGCCTTACGCCCCAGGCCCTTGCGGACCTCCGGGAACCACTCCTGCTCTTCTTCCTCGACATGGTGCCGCACGTTCTCGGCCAGGACCGTCACCTTGGCGTCGAACCGCTCGTCCTTGGGGTCGAGATTCTGTAACTCCGACAACACCCACTTGACGATGTGATGCTCCTCGAGGCTCTCCAGCACGTGGTCCTCCGTCTCGGGCACGCTGGCCCGGGCGGTGGGGTAGAACAACTGCTCCTCGATGAATGCGTGGACGGACAGCTCGGCGATGATCTGGTCGACCAGCTTTCGTTTGACGGCGTAGGCGTCGTCCCCGGCCTTCTCGAACTGCTTGAAGAGCCGCTCCACCGTCTTGTGGTCGTCCTTGAGCAGCACGATGGCGTCCATGAATCGCCTCCAGGGAGTACGTCGGTGAGTGGGGTCAGGGCCAGTTGTGCCCCCGACCGTGACGCCGCTAAACCGGCCCCGGCACCCCCAGTGCCGCTGCGGCCGTCCGGACGTGCGAAGTGAACAACGCATCGCGCGACCCCTCGCTGAGCCAGGAGAACTGGCCGTAGGCCTCCAGGCATACGAAGCCGTGCAGGGAAGCCCAGCTCAGCAACATCGCCTGGTGCGCGGCAGGCGGAATGAGCTTGCCGCTGTTGCCATGGTCGTGCTCGAGCTCGACGGCCAGGCCCGCATCGACCTCGCCCAGCAGCATTGGACCCGCCAGCCCGCGGTCGATGGCGGCGAGGACGACCACCTCCAGGTGGGCCATCGCGCTCTTTGCGGCGTCGGCGGTCGGCCCCTCCTTGGATGCGGCGAAGCCCGGCACCGGCATACCGAAGATCAGGGCGAACTGCGCGGGATCCCGTCCGGCCCACCGCCGATAGGTTTGGGCAATAGCCATCAGGCGCTGCCACAAGTCGTCAGGTTCGACGGCCGCCGCGCCTTCGCGCAGCGCCGCCGCGAGGTCATCAAAGGCATCGACGATCATCGCCGTGAGCAGCTCGTCGCGATCGGCGAAGTAGCGATAGAGGGCTGGGGCGGTCAGGCCCATGGCGCGGGCAATGTCGGCGAAGCGCACGTCAGCGGTCGCCTGCTCGCGCATCAGCGTCAGGGCTGTCCGCTTGATCTCCTCGACCGTTGCGGCCCTGACTCGTTCGCGTCTCGTCGGGGCCCCAACCAGTTGGTCCTGCGGCACGGCCCTCCCTTCACGCGCGGCAATCGTTATGCCTAATAACTACAGTTAAGGCGGTTGACAAGCAAGCATCTCTAGTGTTGGTTACTAGTCATAACCTCCGTTACGCCCGATCACCCAGCCCGGAGTTCACCCATGAGCCAGCAGACGACCCTGACCCCCCGCGAGTCGGCAGCCGATGGCGCACTGCGTCTGAGCCTGCTGGGTCGGCTCGCCAGTGCGGCCTATCGGCGACGGCGTTGGGTCCTGCTCGGCTGGGCCGCCGCCCTCGCAGTTGCCTTCGGACTCTCCACGGCCTTCAGCGGGCCGTTCAGCGCTGACTATGTCGCGCCCCGCTCCGACTCGGCTGCGGCACTGCGCTTGTTGGAACAACGCTTCCCCGCGCAAGCCGGGGCCACGGTCGACGTGGTGGTGCACTCGAGCGCGCCGGTCACCGGCCCCCACGTCAGGACCGAAGTCACGAGCCTCTTGCATGAGATCGGCGCCGGCCGACATGTCTCCGACGTCACCGATCCCTATGCCGCGCCCGGCGCGATCTCACCCGACGGCCGCACGTTGCTGGCCACGGCCAGCCTCGACGTCACCAATTACGAGGACATGCCGGTCGTGGACACCGAGCACCTGATGGCGCTGGCACGCGGCGCGCAGCGACCTGACATCCGAGTCGCCCTGGGTGGCCAGGCGGTGCAGAAGGCCGAGCAGGGTGCGATCGGCTCAGAGGGCATCGGCCTGCTCGCTGCCGCGGTCATCTTGCTCATCATGTTCGGCTCGCTCGTGGCGGCCGGCCTGCCTATCGTCGTCGCTGTCGCCGGTCTCGGCGTCAGCAGCCTGCTCACCGGCGTGATCGCCGCCGCCCTGCCCGTACCCGACTGGTCGACGTCGCTGGCCGCGATGATGGGGATCGGGATCGGGATCGACTACGCCCTGCTGATGGTCACCCGCTTCCGCGAGTGGCGTGCGGAGGGGCTGGACTCCCAGGCCGCCACCGTCGCCACCCTTGACACGGCCGGCCGATCGGTGTTGCTCGCCGGCAGCACGGTGGTCATCAGCATGTTCGGACTCTTCGCGATGGGCCTGTCGTTCATGCGCGGCGCCGCGTCGGTGACGATCTTCGCCGTCTTCGTCGTCATGCTCGCCTCGATCACCCTTTTCCCAGCGCTGCTGGGCTTTTTCGGTACGCGGATCGATCGACTGCGGCTGCCGCTGCCCCGCCGGCGCCATAGCCCGGCCGGGACGCCGAGCCGGGGCACGCCCGCCGAGCCGGGTGCGGGCTGGCTGCGGTGGAGCCGCCTCGTCGAGCGGCACCGGATGGTCGCCGTACTCGTCGGGGTTGCGCTGCTGGTCGCCCTCGCCGCGCCCTTCTTCGGCGTCAGCTTCGGATTCCCCGACGCCGGCAACGACCCGGCCGCAAGCTCCAACCGGCAGGCTTACGAGATGACCGGCGCGGCCTTCGGCGTCGGAGCCACCGGCCCCCTGTTGGTCGTGGCCCAACTCCCGGCCGGCGATCCGGCGGGCGCGATGACCAAGCTGTCCGATGACATCCGGGCGGCCGACGGGGTCGTAGCGGTCAGCCCGCCACAGTTCAACCGGGCCAGGGACACCGCTGTTCTCAGCGTCGTGCCGAGCACCGGCCCGCAGGACCGGGCCACCATCTCGCTGGTGCACCGCCTGCGCGACAGCCTCATACCCGCGAGCGCGGCGGAATCCGGGGCGACGGTGCACGTCGGCGGGGTGACCGCGACATCGGTCGACAGCACGCACAACGTGGTGTCGCGGCTGCCGCTGCTCATCGGCGGCGTGGTCGGCCTGTCGATGCTGCTGCTGCTGGTCGCCTTCCGCAGCGTTGCCGTGGCGATCAAGGCAGCAGTGATGAACCTGTTCTCCGTCGGCGCTGCCTACGGAGTCGTGGCGCTGGTGATGCAGGGCGGGTGGTTCGGCAGGTTGTTCGGGGTCGACACGCGTACTCCGGTGCCGGCCTTCATCCCAGTGCTGATGTTCGCCGTGCTGTTCGGTCTGTCCATGGACTACGAGGTCTTCCTGGTCGCTCGGATGAGAGAGTCCTGGCTGCGCACCCGCGACAACTCCAGCGCCATCGTCAGTGGACTGGCCGGCACCGCGCGGGTGATTACCGCCGCGGCCGCTGTCATGATCGCGGTCTTCGCGGCCTTCATCCCCAGCCAGCTGGTTTTCCTCAAGGTGATCGGTATCGGCATGGCGGCAGCGATCTTCATCGACGCGACGATCGTGCGGATGCTGCTCGTGCCGGCCATCATGCACCTGCTCGGCGCGGCGAACTGGTGGCTGCCACGCGGCCTTGCCCGGCTCATCCCGCAGTTGCACGTCGAGGGCCGGCCGGAGCTGCACCGCCGAACCGCTTGACGGGCGGGCCAGGCATAGTGGATTCGTGGACGAGCTGACCCTGACGCTGCGGACGCCCGGCCAGGCGCCTGTGGTCCGTACCCTGACCTGCGACCCGGTCGGCGGCGACCATCCGCACGGCGAGCGGGCCTGCACCGTGCTGGCAGCACTCGGCGATCCGTTCGCCCCCACGCCGCCGGGCACCATTACGACGATGATCTACGGCGGCCCGGCAACGGTCGCGGTAGAGGGCCACTGGCGCGGTCAGCCCGTGCACGCGGTATTCGACCGGACGAACGGCGCCGAGATCGCCCGCTGGGACCGCCTCGGCCCGGTTCTGGACCTCCGCGACGGTCTGCACTGAGGCATGGAGGCGCTAGCCTCGGTCGGTGCGCGTCGCGGTGCTCAGCCGGGAATTTCCGCCGGAGGTCTACGGCGGGGCCGGCGTCCACGTCGCCTTCCTGGTCCGCGAGCTGCGCCGGCTGATCGACGTCGATATGCATTGCTTCGGCGCCGAACGGCCCGATGCCGTCGCGCATCAGGCCGACCCCCGGCTCGGCGGCGCTAATCCCGCCATCCGCACCCTGTCGGTCGACCTCGCGATGGTCGCCGCACTGGCCGGCATCGACCTGGTGCACTCCCACACGTGGTACGCCAACCTCGCCGGCCACCTCGCCAAGCTGATGTACGGGATACCGCACGTGGTGACCGCTCACAGCCTGGAGCCCCGGCGGCCGTGGAAAGTCGACCAACTCGGCGGTGGCTACGCCGTCTCCAGCTGGGTCGAGCGGGTGGCCTACGCCGACGCCGACGCGGTGATCGCCGTGAGCGACGACATGCGCGCGGACATCCTGCACTGCTACCCCGACCTCGACCGGGGCCGCGTGCACGTCGTACGCAACGGCGTCGACACCGGCCTCTACGCCCCCGACGACCGCACCGAGGTGCCCGCCCGGCTCGGCATCGACCTCGACCTGCCCTATGTCCTGTTCGTCGGCAGGATCACCCGGCAGAAGGGCGTCGGCCACCTCGTCGCGGCCGCGCCAGAGTTCGCACCCGGTGCCCAGGTGGTGCTCTGTGCGGGCGCGCCGGACACGCCGGAGCTGGGTGCGCAGACCGCCGCGGCCGTCGCCGACCTGCAGGCCCAGCGCAGTGGTGTCCTGTGGGTACGCGAGATGCTGCCACGAGAGGACCTGGTGCAACTGCTCACGCACGCCGCCGTGTTCGTCTGCCCGTCGGTCTACGAGCCGCTGGGCATCGTCAACCTGGAGGCGATGGCCTGCGGCACCGCCGTGGTCGCATCGGCCGTCGGCGGCATTCCCGAGGTGGTCGACGACGGCGAGACCGGCCTGCTCGTGCCCTACGACGAGACCCGGCCTCGGCACTTCGAGCACGGGCTGGCCGCCCGGGTCAACGAGTTGCTCGCCGACCCGGCCGGCACCGCGGCGATGGGGCGGACCGGCCGGCAGCGCGTGGTCGAGGATTTCGGCTGGGACACGGTCGCCAGAGCGACCCTGTCGGTCTACGACAGCGCGGTCGGCGGCGGTGCATGAGAGGCTTCAGCCGTGCCGGTACACCCCCGGGCGGGGCTGCCCGCCGAGCCAGCTGACCTGGCAGACATCCCGCGGTTGGTGACGGCGTACTTCAGCGACCATCCCGACCCGGCGATCCCCGAGCAGCGGCTCGCCTTCGGCACCTCCGGCCACCGCGGGTCGAGCCTGATGTGCAGCTTCAACTCCGACCACATCCTGGCCGTCAGCCAGGCCGTGAGCGACTACCGGGCGGCGCGGGGCATCTCCGGGCCGCTCTACCTCCTGCGCGACACGCACGCCCTGTCCGAGCCGGCGCTCGTCAGCGCGCTGGAGGTCTTCGCCGCCAACGACGTTCGCGTACTGATCGACAACCGCGACGGCTACGGCCCGACGCCGGTGCTGTCCCACGCGATCGTCACGCACAACCGGGGGCGCACGACCGGCCTCGCCGACGGCGTCGTCATCACGCCCTCGCACAACCCGCCCACTGACGGCGGTTACAAGTACAACCCGCCGCATGGCGGCCCGGCCGGCACCGACGTGACCGGCTGGATCCAGGACCGGGCCAACGCCATCCTCGCCGGCGGGTTGGCAGACGTGCGCCGGATCCCGTACTCCCGTGCGCGCAACGCGGCCACGACCGGCACCCACGACTTCCTCGACGCCTACGTCGGCGACCTGCCGTCCGTGGTCGACCTCGAGGCCGTCCGTGCGGCCGGCGTGCGCGTCGGTGCCGACCCCCTCGGCGGCGCCAGCGTCGCGTACTGGCCCGAGATCGCCGACCGGTACTCCCTCGACCTGACAGTGACCGATCCCCGGGTCGATCCGACGTGGAGTTTCATGCCGCTGGACTGGGACGGCAAGATCCGGATGGATCCGTCCTCGCCCTACGCCATGGCCTCCCTGACCGCACACCGCGACCGGTTCGAGGTGTGCACGGGCAACGACGCCGACGCCGACCGGCACGGCATCGTCACGGCCGAGGGGCTGATGAACCCCAACCACTACCTCGCCGTCTCGATCGCCTACCTGTTCGCCAACCGACCGCAGTGGCCGGCTCAGGCGGCTGTGGGCAAGACACTGGTCTCGTCGTCGATGATCGACCGGGTGACCGCGGACCTGGGGCGCCGGTTGGTCGAGGTGCCGGTCGGGTTCAAGTGGTTCGTACCCGGACTACTCAGCGGGGAACTGGGATTCGGCGGGGAGGAGAGCGCCGGTGCGGCCTTCCTGCGCCGGGACGGCACGACCTGGACGACGGACAAGGACGGGATCCTGCTGGCCCTGCTGGCAGCTGAGATGACGGCCATGACCGGTGAGTCGCCGAGCGAGCGGTACGACGGGCTGCGGGCGCGCTTCGGCGACCCGGCCTACGCGCGGGTCGACGCCCCTGCCTCACCGGCAGAGAAGGCGGCACTGGCCACGATCGACGCCGCTCAGATCGGCACCAGCGAACTGGCGGGGCACCCGATCACCGCGGTGCTGACCCGCGCGCCGAGCAACGGCGCCGCCATCGGCGGGGTCAAGGTCTGCACCGACGCCGGCTGGTTCGCTGCGCGACCGTCGGGCACCGAGGACGTCTACAAGATCTACGCCGAGTCCTACGAGGGTCCCGAGCACCTGGCCCGGATCCAGGCCGAGGCACGCGGGGTCGTCTCCACCGCCCTGTCCAGTGGGCGGGGAGCCTCGGCCAGCACCTGAGCTACATCTGGCGCATCTTCAAATAGCGCCGGATATCCGGGGCGTTCTTGACCGCCAAGTAGGCGACGCCGGCCAGCCCTACCCACCTCAGGAGACGAAACATGCGGCTCAGACTACCTGCGAATCGGGGCCGCGAGCCAGGCCCGCGGAGCCACGCTGTGCAGCCTGCGCCCGGGCCAGCTTGACCGCCCCGGTCAGCCCGTCGACGTCGTAGGCACCGTGGTGGCGCCGGCCGTTGACGAAGAAGGTGGGCGTGCCGGCGACGCCGCTGAGGTCGGCGCCGTCGACGTCCTCGGCGACCCGGGCGGCTCCGGCGTGCGCCTTCAGCGCCTCGACGAAAACGTCGCGGTCCAGGCCCAACCCGGTGGCGTAGCCGATCAGGTCGCGCACCGCGAGGGCGCCTTGGTGCTCCATCAGCACGTCGTGCATCGGCCAGAAGGCACTCTGCTGGGCGGCGGCTTCTGCGGCTTCGGCGGCCATCTGAGCGCGCGGGTGGACGTCGTGCAACGGCAGGTGCCGCCAGACGTATCGCAGGTCGCCGAAGTCCGATAGCAACTCCCGGACCACCGGCTCGGCCTGCCCGCAGTAGGGACACTCGAAGTCGCCGTACTCCACCAGCGTCACGTGCGCGCCCTCCGGTCCGCGGATGTGGTCGCGATCCTCGTCGACGGCCACTGCCAGGTCGACGAGCGTCTCCGCCGTGCCGAGCAGAGCCCGCACCCGGAGGGGCGAGGGCAGCAGATTGGTGGCCCGGAACACCACCCAGGTGAACGCCGAGGCCAGCGCCGCCGCGGCCAGGACCCCCAGCTTGGCCCGCTCCAGACTCACGCCGTCGAAGGCCAGGGTGGCTATCAGCAGGGCGACGGTGAAGCCAATGCCTGCGATGGCGCCCCCGCCGGCGACCGCCACCCAGCCCACCGGCGGTCGCAGCCGGCCGCGGGCGAGCCGGGACACCAGCCAGGAGACGACCAGGACGCCCACGGGTTTGCCCACCACGTAGCCGAGGACGATCCCCCAGGTGATCGGCGAATGGACGGCGCCGGCCAGGAAACCGCCGCCGAGGGCGATCCCGGCGTTGGCCAGGGCGAACAGCGGCACGATCAGGTAGCTGGTCCACGGGTGGTAGAGCTCCTGCAGCCGGTCGTTGAGGGAGATCGCCGACTCCAGGCCCACCCGCGCCTCGCGCGCCAGCTCCGGCGTCGGCTGCTCGCGGAAGGACCGGAACAACTCCGAGGCACGGTCGAGATCGCCGCGCCGGGCCGCGTAGGCGTAGGTCAGCAAACCCATGGCCAGGCCGACGACCACCGGGTCGATGCCGGACTTCAGGACGGCAACCCAGATGGCCAGGCCGAGCACGGCGTAGACCAGGCCGGCCCGCACGTGTAGCGCCCGGACGACGAGCACGACGCCGAAGAGGACCGCGGCAACAGCCAGGGGCAACCACCGCAGGTGCTCGGTGTAGACGGTGGCGATGACGACGAGGGCGACGAAGTCGTCGACCACGACAACGGTGAGCATGAAGGAGCGCAGCCGGTCGGGGAACCGCGGCCCGACCAGGACCAGCATCCCCAGCGCGAAGGCGGTGTCTGTGGACATGGCGATGCCCCAGCCGTGCGCCGACGTCCGGCCGGCGTTGAACGCCAGATAGATCAGGATGGGTACGGCCATGCCGCCGATGCCGGCCGCGAGCGGCAGCGCCAGCCGCTGGCGCTCGCGCAGCTCCCCCATGTCGAACTCCCGGCGGGCCTCCAGGCCGACAACGAAGAAGAAGAACGCCATGAGGCCGGCGTTAACCCAGTCGCGGGCCGACATCCCGAGCGTTGCATCGCCGACCCGGACGCTCAGCTGCGCGTGCCAGAACGCGGCATAGGAGGTGGCGGCGACGTTCGCCCACACCAGCGCGGCCACCGTTGCGCCGAGCAGCACGGCCGCGCTGCCGGACTCCGTACGCAGGAAACTGCGCAGCGGGGTGTCGGGGCGGCGCGCCCAGGCGGTGCTCCGGGACGCCGGGTCGGTCATGACGACATTCTGGCCGCGATGGCCGAGCCGCGGGCTCCGGCCATGTCCAGATCGGGCACGAGGGCAAAGCTCACCCGGGCCGCCTGCTCGGCGCGCAGGTGGGTGTGCTGCCTGACCCGGCCGAGCAGCCAATCCCGGAACTGCGGCCCGGTCTGCACCACCCCACCACCCAGGAAGTAGGCGTCGGGGTCGGTGAAGTTCGCCGCGATGGTGAATAGCCTGCCCAGTGCCATCGCCTGCTGCTCGAAGATCCGCTGGGCGAGCGGGTCGCCGCGCTCGCCGTAGGAGCGGACCAGCCGTGCGGCCTCGCCCGCCGGCATCGAGGCGAGCTCATGCGCGGGAAAACGGGTCAGCCAGTAGGGCAACAAGTTTAAGGCGATGCCGGTCATGGACGCGACGCTCTCAGCGTCGCCGGCGAACCCGCAGTTGCACTGCGGCACCGGCTGGCCCGGCTCGAGCAGGCCAGCCATCGGCACGTGGACGTGGCCGAGCTCGCCGGCCTGACCGGCGGCCCCGCGGACCACGTGACCGGCCTCGATCAGCCCGCCGCCGAGGCCCGTGCCCACGATCGCCGACACCGAGGAGCGGTGCGCGGCCTGCCTCCCGAAGTGGGCATGGTGGGCGTAGAGCGCTGCTGCGTTGCCGTCGTTGTGGTAGACCACGGGCAGGCCGAGGCGGGCCGCCAGAGCTCCCCGGATGTCGAAACCGTGCCAGGCCGGCCCCGAAAAGTTGGTCGCGCCGCGCGAGGAGATCACGCCGTCGGCATCGGCCGGCCCCGGGGTGTCAAGGCCAACCGCCTGCACGGCCTTGCGCTCTGCGCCCACCAGGTGCAGCACATGGTCGAGGGATGTGACCAGGGCCTCGACGGCCACCTCGGGCCCCTGCAGCACCTGGCTCGGCGTCTCGACCAGCGAGTCGACGAGGAACCGGCCCTCGGCGTCCAGGACGGTGGCGTTGTTGCTCGTGCCGCCGGTGTCGAGGCCGACGAAGACCGAGTTCACGGGACCACCCTAGGGACATCAGTGCCACTGGCGACGCACACCACCGCTGGCCGCGCCGCAGGCGACGCTTACAGCCGCGCTGGTCAACCCGCGTCACTTTGAGCGCGCCGTGGACGCTACGAGAGCTTGCCAGCAGCCTCCCACGCTTCGAATCAGAGCTCGCGCAGAGGATGTGCTCTCCACCCGACTACGCGGTGCCGTTTACGGCTTGCGATGAACTGCACGCCGAGACCCTCGTCGGTGACTGTGGGGTCGTTAGACCCTGCTCGGGGGCACCGCCGCTGGATGA
>JBDUAD010000053.1:0-18886 GCA_040004775.1 bacterium | reverse complement strand
GCCACCGGCGACTCGACCGCCGCAGACTCGGTCGCTGAACCCTCACCGGACGCCGCCCGGCCGGCCTCGGTGCTGACCCCGGTGGTGCCCTGCGAGCCGGAGCGCCGCGGACGGGCCGCCGGACGATCACGCCGCTGACGCAGCGCCTCGGCGGCCAGTGCCGCTTCCCGCTCGGCCCTCGAACCGGTCGGGACCTCGCCCTTGTAGATCCACACCTTGACCCCGATCCGGCCGAAGGTGGTGCGGGCCTCGTAGAAGCCGTAGTCGATGTTGGCGCGCAGCGTGTGGAGCGGCACCCGGCCCTCGCGGTAGAACTCCGAGCGGCTCATCTCCGCGCCGCCGAGGCGACCGGAGCACTGCACGCGGATGCCCTTGACCCCAGGGCTCTTCAGCGTGGACTGCATGCTCTTGCGCATCGCCCGGCGGAAGCTGACCCGGTTGCTGAGCTGCTCGGCCACACCCTGGGCCACCAGCTGGGCGTCGCCCTCGGGGTTCTTGACCTCGAGAATGTTGAGCTGCACCTGCTTGCCGGTCAGTTTCTCCAGCTCGCCACGGATGCGGTCGGCCTCCGCGCCGCGACGGCCGATGACGATGCCCGGCCGGGCGGTGTGGATGTCGACCCGCACGCGGTCACGGGTCCGCTCGATCTCGACCTTGGCGATGCCCGCCCGCTCCATGCCCTTGCCCATGAGGCGGCGGATCGCCACGTCCTCCTTGACGTACTCCTTGTACTGCTTGTCGGCGTACCAGCGACTGCGGAAGTCGGTGGTAATCCCAAGCCGGAACCCGTTTGGGTTGATCTTCTGGCCCATTACTTACTCCGCCTCTTGGTGTTCGAGCCGGCGGCGTTCTCGACGCTCTCGACCTCGACTGTGATGTGGCTGGTGCGCTTGAGGATCCGGCTGGCCCGGCCCTGCGCGCGGGGCCGGAACCGCTTCATCGACGGACCCTCGTCGACGTAGGCGTTGGAGACGTAGAGCGACTGCGGGTCCAGGGAGAAGTTGTGCTCGGCGTTCGCGATCGCGCTGGCGAGCACCTTGGCCACCGGATCGCTGGCCGCCTGCGGGGCGAACTTCAGCACCGATAAGGCGTCCTGCGCCGGCAGGTCGCGGATGAGTGCGATCACGCGGCGCGCCTTCATCGGGGTGACGCGCACGTTGCTCGCCCGTGCGAAGGCGGTGCGGACGACGTCGTCGTCGGTTGCGTTGGCTGCCATCAGCTCTTCCTGTCGTCTCTTCGTCTCGTCGGTCTCGTCGGTCTCGTCGGTCTCGTCGGTGTGCTAACCGCGTCGCGACCGGCGGTCGTCGCGGATGTGCCCGCGGAACGTCCGGGTCGGGGCGAACTCGCCGAGCTTGTGGCCGACCATGCCCTCGGTGACAAACACCGGGACGTGCTTGCGACCGTCGTGCACGGCGATCGTGTGCCCGAGCATGTCCGGGATGATCGTCGAGCGCCGTGACCAAGTCTTGATGACGTTCTTGGAGCCGCGGTCGTTCTGCGCGTCCACCTTCTTCAACAGGTGGTCGTCGACGAACGGGCCCTTCTTGAGCGAGCGTGGCATGTGCGATTACCTCTTCTTGTTCGTACGGCGGCGGCGGACGATCAGCTTGTCGCTGGCCTTGTTCGGCCGACGGGTGCGGCCCTCGGGCTTGCCGGCCGGGTTGACCGGGTGGCGTCCCCCGGAGGTCTTGCCCTCACCGCCACCGTGCGGGTGGTCGACGGGGTTCATCGCCACACCACGGACGGTCGGGCGGCGGCCCTTCCAGCGCATGCGGCCGGCCTTGCCCCAGTTGATGTTGCTCTGCTCGGCGTTGCCGACCTCGCCGACGGTGGCGCGGCAGCGGACGTCGACATTGCGGATCTCACCGGACGGCATGCGCAGCTGCGCGTAAGGACCGTCCTTGGCCACGAGCTGAACGCTGGACCCGGCCGAGCGGGCGATCTTGGCCCCGCCACCCGGGCGCAGCTCGATGGCGTGGATCACCGTGCCGACCGGGATGTTGCGCAGCGGGAGGGCGTTGCCCGGCTTGATGTCGGCGGCCGGACCGTTCTCGACCTGGTCACCCTGCTTGAGCAGCCGCGGGGCGAGGATGTAGCGCTTCTCCCCGTCGGCGTAGTGCAGCAGGGCGATGCGGGCGGTGCGGTTCGGGTCGTACTCGATGTGGGCGACCTTGGCCGGCACGCCGTCCTTGTCGTGGCGGCGGAAGTCGATGAGCCGGTAGGCCCGCTTGTGCCCACCGCCTTGGTGCCGGGTGGTGATACGCCCGGCGTTGTTGCGACCGCCCCGGTTGTGCAGGGGACGCACCAGCGACTTCTCCGGCTCCGACCGGGTGATTTCGGCGAAGTCGGCCACGCTGGAGCCACGACGACCGGGCGTGGTCGGCTTGTACTTGCGGATTGCCATGGGTTATCTCACGCTCCGAAGACGTCGATACGGTCGCCCTCGGCGACGGTGACGATGGCGCGCTTGACGCTCTTGCGCGTGCCGTAGCCGAACCGGGTGCGCTTGCGCTTGCCCGCCCGGTTCAGGGTGTTGACGTCAAGCACCTTCACATCGAAGACCTTCTCGACCGCGATCTTGATCTGGGTCTTGTTGGCCAGCGGGTGGACCTCGAAGGTGTACTTGTTGCGGTCCAGCAGCCCGTAGCTCTTCTCCGAGATGACCGGAGCGAGCAGCACGTCGCGATGGTCGTCGAACATCAGCTCTCACCCTCTTCGTCGGTGTCGGTGTCGGCGTCGCCCTCGATGGCTACGTCGTCCGGGTCGACGGCCGGCGCAGCCGTGTCTTCCACGGCCGGGGCGGACGCCTCGACCGAGGACGCGGACGTGGACAACGACGCACCGTTGCCCCGCGTCTCGACGAACTCGGCCAGGGCCTGCTCGGTGAACACCACGTCGTCGCTGATGAGCACGTCGTAGGTGTTGAGCTGGCCCGGGTCGAGCACGTGGACGGTGTCGAGGTTGCGCAGGCTCTTCCAGGTCAGGTCGTCCTCGCGACCGGCGACGACCAAAACGTGCCTGGCCGAGCTGATCGAGGCCAGGGCCGAGCCCGCGGCACGGGTGCTCGGCGCGTCGCCGGCGACCAGGGCAGAGACCACGAACACCCGACCGTTGCGCGCCCGGTCGGAGAGGGCCTGGCGCAGGGCGGCGGCCTTCATCTTCTTGGGCGTGCGCTGCTCGTAGGTGTGGGGCTGCGGGCCGTGGACCGTGCCACCGCCGGTGAACTGCGGCGCGCGGATGGAGCCCTGGCGGGCCCGGCCAGTGCCCTTCTGGCGGTAGGGCTTCTTGCCACCGCCGCGGACCTCGCCGCGCGTCTTGGTGGAGTGGGTGCCCTGTCGGGCCGCGGCCAGCTGGGCCACGACCACCTGGTGGATCAGCGCGACGTTGGTGTCGACGTCGAAGATTTCCGCCGGCAGCTCGACCGAGCGAGGCTCGGCGTCATCAGCGCCGACCGGGTTCTGGACCGTGAGCGAGAGAGTCACCGCCGTCACAATCCCTTCACTGCGTTGCGCACGAGCACGATCGCGCCCTTGGGACCGGGCACGGCGCCGCGGATGAGCAGCAGCCCGCGCTCGGTGTCGACCTTGGCCACGGTCAGGTTGAGGGTGGTCTGCTTCTCCACGCCCATGCGCCCGGCCATCCGCAGGCCCTTGAAGACCCGACCGGGGGTGGCGCAGCCGCCGATGGAACCCGGCGAGCGGTGCTTGCGCTGCACGCCGTGCCCGGCGCCGAGGCCGTGGAACCCGTGACGCTTCATCACGCCGGCCGTGCCCTTGCCCTTGGTCGTCGACGTGACGTCGACCGCCGCACCGGCGGCGAAGACGTCCGCGCCGAGCTCCTGGCCGAGCTTGTAGCGCTCGGTGCCGTCGGTGCGCAGCTCGACCACGTGGCGGCGGGGGGTCACTTCGGCGGCCTTGAAGTGCCCGGCCACCGGCTTGGTCACCTTGCGGGGATCGATCTGGCCGTAGGCCAGCTGGACGGCGGCGTAGCCGTCCTTGTCCTCCGTACGGATCTGCGTGACGACGCAGGGGCCGGCCTTGACGACGGTCACCGGAACGATCCGGTTGTTCTCGTCGAAGACCTGCGTCATCCCGAGCTTCTCGCCCAGGACGCCGAGCCGCTCGCGCGTTTGTCGTGTGTCAGCCATTGGTCGCAATCTCGCAGTCGGGTCCGGTGCTGGTGGGAGTGGTTCGGCTCCGCGCGCGCTGGGCTCTTCGCTCGCTTCCGCTCGCTGGGTTGCTCACGCGCTGTCGCCTCACTACTGGATGTTGACGTCGACGCTGGCCGGCAGGTCGATACGCATAAGTGCGTCCACCGTCTTCGGCGTCGGGTCCAGGATGTCGATCAGGCGCTTGTGGGTGCGCATCTCGAAGTGCTCACGGCTGTCCTTGTACTTGTGCGGCGAACGGATGACGCAGTACACGTTCTTTTCCGTCGGCAGCGGCACCGGACCCACCACGCGAGCGCCCGTGCGGGTGACCGTCTCGACGATCTTGCGCGCGCTGGCGTCGATCGCCTCGTGGTCGTAGGCCTTGAGCCGGATGCGGATCTTCTGTCCCGCCATGTCGTCCCTCTCGTTACCTGATCTGGGTTCGAACCCGCGGCCCAAGGGGCCGGGGCGAGGCGTCCGGGGCGCATCCGTGATGACGGATGCGCCTCGGACGGCTACTTGATGATCTTGGTGACGCGCCCGGCGCCCACGGTGCGGCCGCCCTCGCGGATGGCGAAGCGCAGGCCCTCCTCCATGGCGATGGGCTGGATCAGAGCCACCGTCATCTCGGTGTTGTCACCCGGCATGACCATCTCCGTGCCCTCGGGGAGGGTCACGACGCCGGTCACGTCGGTGGTGCGGAAGTAGAACTGCGGGCGGTAGTTGTTGAAGAACGGCGTGTGCCGGCCGCCCTCGTCCTTCGAAAGGATGTAGACGTTGGCCTCGAAGTCGGTGTGCGGGGTGGTGGTGCCCGGCTTGATCACGACCTGGCCGCGCTCGACCTCCTCGCGCTTGATGCCACGCAGCAGCAGGCCGACGTTCTCCCCCGCCTGGCCCTCATCGAGCAGCTTGCGGAACATCTCGATGCCCGTGACCGTGGTGGTCTGCTTGGTCGGGTGGATACCGACGATGTCGACGGTCTCGTTCACCTTGAGCACCCCGCGCTCGATGCGGCCGGTGACCACGGTGCCGCGGCCGGTGATGGTGAAGACGTCCTCGACCGGCATCAGGAACGGCTTTTCGGTGTCGCGCTCGGGCTGCGGGATCGACTCGTCGACCGCGTCCATGAGCTCGAGCACCTTCGCGCCCCACTCCTCGTCACCCTCGAGCGCCTTGAGCGCCGAGACCCGCACGATCGGGGCGTCGTCGCCGTCGAACTCGTACTGGTTGAGCAGCTCGCGGACCTCGAGCTCGACCAGCTCCAGGATCTCCTCGTCGTCGACCATGTCGACCTTGTTCAACGCGACCAGGATGTAGGGCACACCGACCTGACGGGCCAGCAGCACGTGCTCCTTGGTCTGCGGCATCGGACCGTCGGTGGCGGCCACGACCAGGATCGCGCCATCCATCTGCGCCGCGCCGGTGATCATGTTCTTGATGTAGTCGGCGTGGCCGGGAGCGTCGACGTGGGCGTAGTGACGCTTCTCGGTCTGATACTCCACGTGGGAGATGTTGATCGTGATGCCGCGCTGCTTCTCTTCCGGCGCCTTGTCGATCTCGTCGAACTTCGAGGCCTGGTTGAGAGTCGGGTACTTGTCGTGCAGCACCTTGGTGATGGCAGCGGTCAGCGTCGTCTTGCCATGGTCGATGTGACCGATGGTGCCGATGTTGACGTGCGGCTTGGTGCGCTCGAATTTCGCCTTGGCCACTGTGGGTCCCTTTCCTTCTTCGCTGATGCCGGTCGTCTGTGTCCGGCGGTTATGACTGTTGGTGTGAAGCCCTTGCGCTTATTCGCCGTTCACCTTCGCTGTGTCATTCGGCGAAGATCACCGGCGAACTCCGGTCCTCGGTCGCTGGCGCTCCCTGCGATCCTCATTCACCGTTGACCTTCGCGATGATCTCCTTGGCCACGTTGCTCGGGACCTCGGCGTACCTGTCGAATTGCATTGAGTAGTTCGCCCGGCCCTGGGTCTTGGACCGCAGGTCGCCGACGTAGCCGAACATCTCCGACAGCGGCACCAGCGCCTTGACCACGCGGATCCCACTGCGCTCCTCCATGGCCTGGATCTGGCCGCGGCGGGAGTTGATGTCGCCGATCACGTCGCCCATGTTGGCCTCGGGCGTGGTGACCTCAACGGCCATGATCGGCTCTAGCAGCACGGGGTTGGCCCGGCGCGCTGCGTTCTTGAACACGATCGAGCCGGCGATCTTGAACGCCATCTCGGACGAGTCGACCTCGTGGTAGCCACCGTCAAGCAAGGTCATCTTGACCCCGACCAGCGGGTAGCCGGCCAGGATGCCGTACTGCATGGCCTCCTGGGCGCCGGCGTCGACCGAAGGGATGTACTCCTTCGGGATCCGGCCACCGGTGACGTCGTTGACGAACTCATAGGTCGGGCCGTCGGGCACCCGCTCCAGCGGCTCGAGCCGGATCTGGACCTTGGCGAACTGCCCGGAGCCACCGGTCTGCTTCTTGTGGGTGTAGTCCTCGCGCTCGACGACCTTTTTGATCGTTTCGCGGTAGGCCACCTGCGGCTTGCCGACGTTGGCCACGACGTTGAATTCCCGGCGCATCCGGTCGACGAGGATCTCGAGGTGGAGCTCGCCCATCCCCTTGATGATGGTCTGGCCGGTCTCCTCGTCGTTCTGGACCTGGAAGGTCGGGTCCTCCTCGGCCAGCTTCTGGATCGCCACGCCCAGCCGTTCCTGGTCGCCCTTGGTCTTGGGCTCGATGGCCACGTTGATCACCGGATCGGGAAAGCTCATCGATTCCAGTACGACCGGCTTGTTCGTATCGGACAGAGTGTCGCCGGTGGTGGTCTGCTTCAGGCCCGCGACGGCGATGATGTCGCCGGCACCGGCGCGGGGGAGCTCCACCCGCTTGTTGGCGTGCATCTGGTAGATCTTGCCGATGCGTTCCTTGCGGTCCTTGGTCGAGTTCAGGACCTGCTGGCCGTTGTCGAGCACCCCGGAGTAGATGCGCACGAAGGTCAACTTGCCCAGGTGGATGTCGGTCGCGATCTTGAAGGCCAGCGCAGCGAGCGGCTCAGACTCGTCGGCCCGCCGCTCGATCTCGGTCACGCCGTCCTGCAAGGTGCCGGTGACGTGGTCCACGTCCAGTGGCGAGGGCAAATAGTCGACGACCGCATCGAGCATCGGCTGGATGCCTTTGTTCTTGAACGCCGAGCCGGTGAGCACCGGGTTGACCTTGTCGGCCACCGTTGCCCGCCGGATCGCCGCCTTGAGCTGGACGACCGGGATGTCCTGACCGTCGAGGTAGGCCTCGGCGATCTCGTCATCGACGTCGGCCAACTGCTCGATCAGCTTGTCGTGGTATTCGGCGGCCTGATCGGCCAGCTCGGCCGGGATCGCCTCGACGTTGAACTCCTCGCCGAGCTTGGTTTCTCCGCGCCAGGTCAGCGCGCGCATCTCCACCAGGTCGACGATGCCGATGAAGTCGGCCTCGCTGCCGATCGGCAGCTGCAGCACTAAGGCGTTGCTGTTGAGCCGCTCGCGCATCATCCGCACGCAGCGGAAGAAGTCGGCGCCGGTCCGGTCGAGCTTGTTGACGAAGCACATGCGCGGGACGTTGTACTTGTCGGCCTGGCGCCACACCGTCTCGGTCTGGGGCTCCACGCCGGCCACGCCGTCGTACACCGCGACCGCGCCGTCGAGCACGCGCAGGGAGCGCTCGACCTCGACCGTGAAGTCAACGTGGCCGGGGGTGTCGATGATGTTGATCGTGTGGCCCTTCCACACGCACTTCGTCGCGGCCGACGTGATCGTGATGCCGCGCTCCTGCTCCTGCTCCATCCAGTCCATCGTGGCCGCGCCGTCGTGGACTTCACCGATCTTGTAGTTGATGCCGGTGTAGAAGAGGATGCGCTCGGTCGTCGTGGTTTTGCCCGCGTCGATGTGCGCCATGATCCCGATGTTGCGGGTCGTGGCGAGGGCGGCTGCGTTGGCCATGATTCCTTCTTCTCGTGGTGCTCGTATCGCGGATGCCGGGCTGCGGGATCGCCGCAGTTACCAGCGGTCACTGGGCTTACCAGCGGTAGTGTGCAAACGCCTTGTTGGACTCCGCCATTTTGTGCATGTCCTCGCGGCGCTTGACGCTCGCGCCTAGGCCGTTGCTGGCGTCTAGCAGCTCGTTCATCAGGCGCTCGGTCATGGTCTTCTCGCGCCGCTGGCGGGAGTAGCCGACCAGCCAGCGCAGGGCCAGGGTGGTCTGGCGCGGGACGCGCACCTCGACCGGGACCTGGTAGGTGGCGCCACCGACACGGCGGCTGCGGACCTCGAGCGTCGGCTTGACGTTGTCGAGCGCGCGCTTGAGCACGACCACCGGGTCACCGCCGGACTTTTCGCGGGCACCCTCCAGGGCGCCGTAGACGATGCTCTCGGCCACCGAACGCTTGCCGTCGAGCAGCACCTTGTTGACCAGCTGGGTCACCAGCGGCGAGCTGTAGACGGGATCGACGACGAGCGGTCGCTTCGGTGCGGGTCCCTTGCGCGGCATGTCAGCTCTTCTCCTTCTTCGCGCCGTACTTGCTGCGGCCCTGCTTTCGGTTGCGGACGCCCTGGGTGTCCAGCGACCCACGGATGATCTTGTAACGGACGCCGGGGAGGTCTTTCACCCGGCCGCCGCGCACGAGCACGATCGAGTGCTCCTGCAGGTTGTGGCCGACGCCGGGGATGTAGGCGGTGACCTCGATGCCGCTGGTCAGCCGCACGCGGGCGACCTTGCGCAGCGCCGAGTTCGGCTTCTTCGGGGTGGTCGTGTAGACGCGCGTGCACACGCCACGACGCTGGGGCGAGCTCTTCAGCGCCGGGGTCTTGGTCTTGGAGATCTTGTCTTCACGGCCCTTGCGGACCAGCTGCTGGATCGTAGGCATCAGGCCCGCAATCTCCTCATCCTCACCACTCGCACGAGTGGTCACTCGTCGTCTCTGCTGTTGTCCTCACCGCTCCCCGCGGTCGGGCGTGTCGCCGCCCTTCCGCATGCCACGCCGACAGCATCTGCGTCGTGGACGGTGATCGGCGTACCGGCTACGGGCCCCGTGACTCTGGCCCGCGCAGCAGGACACACCTATGGTCCGGATTTCCTCCGGGCCAGCCGCTAAGGCTACCGGGACGCGCTTCCGCCCGCAAAATGCGTAGCTTTCGGTGCTCCTGCCGATCCGTGTTGCCGAGCCGATCCCCTGCGACTGCGTCGGTCAACGCCGTCCGGCCGGCGGGGATTCCCGCCTGGCTCCGCCGCGCTGGCCGGCCAGCGCATCGACGTGAGCGGCAATCCACCGGCGCTCGCGCCGGGCCCGTCCGGCCACCGTGGACCAGAAGTGGCGGAACCCGGCGTGACCGCCCAGGGCCGCGTCCGTGACGATCCGGTAGGTCCAGTCGTGATTAGCCACCAGCGCCTGCCCGACCGCGGCTCGCAACGCAGCATCGGCGCCGTAGGCGTCGAGGAGGAGATCGAAGCGCGCGATTCGGCGCCCGAGAAGCCGAGCCGGCATGTCCAGATCGTCCTGCAGGGGGCAGAAATTGCGGGCCAGGGTGGCCAGGTCCCAGGCCACACTGCCCGGCCCGGCCAGGTCGAAATCAATCAATCCGACCGCACTGGATCCGTCGAACACGATGTTGCCCGGGTGCAGGTCGTTGTGGCTCACGGACCCGTCCCGATAGGCCACCGGGACGGCGTCGGCCGGCCACTCCTGGTCCGTCCCGTCGAAGGAGGTCATAGCCCGGTGGAACCCGGCGACCAGCTCAGCCACGCTGATCAGGAGCTCGTCATCCAGAGCCCATTCCGGTAAGGGCAGGCGGGCCGGGCAGCCGGGTATCCAGGACAGCACCTCCACCGGACCACGGACCTCCAGCAAGATCGGCGCGGCCAGGAACCCCGCGGTACGCAGGTGATCGAGTACTTGGTGCCGGGCGCGATGGGGGTTGGCCAGCGGCCGGTGCACCGTGTTCCCGACCCGGAACACCCGGCCGCGATTGGCCACCCCGCCCGTCAGTTCCACCGTCATCCGCGGATCGCACCCACCGCAACCGGCTGGTCGGCACCCAGCGACGGATCGGGCACGTACTCGAGCACCGCACGGGCCAGGCTGGCGTGGGTGACTAGGGCGTTCACGGTTCCTCCCTGCAGCGCGGCCCAGACCGCCGGCGCCTTGGCCTTGTCGTAGGCCACGGCCAGCACCACCGGGATGGCGGCCAGGACATCGGGCGGTGTGACGATCATGCGCTCATCCAGCGGGGTCGCCCGCACCGCCCCGTGTGGGTCGAGGAACACCCCCGAAACGTCGGCGCGGACGCCGGCCGCGGCCACCGCCGCACGATCGGGATCGTCCAGGGCGTCGTAGATGCTGGACAGGCCCGCGGTCCAGGATCCGATACCGACCAGTCCGATCGTCAGCGTCCCCAGTCGGTCGAAGGCTGCGGCCACATCCGGGTGGCGGCGGATGGCCATTGCGGTGGCCGCGTCATCGACGATCATCGGTGCATAGAAGGCACGGGCGGGGCCGGCGCCCAGACGAGTCAGGGAGCGCACCAGGTCCAGCAGATCCTCCCCGCCGAAGCGGGCCAGCGCACCACTCATCTGGATGAGTTCGCACGACGGGA
This sequence comes from bacterium, assembly GCA_040004775.1. Taxonomy (GTDB): domain Bacteria; phylum Actinomycetota; class Actinomycetes; order Mycobacteriales; family Jatrophihabitantaceae; genus JALZBL01. The sequence goes on along the minus strand of JBDUAD010000053.1, from coordinate 8,118 downwards.
ACCGGGTCAGTTCGCGGGCCAGGCCGAACAGGGATCGGGCCCAGGCGATGCCGATCACGTCCTCGCCGGTGGCGAAGTCACTGACCGCCGCCCCCGCCGCCGACCCGAGCCGGCGCCGCAGCGATACGTCGTCGTCCGGAAAGTCGTAGACGTAGGCGTAGCGCAGGTCGAACCGGGAGGCCAGCTCGGCCGAGAGCGCGGCGTCGAGCACGCCGGGCATGCCGATCTCGATGTGCACCATGCCCATCTCCCGGGCCGCCTCGAGTAGCCGGGCGACCCGAAAGCGGCTGATCGACAGCCGGTCGGCGATCTCGGTCTTCGGCAGGTCTTCCAGCAGGTGCATCCGGGCCACCCGCGCGGCCAGCACCATCTCGGTAGGCCCCGCGCCTGCGGCCTTTCCCATGCCCACCCGTCTCCCCTGCTCATATGAGCGCTTGTTGCACATACTTGCACTCAGGTCTTGACGGCGCCAACTATTCCGAGTGACAGTTACACCACCGATGAGCGGCCAAAGCTCATTTGAGCGCGATCTGAGGTGTCCCCACCGCCAGGCGCGTGTCGTCCGCGGCGTCCCGAGAGGGGCGGCGCTCCCAGAAAGCAGGTACCAAGACGATGCGATCCCCTCGAAGGCGCGCGGTCGCCGCGGTGGCAGCCGGCACGCTGACCGGCGCGCTGCTCACGGCGTGTTCCGGAGCCGGTGGCGGCGACAGCGGCGGTGGTGGTAGCAGCGGTGGCAACAGCGCCAAGTCAATAAACGTGCTGATGGTCGGCAATTCGCAGATGGTCGATATCGAGAAGCTGACCGCCGACAACTTCACCAAGGACTCCGGAATCAAGGTCAACTTCACGATCCTCGACGAGAACAGCCTGCGGGCCAAGGTCCAGGACGACGTGGCCAACAAGACCGGCGCGTTCGACGTGGTCACGATCGGGGCCTACGAGATTCCGATTTGGTCGAAGAACGGGTGGCTCAAGGAGCTCTCGACCGATGCCGACAAGGACAGCAGCTTCGATACGAACGACATCCTGGAACCGATGCGCAAGGTGGCCAGCGGGTCCGACGGCAAGCTCTACGGAATGCCGTTCTACGGCGAGTCCTCGATGCTCATGTACCGCAAGGACCTGCTCGCGGCCAAGGGCGTGACGATGCCCGACCATCCGACGTGGGATCAGGTCGCGGCGGCCGCAGCCAAGGTGGACGACAAGTCCAAGGGCATCGCCGGCATCTGCCTGCGCGGCCTGAAGGGCTGGGGCGAGATGTTCGCGCCGCTGACCACCGTGGTGAATACCTTCGGCGGCACCTGGTTCAACAAGGACTGGAGCGCTCAAGTGAACGCCCGGCCGTTCACCGACGCCGTCACCTTCTACACCGACCTGGTCCGCAAGTACGGCGAGCCGGACCCGCAGAGTGCCGGCTTCGCCGAGTGCCAGAACGCGATGGGCCAGGGCAAGGCGGCGATGTGGTACGACGCCACGTCCGGCGCCGGCAAGCTGGAGGACAAGGCGCAGAGCAAGGCCGCGGGCAAGTTGGGCTACGCCTTCGCGCCGGTCAAGGACACCAAGTACTCCGGCTGGCTCTGGGCCTGGAACTGGGCGGTGCCGTCCACCACCAAGGCCTCGGACGCAGCCTGGAAGTTCATCAGCTGGGCATCGAGCAAGAAGTACGAGAACCTCGTCGGCACCAAGCTCGGCTGGTCGCGCGTGCCGGACGGCAAGCGGGAATCGACCTACGAGATTCCCGACTACCAGAAGGCCACGGCGGCCTACTACAAGCTGGTCGAGGAGTCGATCAAGAACGCCGATCCGAACAACCCGGGCGTTCAGCCTCGGCCGGCGCCGGGCGTCCAGTACGTCGGGATCGCCGAGTTCGCCGACCTCGGCACCAAGGTCAGCGAGTACGTCGATGACGTCCTGACCGGTCGAGCATCGGTCAAGTCCGCTCTGGACAAGGGCCAGTCCGACGCCGAAAGGGTTGCCAAGCAGTACAAGTGACCCCGGTGGGAGGGGAGGCCGGGCTCACGTCCCGGCCTCCCGCACCGCACTGGGCCGCCCGAAACAGTCACCGGCTTGGAGTCGTCAATGACCACAACCGCGCCACCGCAGCAGTACACCGAGGATGTCGCTCCCCCGGTGTCAGCGCTGCCCGGTCCGGGCTTCAGGCGACGGATGAACCGGCGCCTGCCGCTCCTGCCCGCCCTTATCTTCGCGATCGTCGTCACGCAGCTGCCGTTCCTGTACACCTTGTGGATCTCGACGCTGGCCTGGGACCGCGACCACCCCGAGCGCGGCCGCAAGTTCGTCGGTATCGACAACTTCAAGACGGTCTTCCAGGACCCGGACATCCGCCGTTCGGTGCTGGTCACCATCCAGCTCACCGCTCTGGTGGTGTTTGTCTCCCTGCTGCTGGGTTTACTCCTGGCCATCCTGCTCGACCGCAAGTTCCCCGGCCGCGGCGTGGTCCGCACGTTGCTCATCGGCCCTTTCCTGATCATGCCGATGGCCGGGGCGTTGATCTGGAAACACGCGTTCTACAACGCACAGTTCGGCCTCATCAACGGCGCGATCAACGGCGTGCGAGGGTGGTTCGGCAACGACGCCCCGACCAGCTGGTCACTGTTGAGCTCGCATCCGTTGATTGCCGTGGCCATCCCGCTGATCTGGCAGTGGACGCCGTTCATGATGCTGATCCTGCTAGCCGGGTTGCAGAGCCAGCCCGGAGAGGTGCTGGAGGCCTCCCGGGTGGACGGTGCCTCCTGGATGCAGACCTTCCGGCTCATCACCCTGCCGCACCTGCGTCAGTACCTGGAGCTCTCGGTGCTGCTCGGCACGATCTACATCGTCCAGGCCTTCGACGCGATCTACACCATCACCCGTGGCGTTTCCGGCACGACCAATCTGCCGTTCGCCATCTTCGAAACCCAGGTCGACGCCGGCGACTACGGCGTGACGTCGGCGCAGGGCGTCGTCGTCGTGTTCGGCACGATCGTGGTTGCGACGTTCGCGCTGCGCACGATCTCCTCGCTCTTCCAGGAAGAGGTCCGCTGACATGACCGTCGCCGCCGAACGACCCGTCGCACCGTCTACCACCACCGCCATCGGGCGGCGGGAACGCCGAGCCCGCCGGGTCTCCGAATCCCACGGGCCGGCCGCGGTCGCCCTGACCCTGTTGAGTTGGGCGCTCGGGCTGGCGTTCTTCTTCCCGATCATCTGGATGGTGCTGCTGTCCTTCCGGCAGGAGGCCGACGCGGCCACCCCGAAGCTGTTCGCGGCCTTCACCGGCACGAACTACAGCGGTCTGTGGTCGGGCAACGTGCGCATCTCCCTCATCAACTCGATGTGGGCCAGTGGCTTCTCGACCCTGTTCGTGATCGTGCTCGCGGTGCCGGCGGCCTACGCGCTATCGATCCGGCCGGTGTTCAAGTGGCGCGACTCCCTCTTCTTCTTCCTCTCGACCAAGATGATGCCGATCGTCGCGGCTCTGCTCCCGGTGTACCTGATCACCAACAACCTCAAGCTGAACGACAACATCTGGGTGTTGGTCGTCATGTATATGGCCGCCAACCTGCCCATCGCGATCTGGATGTTGCGCTCCTTTCTGCTCGAGGTTCCGCGCGAGATCATCGAGGCCGCCCAGGTCGACGGAGCGGGCTTCCTGACCATCCTGATCCGCATCATCCGCCCGATCATCACGCCGGGCCTGGCCGCCACCGCCCTGATCTGCTTCATCTTCAGTTGGAACGAGTTCCTGTTCGCCCTGCGGCTGACCGGCCAGAACGCCAAGACCGCACCCGTTCTGCTGGCCGGGTCCATCGCCCCCGAGGGGCTCTTCCTTGCCCACCTCTGCGCAGTTGCTGTCGTGGTATGCCTACCGGTGCTGATTGCCGGCTGGGCCGCCCAGGACAAGCTGGTCCGGGGACTGTCCCTCGGCGCCGTCAAGTAGGCGGTTCACCCGGTAGAGCGTTCGTCAGACAGCCCGTTCAGCAAGCAGACGCCCAAAGGAGGCATCGGTGCACCCGTTGCGGGCCGGCTCCCTCGGCCAGATCGCCGAGACCATGCCCGTTCCGACCTACCGCCGTGAGGACGTGCGGGTCGGCATCGTCCACGTCGGCGTGGGTGGCTTCCACCGGGCCCACGAGGCCATGTACGTGGACCGGCTCATGAATGGCGGCGAGGGTCTGGACTGGGGCATCTGTGGGGTCGGCGTGCTACCCGGTGATGCCGCGATGCGCGATGCGCTCACTGCCCAGGACGGCCTGTACACGCTAGTGATCAAGCAGCCGGACGGCTCGCTGGCGCCACGGGTCATCGGTTCGATCGTCGAGTACCTGCTGCTCGGCGACGACCCCGAGGCGGTGATCGAGAAGATGGCCGCCGAGACCACGCGGATCGTCTCCCTCACGGTCACCGAGGGTGGTTACAACGTGCACCCGGTCAGCGGGCAGTTCGACGAGCGCAACCAGCAGGTGCTGGCCGACGCGCAGGCGGACGCCACTCCGACGACGGTCTTCGGCCTGGTCACCGAGGCGCTGGTGCGCCGCCGGGAGCGTGGGGTGGCACCGTTCACGGTGATGTCCTGCGACAACATCCAGGGCAACGGCGACGTGGCCGCGCGGATGTTCACCGCGTTCGCCCGGCTGCGCAGCGAGGAACTGGCCGACTGGATGGCCGGGCAGGTGGCCTTCCCGAACTCGATGGTGGACCGGATCACGCCGGTGACCACTGATGACGATCGCGCCCAGCTGGCGGAGCGGTTCGGGGTCGACGATGCCTGGCCGGTGGTGTGCGAGCCGTTCACGCAATGGGTGCTCGAGGACCACTTCGGGCAGGGTCGGCCGGCGCTGCAGGACGCTGACGTGCAGTTGGTGCACGACGTCATGCCCTACGAGCTGATGAAGCTGCGCCTGCTCAACGCCGGACACCAGGCCATCGCCTACCTCGGTTACCTCTCCGGCTACCGCTACGCGCATGAGGTCAGCGCCGATCCGGCGTTCAGCGCCTTCCTGCGCCGCTACATGGACGACGAAGCAACCCCGACCCTGCGCCCGGTGCCCGGAGTGGACCTCGAGGACTACAAGGCGACATTGGTGGAGCGGTTCGCCAATCCGCAGGTGCGCGACACGCTGGCCCGGTTGTGCGCGGAGAGCTCGGACCGCATCCCCAAGTGGGTGCTGCCGGTGATCCGCGAGCAGCTGGCCGCCGGACGGGAGATCACCTGCGCCGCCACCATCGTCGCCGCCTGGGCCCGTTACGCCGAGGCGGTGGACGAGCAGGGCGAACCGATCACCGTCGTCGACCGGTTGAGCGCCGATCTCACCCGCGCTGCCCGGGCCCAGCGCCGTGACCCGACCGCGTTCATCGCCCAGCGCGAGCTGTTCGGAGACCTCGGCGACGACGAGCGCTTCGTCGCCTCCTACACCGAGGCCCTGGAATCGCTGCATACCCGGGGTGCGGCGGCCACGGTCGCCGCGTTGGCTGACCGCGTCGCTCCGGCCTGACCGGCCGCCCGCCGCCCGCCGCCTGCCGACCCGGCCCGTGGTCGGTGCCCGGCCTACCGTGCGAGCCCATGAGGTTCGGATTCGTCGTCCCCTACGCCGACGCGCGCGGCTTCGCCGACCTGGCCCCGCGGGAGAGGCGGCGGGCTGGGACGCCGTCTTCACCTGGGAGGCCGTCTTCGGCGTGGACGCCTGGGTCAGCCTCGGGGCGGCGGCCATGGTCACCGAGCGGATCCGGCTCGGCACGCTGCTCACGCCCGCGTCCCGAGTGCGGCCGCAGGACCTGGCCTCCCGGGTGGGGACGGTGGACCGGCTCAGCGGCGGGCGCGTGATCCTCGGCGTCGGCCTCAGCGCCGTGCACGAGGGCTGGTCGGCCTTCGAACCGGACGAGGGCCGGGCCGCTCGGGCCGGCAAGCTCGATGAGTCCCTGGCCGTCTACGCCGGGCTGCTGGCCGGCCAGCCGTTCGCCTACAGCGGGCAGTACTACTCCGCCGCGCCGACCGACTTCGTCCTACCGGATCCGCCGGTCCAGCGCCCGCACCCGCCGGTGTGGGTCGTGGGTGCCGAGGTGGCCGGCCGCTCGCGGCAACCCTCGCTGGAACGGGCCGCGCGCTGGGACGGTGTTCTGCCCCAGTTCATCGGTGAGCGCGCCGCGGAAACGGCCTACTCGGTCGATGACCTGCGCTGCTTGACCGGCACGGTTCGCGCCCTGCGCGAGGCCGAGGGGCGCTCGTGGAGCGGCTACGACGTGGTCCTCGAGGCCGATAGCACCGGCCAGCACCTGCGCACCGATCCGCCCGATCCGCAGACCTGGGCCGACGCGGGTGTCACTTGGTGGGTGGAGAGCTGGTGGGACCTTTCCCGGAACGACGCCGGCACCGCCGAGCTGCGCCGAAGGATCGCCGCCGGGCCGCCGCGCGGGCGGTGAGGCGAATACGTCAGGGCCCCGCCCGCGGGATGCGGACGGGGCCCTGACGGTGGTGCTGTAACTGAGTCGTGCCGACGGTCTTTAGCGGTAGTCGCTGTAGCCGTACTCCTCGAGCGGCACGGCCTGGCCGCCACCGGGGCCGCCGAAGCCGTAGTACTCGCTCTCGTCGTAGCCGGCCATCGTGAAGGCCGCGGCGCGGGCCTCCTCGGTGGGGGCGACTTCGACGTTGCGGTACTTGGCAATGCCGGTACCGGCCGGGATCAGCTTGCCAATGATCACGTTCTCCTTCAGCCCAAGCAACGAGTCGCTCTTGGCCGAGATCGCCGCGTCGGTAAGGACGCGAGTGGTCTCCTGGAAGGAGGCCGCCGACAGCCACGACTCGGTGGCCAGCGACGCCTTGGTGATGCCCATGAGCACCGGACGACCTGAGGCCGGCTCGTTGCCCTCGGCCACCACGCGGCGGTTCTCGGACTCGAACACCGCCCGCTCGACCAGTGAGCCGGGCAGGAACTCCGTCGCCCCGGACTCGATCACCGTGATCCGGCGCAGCATCTGGCGCACGATCACCTCGATGTGCTTGTCGTGGATGGCCACGCCCTGCGAGCGGTACACCGCCTGGACCTCGCGGACCAGGTGCAGCTGCACCTCCCGCGGGCCCATGATGCGCAGCACGTCATGCGGGTTGACCGCACCGGAGACCAGCTGCTGACCGACCTCGACTAACTGACCCTCAGTGACCAGCAGGCGAGCGCGGCGCAGGATCGGGTACTCGAGCTCCTCGCTGCCGTCGTCGGGCGTGATGACGATGCGACGTCCGCCAGCCTTGGCGCCCGCCTCACCTTCCTCGATGCGGACCCGTCCGGCCGCCTCGCTGATCGGCGCGACGCCCTTCGGGACGCGGGCCTCGAACAGTTCAGCCACACGGGGCAAACCGTGCGTAATGTCCTCGCCGGCGATGCCGCCGGTGTGGAACGTGCGCATGGTCAGCTGCGTGCCGGGCTCGCCGATCGATTGGGCGGCGATGATGCCGACCGCCTCGCCGACGTCCACCAGCTTGCCGGTGGCCAGCGATCGCCCGTAACAGGTGGCGCAGGTGCCCTGAGCGGACTCGCAGGTCAGGACGCTGCGGACCTTGACCTCACGGATCCCCGCGGCGACCAGGGTGTCGATGAGCACGTCACCGAGCTCGGCACCGGCGGGCGAGATCACCTTGCTGCCGGCCTTGGCGTTCTCGGCGAGCACGCGGGCGTACACGCTGGTCTCGACGTGGACATCGCGGACCAGGGTGCCGTCGGCCGCCTCGTGCGCGATCTCCAGGGTGACGCCGCGGTCGGTGCCGCAGTCGTCCTCGCGGATGATCACGTCCTGGGAGACGTCGACCAGACGACGGGTCAGGTACCCCGAGTCGGCCGTGCGCAGGGCGGTGTCGGCCAGACCCTTGCGGGCACCGTGGGTGGAGATGAAGTACTCCACCACGGACAGGCCCTCGCGGAAGTTGGCCTTGATCGGCCGCGGGATGATTTCGCCCTTCGGGTTGGCCACTAGACCGCGCATACCGGCGATCTGACGCATCTGCATCATGTTCCCGCGCGCCCCCGAGTTGACCATGATGTAGACCGGGTTCGTCTTCGGGAAGTTGGCCTCCATCTCCTTGGCCACCTCCGACGTCGCCTTGGTCCACACCTCGACGAGCTCCTG
>JBDUAD010000138.1:0-5696 GCA_040004775.1 bacterium | reverse complement strand
TGGCCCACAGGCCGGCCGCGTGCAGCCGGGCGACGTCGTGCTCCATCTGCTCGCGGGTGCCGAGCGAGACCACTGCCTTGCCCTTGTGGTGCACGTCGAGCATCAGCTTGTTGGCCTTCTCCTTGCTGTAGCCGAACAGTTGCTGGAACACCAGCGCCACGTAGGACATCAGGTTGACCGGGTCGTTCCACACGATGGTGATCCAGGGCGGGTCGCCCTGCGGCGTCGTCTCCGGCGACTTGACCGGGTCCAGGACGGGTGCGGTCACGCCTTCATACTGGCAAACATGCACACCGCTTTGCTCACTGACCGGTACGAGCTGACGATGCTCCAGGCCGCCCTGACCGACGGCACGGCGCAGCGCCGCTGCGTGTTCGAGGTGTTCACCCGCCGGCTGCCGGAGGGACGCAGGTACGGCGTCTTCGCCGGCACCGGGCGCCTGCTGGCGGAGATCGCCGAATTCCAGTTCGGCGAGGCCGACCTGGCCTACCTCGCCGAGCACGAGGTTGTCGACGAGGCGACCCGCGAGTGGCTGGCAGCATATGAGTTCACCGGCGACATCGACGGCTACCTCGAGGGGGAGCTGTACTTCCCCGGCTCCCCCGTCCTCACCGTGTCAGGCAGTTTCGCCGAGGCGATCGTGCTCGAGACGCTCATCCTGTCGGTGCTCAACTTCGACTCGGCGGTCGCCGCTGCGGCCGCCCGGATGGCCTGCGCAGCCGGCGACCGGCCGCTCAATGAGATGGGCACTCGGCGCATCCAGGAGCAGGCGGCACCGGCGGCAGCCCGCGCTGCTTACCTCGGCGGGTTCGCCGCGACCTCCAACCTTGCCGCCGGGCAGCGCTACGGCGTACCGACCATGGGGACCAGCGCCCACTCCTTCACGCTGCTGCACGCCACCGAGGCCGACGCCTTCCGGGCGCAGGTCAAAGCCCTCGGCATCGGGACCACGCTGCTCGTCGACACCTACGACATCGCGGCAGGGATCCGTAGCGCTATCGAGGTGGCAGGTCCCGAGTTGGGAGCGGTACGGATCGACTCCGGCGACCTGGCTGTGTTGACCGTGCAGTCCCGCCAGCAACTCGACGCCCTCGGGGCGACGGGCACCCGCATCGTGCTCTCCGGCGACCTCGACGAGTATGCACTCGCCGCACTCGCCGCCGCCCCGGTGGACGCCTACGGCGTCGGGACGTCCGTGGTGACCGGGTCGGGGGCGGCTTCGGCCGGATTCGTCTACAAGCTCGTGGACGTCGACGGGCGCCCCGTGACCAAGCGCTCGGAGCACAAGGCCAGCCCCGGCGGGCGCAAGACGGCGGTCCGCCGGCACCGGGCGACCGGCACTGCCACCGAGGAGGTCGTCAGGGTGGGTGGCCGCCCGGCCGAGCAGCCCGGCGACCGCCTGCTGCAAGTGCCGCTGGTCCGCGGCGGGAAAGTCGTAGCCGGCCAGCCGTCGCTGGAGCAGTCGCGTGGGCACCTGCGCCGGGTGATGGGCACCATCCCGTGGGACGGGCTGAAGCTCTCCCGCGGCGAGCCGGCGATTCCCACGACATTCGAGCAAGGAGACCGATGACCCGGGCCCTGATCATCGTCGACGTCCAGAACGACTTCTGCGAAGGCGGCAGCCTGGCCGTGGCAGGCGGTGCCTCGGTTGCTTCGGCGATCAGCGAGCTGGCCCGCAGCGGCGACCACGCCCACGTAGTGGCCACCCGTGATCATCACGTCGACCCCGGTGCGCACTTCGCCGCCGAACCGGACTTCGTCGACTCCTGGCCGGCGCACTGCGTCGTCGGTACTACCGGGGTCGACCTGCACCCCAACCTCGACCGGGACCCGATCGAGGGCGTCTTCGACAAGGGCGAAAATGCGGCTGCCTACTCCGGATTCGAAGGCGTCGCCGCCGACGGGCGGAGTCTGGCCGACTGGCTGCGCCACCACGGGGTCGACGACGTCCACGTCGTGGGCATTGCCACGGACCACTGCGTACGCGCGACCGCCCTGGACGCGGTATCGGCCGGATTCGATACCACCGTGCGCCTGGATCACACCGCCGGGGTGGCGGCAGAGACCACCGAGCGCGCGCTGGCGCAGATGGCAGCCGCCGGCGTCCGGCTGGTCGGGTCGCCGGTGCTCGGCGGTTGACCGGGCCCCCAACCCTGGCGCGAAAGCCGCCCACGGAGGCACACTGAGGTATGAGCACGGTGCACCGGCTCCCCGTCCGCAGGGATCTCTTCCTGGACTCCCGCGGTGTCGACCGGGGCCTGCGGGTGACCTGCCATCCCGAGGAAGGCCTGGTCGTCATCTCTCTCTGGCACGACGACCGCTGCACCGGGAGCTTCCAACTGCCGGTCGGCGACTGCGCACGGATGATAGGCGTGCTCGCGACGGGCCTGGGCGATCAGGTGGTCGGACAACGAGCAGGTTTCACCGGACGACAGATCACCGCCGAGTACCCCGCCTAGGTCGGCTGCTTGCTCGGCGCCTGCGGGGATGCGTGCTGCTCGGGTCGCCTGGCGTACTCCGGATGGTGCAGGTCGAAGGCCGGCCGCTCAGAGCGGATCCGCGGCAGCCGGACGAAGTTGTGCCGCGGGGGTGGGCACGAGGTGGCCCACTCCAGGGAGTTCCCGTAGCCCCACGGGTCGTCGACGGTCACGATCTCGCCGGCCTTGTAGGACTTGATGCAGTTGTAGAAGAACGGCAAGGTCGAGATGCCGAGAATGAACGCCCCGACGGTCGACACGGTGTTGAGCGTGGTGAAGCCGTCGCTGGGCAGGTAGTCGGCGTAGCGCCGTGGCATGCCCTCGTTGCCCAGCCAGTGCTGCACGAGGAACGTCGTGTGGAAGCCGATGAACGTCAACCAGAAGTGGATCTTGCCCAGCCGCTCGTCGAGCATCCGGCCGGTGTACTTCGGGAACCAGAAGTAGACCCCTGCGTAGGCGGCGAACACGATCGTGCCGAACAGCACGTAGTGGAAGTGGGCGACCACGAAATAGGTGTCGGCGACGTGGAAGTCGATCGGCGGCGAGGCCAGCAGCACGCCGGTCAGCCCGCCGAGCAGGAACGTCACGAGGAACCCGAAGCAGAACAGCATCGCGGTCTCGAAGGTGACCTGCCCCCGCCACATTGTGCCGATCCAGACGAAGAACTTCACGCCGGTGGGCACCGCGATCAGGTAGGTCATGAACGCGAAGAACGGCAGCAGGACCGCACCCGTGGTGAACATGTGGTGCGCCCAGACCGTCAGCGACAGGGCGGTGATGGCGATGGTGGCGGCCACCAGGCCCTTGTAGCCGAAGACCGGCTTGCGACTGAACACCGGGATGACCTCAGTGATGATCCCGAAGAAGGGCAGCGCGACGATGTAGACCTCGGGATGACCGAAGAACCAGAACAGGTGCTGCCACAGCAGCGCGCCACCGGTCTTGGCGTCGTAGATGTGTGCGCCGAGGTTGCGGTCGGCCAGCAGCGCGAACAGCGCCGCGGTGAGGATCGGGAACGCGAACAGCACCAGCAGGCTGGTGAACAGGATGTTCCAGGTGAAGATCGGCAGCCGGAACATGGTCATGCCCGGACAGCGCAGCGTCAGGATCGTGGTGATCATGTTGACGGCGCCGAGGATGGTGCCCAAGCCGGCGATGATCAGGCCGACGATCCACATGTTGGCGCCGGCACCCGGGGTGTGGACCGCGTCGTTGAGCGGGGCGTAGGCATACCAGCCGAAGTCCGCGGCGCCGCCAGGGGTCAGGAAGCCGCCCATGACGATCAGGGCACCGAACAGATACAGCCAGTACGACAACGCGTTGAGCCGCGGGAACGCCACGTCGGGCGAGCCGATCTGAAGCGGCACCACGAGGTTGGCGAAAGCGAACACCAGGGGCGTCGCGAACAGCAGCAACATGATCGTGCCGTGCATGGTGAACAGCTGGTTGTACTGCTCGTTGGACAGGAACTGCAGGCCGGGCCGAGCGAGCTCGGCACGCATCAGCAGCGCCATGATGCCGCCGGCCGCGAAGAAGCCGAACGACGAGATCATGTACATCATGCCGATGGACTTGTGGTCAGTCGTCCGCAGCGTCCGGGCCAGGAACGAGCCGCGGACCGGCTCCCGGACCGGGGACGGACGGGTCACGATCGGTGTGGGCGCGATGGTCACGTCGAGGCTCCTCCCGGCCGGCGCTGACAGCGGCGAGCGGCGGCCTTGCGCCGCTCGTCGGTCACTCTAGTCGCTGCTCGTACGCACCGCTGGCGCGCCCGTCCGCTGGTCCGTACGTTCACCAGAGTTGTCGTGTAGAGAGAGGTTTACTGTCGTTGTACATGAGGTATTGTGGTGGTCGAGCGCAGACCGCTCCACGACCGGAACTCACCGCAGGAGGTGTGAGAAATGCTTCTCAGGTTCGACCCGTTCCGCGACTTCGACCGCCTGGCCGATCAGATGCGCGCGTCATGGGAGGGCCCGCGATCCTTCCCGATGGACGTCTACCGCGCCGGTGACCACTACGTGGTGCACTTCGACCTGCCCGGTGTGGACCCCGGCAGCGTCGACCTGCACGTCGAGGACAACATGCTCACCGTGGAGGCTGAGCGCAGTCCGCGTGCAGAGGAGCAGGGTGAAGCAATCGTCGTCGAGCGCCCGACCGGCCGGTTCCGCCGCCAGTTGGTGATCGGCGACGGACTGGACACCGCCAAGGTCTCGGCCACGTACAACGAGGGGGTGCTGACGGTCACCATCCCGATCCACGAGAAGGCCAAGCCGCGCAAGATCGACATCGGTCGGGGCGAGTCCCAGCCACAGCCGAACGTGATCGAGGGCCAGTCCTCTCAGAGCGCCGTCGGCGCCGGCCACTCCAGCTCGGCCTGAGCGTGCCTCCGAGGAAGAAGGGCCCGGCGGCGCAGGACCGCCGGGCCCAGACCCTCGATGGGTCCCTCGACGACCACGGCAGCCCGCTCTACACGATCGGGCAGGCGGCCGAGTTGCTGGACGTGGAGCCGGGGGTTCTCCGTCGCCTGGAGCACAGCGCCGAGATGACCCCGACCCGGTCCTCCGGCCGGCACCGGCGTTACAGCCGCAACCAGTTGGCACACGCCCGCCGAGTCCTGGACCTGGTGGACGACGGCATGTCCGCGGGCAGCGCCCACCGACTCATCGAGTTGCAGGACGAGAACACCGAGTTGCGCGCCCGGCTGGCCGAGCACGAGGCACCCGACAGCTGACCGGAGTCCCATCAGGGACGATCTACTCCCTCAACTTCCGACCAGCCCGGCGGCATCATCGAGACGAGGCACCAGCCAGCGGGCGAAGCTCCGGCTGGGTGTCCATTGGAGGCTCGTTGCCTGAGGGATGGTCTCGGCGACCCGGAAGGCATCGACGGAGATGCCGTGCTGGGCGGCAAGGGCGAGCCCGTCGGGGGTAGCGTCTCCCGCGACTAGCGGGGCGCTGTGCATGCCGTACGCATCCAGAGCGCTGGACAGGCGCAGTGCCGACAGCTGGGCACCGCCCGGCTCGATGGCGCCGATGATCAGGCAACGCGCATGGCTGCTCCCTTCCTCGCTCCGGTCAGCCTGCCCCGGGGAATGGGCTGGAGCCGGCCTCGCGCCGAGCGTTAGGGAGACCGTCACCCGGCCGCCATCCTGGCGTATCCGGCAGGCAGCAGTCGGTCGGCCAACCTGGGCACGTGCTCGTACTCGCCCATCGTGGCGCT
>JBDUAD010000137.1:0-5813 GCA_040004775.1 bacterium | reverse complement strand
CGAGGTGCCCAGCTCCTTGTGGAGGTGCCGCACCAGCCGAACCGCCCGGGCCTTCTCCTCCCGCTTCACCGACGTCTACGTCCGAGTGACCGGACACGGCCCGACTACTCCACGATCCGCGTCTGGCCGGCCCACCCATCGCGCAACCGCGCCTCTCGGCGGCGCCAGCGGTGTGCCGGTCCACCGGGGGGCGCCGACCGCCTCGACCAGCTACCGCTGGCTGACCGGGCGGGCCAGCAGCCGGCCCCGGCCATTGCCGGCGCACTCGAACGTCACCACGGTCGACACCTGCGGTCGGCCCCGGATGTCGGCCGGGTCCAACGACGACGCCGTCTCGACCAGCCCGTTGACGACCAGCCGGTACGACGAGGGGTCGACGTGAGTGATGTCGTAGCGGAGAGCCTCCAGTGGCATGCCGTGGTTGCGGGCGGGCCAGCCCGAGCTCCTCGGCCGAGATGCCCTCGTCGGGCTCGGCGACCCGCGACGGGCGGCTCACCGCATCGAGCTCATTGACCATGTCGCGGTCCTCCCGGATCCCGATCGTCGTAGGGGCACTGCGCGACGGGATCGGCCGGGACTGGCAGGGTGTACGGATGAGGGTTTTGGTTGCGGGCGCGTCCGGCTTCGTCGGCAGCCGGCTCTGCCCGGCGCTGGAGGCGGCCGGGCACGAGGTCCGAGCGATGACGCGGCGTCCCGGCAGCTACACCGGGGCCGGCACGGCGGTGCAGGGCGACGTGTCCGACGAGGCCGGCCTGTCTGCGGCCGGCCAGGGCTGCGACGCCGCCTACTACCTGGTCCACTCCCTCGACGCGCCCGACTTCGCCGCACGCGACGCCGACGCCGCCCGGTCCTTCGCCCGTGCCGCGGCCGCCGCCGGGATAGGCCGGATCATCTACCTCGGCGGGCTCGGCGACCCGGCCGACGACCTGTCCGCCCACCTGCGCAGCCGGCGCGAGGTGGAGGGCCTGCTCGGCTCGACCGGCGTCCCCGTGACGACGCTGCGGGCCGGGATCATAGTCGGGCACGGCGGGATCTCCTGGGAGCTGACCCGTCAGCTGGTCGAGCACCTGCCGGCGATGGTGACGCCGCGCTGGGTGCGGACCCGCACCCAGCCGATCGCCCTGCCCGACGTGGTGCGCTACCTCGTCGGGGTCCTGACCGCCCAGGAGGCGGCTGGGCGCAGCTTCGACATCGGCGGCCCGGAGGTTCTCCAGTACGTGGAGATGCTGCGCCGGGTGGCCGCCCTCGAGGGCCGCCGCCGGCTCATCGTGCCGGTCCCCCTGCTGACCCCCCGCCTGTCGTCGCGGTGGCTGGCCCTGGTCACCAGCGTCGACACGCGGACCGGCCGGTCGTTGGTCGACTCGATGACCAACGAGGTCGTCGTACGCGACGACAGCATCCGGCGGATCGTCCCGTTCGAGCCGATCGGCTACGACCAGTCCGTGCTGCTGGCCCTGGGTGAGCGAGCCAGGGCCCGGCGGGAGGCGTGAGGCCGGTGCCCCGCGACCATCGCGAGAACGACGAGGCTGCCCGCCGGCGCCGGGTGGTCGCCGGCGTGTCGGTGACCGGCGCCGGCCTGCTGGGGCTCTCGCTGTCCACCCGGCCGGGCTCGCCGGAGTTCTACGCCGCGACGCTGACCGTTGCCGGTGTCTGGGCCGGGGGCGGCCTCGCGTCGGGCCCACTGCACCGTGGTTGGCTGCCCGGCCGCGACAACACGCTGCGCCGTCCGGTCCTGACGCCGATCCTGACCGGGGTGGGCGCCTTCGGCCTGTGCTACGCGGCCGCTCTCGCCGCCCGGCGTGTTCCCGTACTCGACCATGCGTTGCGTGACGTCTTGCGCTTCGCCGACGAGGGGACCACCCCCCTGGTATTCCTGACCACGCTGGCCAACGGTGCCGCCGAGGAGATCTTCTTCCGCGGCGCGCTCTACGACGCCGTGGGCGACCGGCACCCGGTGATGGTGTCCACGGCCGTCTACACCGCGGCGACCGCTGCCACCCGAAACCCGGCCCTGGTGCTGGCCGCCGCCGCGATGGGCACGGTGTTCGGCCTGCAGCGCCGCGCCTCCGGGGGCATCCAGGCGCCGGTACTGACCCACCTCACCTGGGCCAGCCTCATGCTGCGGTTCGTGACCCCGCTCTTCCGCCGGCCCGTCACCGACTGACCGCGACGGGGACGTTCTTGTTCGGGACCTGAAGGCAGTGGAGGGGCAGGTGCTGGGTGGGAGCGCGCGTCTTTCACGACGTAATGCAGTGACACCGCGCACTGCACGGCGGCACGGCGGGTCGCCTCAGGGGCGCTGAGGCGGAGCCGTCCGAGCCGTGTAGGCGAGGATCTTGCGCGCTCCGCGGCGGGTAGCGCCAACGGTCAGGAGGTCGCCGCCTTCACCAGCGCCACGACCTTCTTCTCCACCACGGGGCTCCACTCCTTCAGCGCGTACGACACCGGCCACAGGTCGCCGTCGTCGAGGTTCGCCGCGTCCTGGAAGCCGAGGGTCGAGTACCGGTAGCTGAACTTGCCCGCGTCCTGGAAGAAGACGACGACCTTGCCGTCCGCGTTCGCGTAGGCGGGCATTCCGTACCAGGTCTTGGGCGACAACTCGGGGGCGGTCGCGGTCACCGTCACATGCACTCGCTCAGCGAGCGCACGATCCTCCGGTGCCATCTGCGCGATCCTGGCTAGGACCGCCTGAAAACCGTCGGCCTTCTTGGCGCCCTTCTTGCCCTCGGCACGCAGCTCGGCGGCGCGCTCCTTCATCGCGGCACGTTCCTCGGCGCTGAAGCCGTCGGGTTCGTTCTTGGCATTCTTCGCGGGCATTCTCGGGCTTCCTTCCGACGCTCGGGGGCTCGGCGTGGTGCCGGCCTTCCGCAGCAAGGCTAGGCCCGACGACAGCCAAAGGCTGCAGCATGAGCAATGTGCGGCAGATCCGGACGTTTCCTCGGTGACGAAGGCCGCTACTCAAGCGCCTCGGCCGCCCATCACCGGAGTGCGCGAGTCGACACGCCGGACGATCATCATGCATCCGTTGCAGGCAGGAGGACCGCATGCGCGCCACACGCATTATTGCCAACCTTCGAGTGGCTGACGTTGGGGCAACGAAGAGCTTTTACACCGACTACCTCGGGCTGAGTACCGAGGAGTTCAACCTGGGATGGGTGGCCCGCTACACCTCTCCCGACACCAGGGCGAACGTCCAGCTCGTAACGCGCGACGCAACCGCACCTGAAGACTCGGTCGTTTCCGTCCACACCGATGACCTCGAAGGTGCTTATGAAGAAGCTCAGAAACTCGGCTACGAGATCGTGCACCCGATAACTACAGAGCCATGGGGTGTGCGCCGGTTCTTCGTCCGAGCACCAGATGGCAACGTAATCAACATCGTGAACCATCGGGACTGAACAGCGGCGCGGCGTGCGATTCGGGCGGTCAGCCACGGTCATCCACGTGACCGTGGGGGGCCGACATGATGCTCGTTCGCGAGAGCTACGGACGCACTCACATGCCGCTTGCGGCGCGGAGGGGCCGCCTTGTGGCGGGGCACACCGGTCCATGACCGTACTGTTTGAGTTGCTGCCCGCAGGTGCCGGCCGTGCCGTGCCTATCATCGACCCGCTGCGCCTTGCTAGCCGTCGCGGCCTACCTCGCCCGGTACAGGGGTGACTACCGGATCCACTCGCTGGCGCTCTCGGACGTGCTCGGCGCCCAGGTCAGCGGCTGCTGGTCTCGGTGGAGTCTCCGACCCGTTCGGCTCTCGGACTCGGCGGCAGTCTCACTCCGCGTTCCTTTCAGCTCGGCAGCACAACGGTGGCTTCCCCTTCGAGAGCATCAAGACGGGCAGTGCAGTTCCTTCGGTAGGACCCGATTCAGCCGACCTCGACGACCTCTGACGTCGCTGCCGTGAACTGCGACTGGTAGAGCTCGTAGTAGGCGCCCTGTGCCGCCAGCAAATCCGAGTGCGTGCCCTGCTCGACGATCTGCCCGGCGTCCATGACCAGGATCAGGTCGGCGTCGCGGATGGTGGACAGCCGGTGCGCGATGACGAAGCTGGTCCGGTCGCTGCGCAGCGCCGACATCGCCTTCTGCACCAGCAATTCGGTACGGGTGTCAACGGCACTGGTTGCCTCGTCGAGGATCAGCAGGGAGGGATCGGCGAGGAACGCCCGGGCGATGGTGATGAGCTGCTTCTCGCCGGTGCTGATGTTGCCGCCCTCGGTGTCGATCACCGTGTCGTAGCCGTCGGGCAGGCTGCGCACGAACCGGTCGACGAACGTCGCCTCGGCTGCGGCCTGGATCTCCTCCTCGGCGGCCGCCGGGTTGCCGTATGCGATGTTGTCGCGGATGGTCCCGCCGAACAGCCAGGTGTCCTGCAGCACCATCCCGATCTCCGAGCGCAGGTCGGCCCGGCGCATCGAGGCGATGTCTACGCCGTCGAGCGTGATCCGTCCTGCATGAAGCTCGTAGAACCGCATGATCAGGTTGACCAGCGTGGTCTTGCCCGCGCCGGTCTGGCCGACGATCGCCACCGTCTGGCCGGGCTCGGCGACCAGCGACAGGTCCTGGATCAGCGGCCGGTCGGGGTCGTAGGAGAACGACACGTGCTCGAACTCCACCCGACCGTGCGGGTCGGTCACCTGGCCGGCCCGGACCGGGTCGGGGCTCTGGTCGGGTGCGTCGAGCAACTCGAAGACCCGCTCGGCCGAGGCCACTCCGGACTGCAGCAGGTTGGCCATCGAGGCCAGTTGGGTCAACGGCTGGGTGAACTGCCTGGAGTACTGGATGAACGCCTGCACGTCGCCCAGGCTCATCGCACCGGAGGCCACCCGCATGCCCCCGACCACCGCGATCGCGACGTAGTTGAGGTTCCCGATGAACATCATCGACGGCATGATGATCCCGGAGATGAACTGCGCGCCGAAGCTGGCCTGGAACAACTCCTCGTTCTTGGCCCGGAAAACCTCCTCCGCTTCGTGCTGATGGCCGAACACCTTGACCAGCTCGTGTCCGGTGAAGGTCTCCTCGATGTGGGCGTTGAGGGCGCCGGTGTGTGCCCACTGCGCGATGAACTTCTGCTGCGATCGCTTGGCGATCACCTTGGTCACCCACATGGACAGCGGGATCGACACCAGCGCGATCAGCGCCAGGAGCGGCGAGACGACGAACATCATCGTGACCACGCCGACCACCATCAGCACAGAGGTCAGCAGCTGGCTCAGCGTCTGCTGCAGGGTCTGGGAGACATTGTCGATGTCGTTGGTCACCCGGCTGAGGATCTCCCCGCGTGGCTGCTCGTCGAAGTACGGCAGGGGCAGCCGGTTGAGCTTGTCCTCGACCTCGGCCCGCAGCCCCCGGATGGTGCGCTGCACGACGCCGTTAAGGATGTATCCCTGCAGCCACATCAGCAGCGACGAGACCGCGTACAGTCCCAGCGCCAGCAGGAGCACGCCGCGCAGCGCGGGGAAGTCAATGCCCTGCCCGGGGTGCACATCGAGGTGGGAGACAAGCTCGGCGATGTTGCCCTTGCCGGACGCCCTGGCCCCGGCGGCCGCCTGCTCGGCGGTCGTGCCGGGTGGTAGCCGCTTGCCGATGACACCGGCGAAGATGACGTCGGTGGCGCGGCCGAGGATCTTGGGGCCAAGCACGCTCAGCCCGATACTCATCACGGCCAGTGCGATGACGGTCAGGACCCGGGTCCGCTCGGGGTGCAGCCGGCGCATCATCCGGCGCGCCGACGGGCCGAAGTTCATCGACTTCTCGCCGGGCTGGCCCATGTTCGCCCACGGCGGGCCGCCACCGGGCCGGCGCATTGGCGGCCG
>JBDUAD010000052.1:0-19721 GCA_040004775.1 bacterium | reverse complement strand
GATCCTCGACGGCGGTGACCGGGCCCTGGTGATCGGGCACACCGACGAGGAGCGGGTGGTCTACCTGGCCGACCTGCTGCGCGACGCGCCCCTGCGTCCCGGTGATTCGCTGCTGATGGAGACCCGCAGCGGGTTCGTGTACGAGCGGGTGCCCAAGAGCGAGGTCGAGGAGCTGGTCCTCGAAGAGGTCCCGGACATCGACTACACCGATATCGGCGGCCTCAGCCGCCAGATCGAGCAGATCCGCGACGCGGTGGAGTTGCCGTTCCTGCACGCCGAGTTGTTCCGCGAGCACGAGCTGCGCCCGCCGAAGGGAATCCTGCTCTACGGGCCGCCCGGTTGCGGCAAGACGCTGATCGCCAAGGCGGTGGCCAACTCCCTGGCCAAGAAGGTCTCCGAGGTCCGCGGCGAGTCGGCCGGTCGGTCGTACTTCCTCAACATCAAGGGTCCGGAGCTGTTGAACAAGTACGTCGGGGAGACCGAGCGGCACATCCGCCTGGTGTTCCAGCGGGCCCGGGAAAAGGCCAGCGAAGGCACCCCGGTGATCGTCTTCTTCGACGAGATGGACTCCATCTTCCGTACCCGCGGGTCGGGCGTGAGTTCCGACGTGGAGAACACGATCGTGCCTCAGCTGCTGAGCGAGATTGACGGCGTCGAGGGCCTGGAGAACGTCATCGTCATCGGCGCGTCCAACCGCGAGGACATGATCGACCCGGCCATCCTGCGCCCAGGGCGGCTCGACGTGAAAATCAAGATCGAGCGGCCCGACGCCGAGGCCGCGCAGGACATCTTCGCCAAGTACATAACCGCCACGCTGCCCATCCACGCCGACGACCTGGCCGAGCACGCCGGCAACCCGCAGGCCACGGTGGCGGCGATGATCCGCAACACCGTGGAGCGGATGTACACCGAGAGCGAGGAGAACCGCTTCCTCGAGGTCACCTACGCCAATGGTGACAAGGAGACGTTGTATTTCAAGGACTTCAACTCCGGGGCGATGATCCAGAACATCGTCGACCGGGCCAAGAAGATGGCGATCAAGGACCTGCTGACCAACGACCAGCGCGGTCTGCGGATGACCCACCTACTCGCCGCGTGCGTGGACGAGTTCCGCGAGAACGAGGACCTGCCCAACACCACCAACCCCGACGACTGGGCGCGGATCTCGGGCAAGAAGGGTGAGCGGATCGTCTACATCCGCACGCTGATCTCCGGCAAGGGCAACGAGAGCGGGCGAGCCATCGACACCGCCAGCAACACCGGCCAGTACCTGTAGTGGCACCCGGCATCCAGTGGCACCGCCGGTAAGTCCACCGCCCCGTCGTTGCTGATGGGCCCGGGAGGCTCGTGAGCGGCTGGCAGGCGCTCGCCGTCCTCGTGGCCGGGATCTGGGCAGGCACGATCAACACGGTGGTCGGCTCGGGGACCCTGCTCAGCTTTCCCGTCCTGCTCGCCGTCGGGCTGCCCCCGGTGACGGCCAATGTGTCCAACACCGTGGGGCTCGCGCCCGGCTCACTGACCGGCGCCGTCGGCTACCGGCGGGAGCTGGCCGGCCAGTCGCGGCGGGTGGCCACTCTTGGGGTGGCCTCGGTCATCGGCGGGGGAATCGGGGCGGTCCTGCTGCTCACGCTGCCGGCCGACGCCTTCGAAGCGGTCGTCCCGGTGCTGATCGTCATCGCCTTGGTGCTGGTCGTGTTCCAACCCCGGCTGGCCGGCTGGTCCGCGGCCCGCCACGACGGCGCTACCCGCTCCTCGGTCACACCGCTGCTCTGGGGGCTGGTGCTGGCCACCGGGGTCTACGGCGGCTATTTCGGCGCGGCTCAGGGCGTGATCCTGATCGCGGTGATGGCCGTGCTGCTCGATGACGATCTGCAGCGGATCAACGGCATGAAGAACGTGCTGGCCTTTCTGGCCAACGCCGTGGCCGCGGTGGTCTTCGTGCTGACCGCGCACGTGAACTGGACCGCGGCCGGGCTGATCGCGCTCGGTGCGGTGCTGGGCGGCCTGCTCGGTGCGCGCATCGGGCGCCGGCTGTCACCGGTGGCGCTGCGAGCGATCATCGTGCTGGTCGGTGTGGCGGCCATCGCCAAGCTCCTGTTCACCTGAGCGTGCCGCCGCTCGGCCGTTCAGGATCAGTGCGTCCCACTCGCGGCCGAGATAGGCGCCGGCCTCCTCCAGGAGCTGCTCGGCCTCGGCCATGGAGCGGGCCGGGTCGGGCTGCCACCGGCTCAGCGCCACCACCCGGGCCAGGCCGGCGGCCCGGGCTTCGGCGACCGATAGCTCGTCGCGACCGCATACCGCGACCACCGGCGTTCCGGCCCGCTCGGCCACCATCCCCACGCGAGCGACGGCCTTACCGGTCAAGGTGGATCGATCCAGACGCCCCTCGCCGGTGACGACCAGGTCCACCCCGGCTAGCCGGGCCTCGAAGCCGATCAGCTCCAGCACGATCTCGGCCCCCGGCCGCCGGGTGGCGCCGAGCACGGCCAGCGCGGCGAAGCCGACGCCGCCGGCCGCACCCGCGCCGGGCTGGTCACGGTGCTCGGCGCCAGTCGCCGCGGCGACCACGTCGGCCCAGTGGCGCAGGCCGTCGTCCAGAGCCGCCACCTGAGCGGTGCCGGCGCCCTTCTGCGGGCCGAAGACCGCGGCGGCACCGCGCGGCCCGGTCAGCGGGCTGTCCACGTCAGCAGCCAGCACGAACCGCACGCCGGCCAGATCGGGGGGAACGCGGCCCAGTGCGGCGACCGTGACCAGCCCCGCGCCGCCGGGCGTCACCGGAGATCCGTCCGAGTCGAGGACGGACACGCCGAGAGCCTGGAGCAGCCCCGTACCCCCGTCGGTGCTGGCGCTGCCGCCCACGGCCAGGACGACCTCCCGCGCGCCGGCGGCGATGGCGGCCCGGGCGACGTCGCCCGCTCCGGCGCTGGACGCAGTCATCGGAGCCGGGCGGCCGCCGGCCAGTTGCGGACGCCCGCAGGCATCGGCCAGCTCGACGACGGCGACGTGCCCGCGCCGCGCGTACGCCGTCGGCACCGGATCACCCGTGGGGCCGCGCACCGTGACCGGCACCCGCTCGAATCCGGCGGCCAGTGCCGCGGCCACCGTCCCCTCGCCGCCGTCGGCCACCGGGCACCGGCGCAGCGCGAGGCCCGGGCGGCCGCGGGCCAGGCCGGCGGCCAGTGCGTCCGCCACCTGCGCGGCGGTGGCCGAGCCGGCGAACTTGTCCGGCGCGATCAGCACCCGGGCGGGCACTACCTGAAACGCGACCGGATCGGCGGCCCTGCTCATGTCGCCGCTCTCACGTCGCCGCTCTCACGTCGGCGCTCATGTCGCCGGGCTCAGGGCCATGGGTACTGGATACACTCGGTCCTTCATGATGCGACGGGCCCGGCCGGCGAACAGCGCAGCGCAGCGCCTCGACCTGCGCTGCGCGCACCGGTGCCCTGGCAGTGTCCGGACTGTGCCCCGCCGATGACGGTCTCGCGGGTCATGGGGACCGAGATCGAGTACGGCATCAGCGTGCCCGGCCAGCCCCACGCCAATCCGATGCTGCTCTCGGCCCAGATCGTCAACGCCTACGCCGCCGCCCACAGCGGAGGGCGCAGCCGCCGCCCGTCGTGGGATTTCGAGGAGGAGTCCCCGCTGCGCGACGCGCGGGGGTACGACCTCGGCCGCCGGGTGGCCCCGGAGTTCGTAGAGGCCGAGGAGGACGCGGGGATGGCCAACGTCATCCTCACCAACGGTGCGCGGCTCTACGTCGATCACGCTCACCCGGAGTTTTCCACTCCCGAGGTGCTGACCCCCCTCGACGTCGTGCGTTGGGACAAGGCCGGGGAACTGGTCATGAACGAGGCGATCGACCGGGCGGCCGCCCTCGGCATCGGGGCGCGGATCAATCTCTACAAGAACAACACCGATAACAAGGGTGCCTCCTACGGCGCTCACGAGAACTACCTGATGCGTCGCCAGACCGCCTTTTCGGACATCGTCACCTTGCTCACCCCCTTCCTCGTCAGCCGCCAGGTGGTGTGCGGTGCCGGTCGGGTCGGGCGTGGGCAGGACGGGCGCACGCCCGGTTTCCAGATCAGTCAGCGGGCCGACTTCTTCGAGGTCGAGGTCGGCCTCGAGACCACGCTCAAGCGCCCGATCATCAACACCCGCGACGAGCCGCACGCCGACGCCGAGAAGTACCGTCGGCTGCACGTCATCCTGGGTGACGCCAACCTGTCCGAGATCTCCACCTACCTCAAGGTCGGCACGACGTCGCTGATCTTGGCCATGATCGAAGAGGCGTTCCTGCCGGTCGACCTGGTGCTGGCCGATCCGGTGCGCGAACTTCACCTGATCTCCCACGACCCGTCCTTGCAGCACCGGGTGACGTTGGCCGACGGCCGCCGTATGACCGCGGTGGAGCTGCAGATAGAGCACCTGGATCACGCTCGCAAGTTTGTCGCCGAGCGCTACGGGTCCGACGTCGACGCCCAGACCACCGACGTTCTGGCCCGCTGGGAGGCCACACTGAGCGTCCTCGAGCGCGATCCGATGTCCCTGGCCGACTCGCTTGACTGGGTGGCCAAGCTGCGCCTGCTGGAGGGCTACCGCGAGCGCGACGGACTCGAGTGGACGGACTCGCGGCTGGCCCTGGTCGACCTGCAGTACGCCGACATTCGTCCCGACAAGGGCCTTTACAACCGCCTCGTGTCCCGCGGGGCCATGCAGACCCTGTTGGCCCCCGATGCGGTTCGCACCGCGGTCGAGGATCCGCCGGAGGACACCCGGGCGTACTTCCGCGGTGAGTGCCTGCGGCGCTACGGCAACGCGGTCGCCGCCGCATCCTGGGATTCGGTGATCTTCGACGTGGGACGCGAGTCGCTGGTCCGCGTGCCGACGCTGGAACCCCTGCGGGGCACGCGCGCTCATGTCGGCGCGCTGCTCGACCGCTGCCGCACCGCCGCCGCTCTGCTCGACGAGTTGCTCGGCCCGCGCTGAGGCTCATCCGCCTGCGCTGCTCGGTCCGCGCTGCGTCAACCGCCCCACCCGTTCGGCCATGAGCACCGACTAGTGTCGCCAACAGCCCGACTCGGAGCAGGGAAGTGGTGGTCATGGCAACTCACGACAACGGTGGACAGTCTCGCGCGAGCCGCTCACGCGAGGAAACCGACGAGGTCGTTGACGCCGCCGAATCCGACGTGGCCGAGCGGCACGAGCGACTCGGCGAGGACGTGGACGCGATCCTGGACGACATCGACGAGGTCCTCGAGTCCAACTCCGAGGAGTTCGTGCGCGGTTTCGTGCAGAAGGGCGGCGAGTGAGCGGCGAGCGAGCCGAACGCGGTCTGCTCGGCCTGGCCACCAGCCCGGGCGGTTCGTCGTTCTCGGAGTTCCTGGGCGCAGCCGCTCCGCACCTGCTGCCCTCCCGCCGTGTCGGGGACTGGGCTGGTGCCGGCGACGTCGGGGCCGTCACTGAGCTCGCCCCGCACGGCACCACGATCGTCGCCGCGCTCTACGCCGACGGCGTGATCGTGGCCGGCGACCGCCGGGCCACGATGGGCAACCTGATCGCCCAGCGGGACATCGAGAAGGTCTTCGACGCCGACTCCTACTCCTTGGTCGGCATCGCCGGCACGGCCGGGATCGCCGTCGAAATCGTTCGGCTGTTCCAGGTCGAACTGGAGCACTACGAGAAGATCGAGGGCATGCCGCTGACCCTCGACGGCAAGGCCAACCGGATGTCGACGATGATCCGCAACAATCTCGGCGCGGCGATGCAGGGCCTGGCCGTCGTCCCGTTGTTCGCCGGCTACGACATACACGCCTCAGCCGACCCCGCGCGCATCTACAGCTTCGACGTCACCGGCGGGCGCTACGCCGAGCAGTACTACCACTCCATCGGTTCCGGGTCGGTGTTCGCGCGCGGCTCCCTGAAGAAGGTCTGGCATCCCGGCCTCACCCGCCAGGAGGCCGTCCGCGTGGTGGTCGAGGCTCTGTTCGACGCCGCCGACGACGACTCGGCCACCGGCGGGCCGGACCAGCGGCGGCGCATCTATCCGGTGGTTCGCACCGCGGCGGCCGAGGGCACGGCCCGGGTGGACGACGCCGAACTCGAGTCCGTCGTGGCCCAGGTCGTGGACGAGCGGACCGATCGGCCGGGCTCGTGAGCCGCCCGACGTCGGCGGCCGGGCGGCAGCGCGCATGAGCATGCCGTTCTACGCCTCGGCCGAGCAGATCATGCGCGATCGCTCGGAGTACGCCCGCAAGGGCATCTCCCGCGGGCGCAGCGTAACCGTCCTGCGCTACACCGATGGCATCCTCTTCGTGGCCGAGAACGCGAGCTCCGCCCTGCACAAGGTCAGCGAGATCTACGACCGCATCGGCTTCGCCGCGGTGGGCAAGTACAACGAGTTCGAGAACCTGCGGGTGGCCGGCATCCGCCTGGCCGATATGCGCGGCTACTCCTACGACCGCCGCGACGTCACCGCCCGCTCGCTGGCCAACGCCTACGCCCAGACGCTCGGAGCAATTTTCACCGAGCAGTCCAAGCCGTACGAGGTCGAGCTGTGCGTGGCCGAGGTCGGAGCGACCGCGGCCGAGGACCAGATCTACCGCCTGACCTACGACGGCACGATCGACGACGAGCCTGAGTTCCTGGTCATGGGCGGGCAGGCCGACGCGCTGACCGCCTCGCTGCGCCAGACCTACCAGGCCGGGCTGGACCTGCCCGACGCGATCGCCGTCGCCGTGGCCGCGCTGGGATCGGTGGGCGGGGAGAACGGTGGAGCCCGCACGCTCGTGGCCAGCCAGCTCGAAGTAGCGGTGCTGGACCGCAACCGCCCGCAGCGCAGCTTCCGCCGCCTCGTCGGCGTGGCGCTGAGTGAGGTTCTGCCCACCTCGGCCGTCGACGCTCCAGCGGCCGAGCCGGCCAATGCGCCGGCTGACGACGCCGTGCCGCGGCCCGGAGCCGACGAAGCGTCCTCCGCGCCAACGACCGGCCCGCAACCGACCGAGGAACCAGGGACCGACCGTGGATCGGCCGGCGACGAGTCGTCGACCGACGCGGCCGAGCGGTCATCGCCGGACTCGGGTAGTGACGGCGCCGGGACGCCGGCCGGCGGGCAGTGACAGCTGCGGTGGACCGGCGAATCTTCGGCATCGAGAACGAGTACGGGGTCACCTGCACATTCCGCGGACAGCGTCGCCTGAGCCCGGACGAGGTGGCCCGCTACCTGTTCCGCCGCGTCGTGTCCTGGGGCCGGTCAAGCAACGTCTTCTTGCGCAACGGCGCCCGCCTCTACCTCGACGTCGGCAGCCACCCCGAGTACGCCACCCCCGAATGTGACGACCTGCTGTCGCTGGTCGCGCACGACAAGGCCGGCGAGCGGATCATCGAAGGCCTATTGATCGACGCCGAGCTGCGCCTGCACGACGAGGGCATCGCCGGCGACATCTACCTGTTCAAGAACAACACCGACTCGGCCGGCAACTCCTACGGCTGCCACGAGAACTACCTCGTCGGACGGACGGGGGAGTTCAGCCGGCTGGCCGACGTCCTCATTCCGTTCCTGGTCACCCGCCAGCTCATCTGCGGCGCGGGCAAGGTCCTGCAGACGCCACGTGGTGCGGTGTACTGCCTGAGCCAGCGGGCCGAGCACATTTGGGAGGGCGTGTCCTCGGCCACCACCCGGTCCCGGCCGATCATCAACACCCGCGACGAACCGCACGCCGACGCCGAGCGCTACCGCCGGCTGCACGTGATCGTCGGTGACTCGAACATGAACGAGTGCACCACGCTGGTCAAGGTCGGCTCGGCCGACCTGGTGCTGCGCATGATCGAGCAGGGGGCCGCCTTCCGGGACCTGGCCCTGGAGAACCCGATCCGCGCCATCCGCGAGATATCCCATGACATCACCGGGACCAAGCTGCTGAGGCTGGCCTCGGGCCGCTCGGCGTCGGCGCTGGAGATCCAGCGCGACTATCTGCACCGCGCGCAGGAGTTCGCCGGACGGGCGGGAGTGTCGGCGGCCGACCAGCGCGTGCTCGAGCTGTGGGACCGAACCCTGCGTGCGGTGGAGACCTCCGACCTCGGGTTGATCGACCGCGAGATCGACTGGGCGACCAAGCTGACCCTCATCGAGCGCTACCAGGCCAAGCACGACCTCTCCCTGTCCTCGCCCCGGGTGGCTCAGCTCGACCTGACCTACCACGACATCCGCCGTGGCCGGGGGTTGTACTACCTGTTGCAGGAGCGCGGGGCGGTGGCCCGGGCGGTGCGTGATCTTGAGGTGTTCGAGGCCAAGAGCGTGCCGCCGCAGAGCACCCGGGCCAAGCTGCGCGGGGACTTCATCCGCCGGGCCCAGGACCGCCGCCGCGACTTCACCGTTGACTGGGTGCACCTGAAGCTCAACGACCAGGCCCAGCGCACGGTCCTGTGCAAGGACCCGTTCCGCAGCGTCGACGACCGCGTGGAGAAGTTGATCGAATCCATGTAGAGCGACTCGAGGGCGCATGTCGATCGTCGCGCCTGCCTTCGTTGGCGCGCAATTGTTGCGTTGCTGATCATCAGCCCAAGACCAACGCCCTTCGGCTCACCGTTTTAGCTTCTCCGAACCAACATCGATTGGGTGTATTACGCGTCACAGGTCTTCCTCCTGCCAGGTACCGAGCTCGATCCAAGGGGAGGAATGCCATGTCCATCGACCTGACGCAACCGCTGCAGTGGACGTCCGCGACCGGCGACGCGGAAACCATGCTGGAAAACCTGCAGCCCAACATCGTCAAACCGCACGTGCGCGATGACCTGACCGTGCTGTTCCTACACTTCGACGTCGCCGCCGAGGCCCGGACCTTCCTGCAGGGCGTGCGGACCCACATGAAGTCGGCCAAGGACCATCTGCTCGAGATCCAGGCGTTCAAGGCCAGCCACGACCCGAGCGCCAGCGCCACCTACGTGGGCGTCGGTCTGACCGCGTCGGGCTACAGCGCGCTCAGCGTGGCCGCGACCCCGGCCGACGCCAAGTTCTCCCAGCCCGGCGGCATGAAGGGTTCCCGCGGCGCCTTGGACGACCCGGCGATCTCGCTGTGGGAGCCGACCTATCGCGGCGATATCCACGCCGTTGTGCTGGTCGGTGACGCCGCGACCAACGAAGGACGCTACGTGGGCGTGCGCAACGCCATCCTGGATCTGCTCACCGAGGGCATCACCGTGCTGGGCGAGGAGACCGGACGCAGCCTGGTCAACGCCGACGGGCACGGCATCGAGCACTTCGGCTACGTCGACGGGCGCAGCCAGCCGCTGTTCCTCGCCGAGGATGTCACCGACGAGACCAACACCACCGACGGCACCAACGCCTGGAACCCGGCCTTCCCCCTTGGCCAGCTGGTGGTGGCCGACCCGGCTGCACCGGACCCCAGCGTGCACTTCGGCAGCTACCTCGTCTTCCGCAAGCTGGAGCAGAACGTCGCCCTGTTCAAGGAGGCCGAGGACGACCTGGCCGACCGCCTGGGGTTGGTCGGCGAGGACACGGAGCGGGCGGGCGCGATGATCATCGGCCGGTTCGAGGACGGCACGCCGCTGACCATCCAGTCCGAGGCCGGCGCCCACGAGCCGCTGATGAACAACTTCAGCTACGACAGCGACGCCGAAGGCTCGAAGTGCCCGTTCCATGCCCATATCCGCAAGTCGAACCCCCGCGGGTCGGGCGGGGCGCCCGGCGGCGGTCCGGCCAACCTGGCCTTCGAGCGCAGCCACATCATGGCCCGGCGCGGGCAGACCTACGGTCACCGCAGCGACGACCCGAACGGTGACCTGCCGCCGTCGGCGCGTCCCACCGGCGACGTCGGCCTGCTGTTCATGGCCTTCAACGCCGATCTCGGCAATCAGTTCGAGTTCACTCAGGCGGCGTGGGTGAACAACCCGAACTTCCCGTTCACCTCGCCCACGCCGGCCGGGCTGGACCCGGTGATCGGGCAGGGCCCGCGCCCGCAGACCGACTTCCCGAAGGCGTGGGGCGACCCGGCGCGCATGACCACCGATCAGGCCGCTCAGGCCGTGACGCTGAAGGGTGGCCAGTACTTCTTCATGCCGTCTCTGGCCTTCCTCGACACGCTCTGACGCACGACCGGCACGTGCATCGGCCCGGAAGCTACTGCTCCCGGGCCGATGCCCACGGTGGGGTCGGCGTGGTCACCCGCCCGTCCTGCTCGGCCGACTCGGCGACGGCCAGTGCGATCAGGTGGTCGTGCGAAGCCTCGGCGAGCGGGTACGGCGCCGGACCGTCGCCGGCGGCCCAGCGTGCAGTGGCCTCGAGCAGCGTGGCGATGGCAATCTCCTCGTCGCTCCAGCGCCGGCCGGGGTACGGATTGCGGTAGAGAACATGGTCGCCCAGGGTGATGTGCTCGGTCTCGAAGCCGTCGAGGTCGAGGTCGTAGCCGGTTTGGCGGCGCACCAGCGCGGAACGCAGGAAGGTCCGTGGCTCGGGCAGCCGGACCACCTCGTCGTCACGCAGCTCACCGAGGCTGCCGCGGACGAGGATGCGGCGGAACCGCAACTGGTTGTGCCACTGGTTGTCGGTGAAGTCGTAGAGCCCCGAGCGGCCGTCGCCGAAGTCGAGGGTGGCCAGCACGGTGGTCGCCGGTGTGGGGTCCGTGGCGTCGGTCCAGCCGTTCTTGGCCAGTGGGTCGAGTAAGTCGGCGGTGAACGAGGTGGCCCGGGCCGTGACCGGGGTGAGCCCGGCACCCAGGAAGCCGCGCATCAGCGACACCGCGTGGTACTGGTGGGTCGAGGACACCTGGACCGAGGTGACCCGCCCGATGGCTCCGGTCCGCGCCAGAGCCAGGCGGGCGGCGTGCGAGGGCATCAGCAGATACTGCTCGGCCACCTGCACCAGCCCTGACGCACCGACGTCGGCCCAGAGCGCGAACAGTCCGTCGCGGTCCGGTGCGGGCGGCGTCTCGGCCAGGACCGCCATTCCCCGCTCGACCAGCTCGCGAATGAGCCGAGGCGACGCCGACCACGGCACCGCGGTGATGACGAAGTCCGGGCGGGTGACGCTCAGGCACTCCTCGAGGGACTCGAACGCCGGCACCGGCAGCGGTCGGGGACTGCGCACCACCGCCCCGACGCACTCGATGTCGGAAAGCTGCTCGGCCGCCCGCCAGAAGTAGGCGGCCCGCCAGCCGGCGCCGACCACCGCGAATCTGCTCATGGCGGTCAGCCTCGCACGCCGCCATTGAGCACTCGTTACCCGCCGATCAGCCGAGCCGCGTACCGACCGGCGGCCGCCGCGGCCACGAAGTAGATGAGGTCGGTCTCGAGGCTGCGCCCCATCGTCGACATGGACACCGGTGAACGCCGCAGGACGTCCCGCAGGCCGGTGTCCGGTACGCGGACCACCCGCCCGGGGCCGCCGAGCCCGGCCAGTTGACGCTCGACCGTCACCGCCACGGTTTCCGGCAACGGCGCCGGCACCACCAGGTCGACCGGCGCCAGCGCGACCCGGCCGAATGCGGTCAGGCAATGGTGGGAAATGCCGCGGTGGCGCTCACGCGCGTCGGCGCCGGAGATCCGCAGCGCCCCGACCGCCCGCCCGCCGAGCACGCCGACGGCGTTGACTGCCTCACCGGCAGCCACCCCGGAGAATCCCCACGGCGTGCCGGTGCCGAGGTTGCCCGGCCCCTGACTGACCACCGCGACGTCGGCCCGCAGCACGTGGCGGGCGGCCAGCAGCCCGGTGTGCACGGTCACCGTCTCGAGATCACCGCCGAAGGCCTGCCCAGTGCTCACCGTTCCGCACAGCTGCTCGGACAGCGCAGCGACGGTGCGGGAGTAGGCCAGGGGGAGGGCACCGCCGTCGGTGAGGACATAGGCGATCCGCGCGTCCGGGCGCTCGGCCAGCAGCCCCGCCACCACCGCGGGCAGCGCGGAGTGCAGATCGCTGACCACCACCGGCAGGCCGTCCAGGCTGGTGGCGGCGGCGATCAGGTCGTGGTGATCGGACTGCTGCTCGTCGACGCCCAGCACCGACGTCTGCAGCGGCGTGTATCGCGCCTTCACGATGTGACCGGGCCCGTCCTGGTCGGCCGGCAGCCGCCCGGGCAGGGCGACCACCAGCGCGTGACCACCGGTACCCAGGCCCTGGGCCAATGCGGTGGTGTTGAGTACGACCTCGTCGCCGATGTCGGGACTCCCGACGAGATCGACATAGGCCAGCGCCGGCGTCGCTCCGTCGGAGGGCACATCGACGGTGACCTCACGCACGCCCGGCCATTCCCGCCCCACCGCACTCACCCGTCCCGAGCGCCAGCGGATCACCCCGCAGACGCTATCCGAGCCGCTCGGGGCGGCCGGCGCCTCTATCGACTGTACGAACACCCGTTCGATGCGGAAGGATGGCGGCATGCCCGCGCGACCGGACGCGAAGCTCGCCGAGCGTGCCGCCCCGTTACCCCGCGGCCGAGGGATTACGTTCGAGGACATGGCCGCGCGACGCGCAGAACGCATGGTGAATCTCGTGTTATGCCTGCTCTCGACGCGGCAGTTCCTGACCGCCGAGCAGGTCCGCCGGTCAGTGCCCGGCTACGAGCCGGACGACTCCACCAACCGCGCAGACGAGGCGTTCAAGCGGATGTTCGAGCGCGACAAGGCCGAGCTGCGCGACCTGGGCATACCGCTGGAAACCGGGCGTACGTCGATGTTCGACGTCGAGGACGGCTACCGCATCGCCCGCCGCGACTACGAGCTGCCGGAGATCGAGTTCGACCCGGCCGAGGCGGCAGCCATCGGTTTGGCGTCGCGGCTGTGGCAGTCGGCCACCCTCGGCAGCGCAGCCCGCACCGCCCTGCTCAAGCTGCGGGCGGGCGGGGTGGACGTGGACGATCGCGCGGCACCGGGCGCCGTGCCCCACATTGACGCCGGCGAGCCCGGCCTGGCCGCCCTGCTGGACGCCGTCCAGACCCGCCGCGCCGTCCGCTTCGACTACCGCAAGTCGGGCTCGGACGTGGCCACCACCCGGACCGTGGAACCGTGGGGCGTGCTGTCCTGGCACGGCCGGTGGTATTTCGTCGGCCTGGATCGCGAGCGGCAGGCCGCGCGGGCGTTCCGCCTTTCCCGCATCGACGGCGCGGTGCGCACCACGGGCGCGGTCGGAGCGGTCGCCCGACCCGAGGGGATCAACCTGCTCCAGTACGTGCGCGGCCGCGGGCCGGAGGAGACGACCAGCGCGCGGATCCGGGTCACCGGTGACGGTGCCGGGCGGCTGCGTCGACTGGCCCGGGCCACTGGATCGGCAAGCGGCGAATACGTCTCTGCTGGAGAGGACGAGCTGGTGATCGACACCTCCGACGTGAGGTGGCTGGCCCGCATCGTCGCCGCGGCCGGTCGTCATGCGGTTGCCCTGGAGCCGCCGGAACTGGTGGCCGAGGTCGTCCGGCTGCTGCGCGTGGGCGCGGGAGAGCCGGTCGGCACAGCGGAGGTCGGCACGGCGGAGGTCGGCACAGAGGAGATGGCGCGGACATGAGTGGCGCCGCCGATCGGATGCCCCGGCTGCTCGCCCTGGTGCCCTACCTGTTGGCCCGCCCGGGCATCCGCATCGCCGACGCCGCCCGGGACTTCGACGTCACCGAAGCGCAGCTCCAGCGGGACCTGAACCTGCTCTGGATGTGTGGGCTGCCCGGCCACAGTCCCGGCGACCTCATCGACCTGTCCTTCGACGCCGACACGGTGAGCGTCACCTTCGACGCCGGCATGTCGCGTCCGCTGCGCCTGACCGGTGAGGAGGCGCTGGCGTTGATCGTCGCGCTGCGGACCCTGGCCGAGACAACGGGGCTGACCGACCGCGGCGCAGTGGAACGGGCGCTGGCCAAGGTGGAGTCGGTGGCCGGCGGCAAGGTCGACGCCGCCGACGCGGTTCAGGTGTCGCTGGACGCCGAGGCGGCGACCGACCCGGTTGTGCAACGGGCGCTGGACGAGTCCCGGGCCCTGGATCTCGTCTACTACAGCGCCACCCGCGACGAAACCACCCGGCGCACAGTGGACCCGATCCGGCGCTTCACCTCGGACGGGCGGGTCTATCTCGAAGCGTGGTGCCGCCGGGCCGAGGGCGTGCGGATATTCCGCCTCGACCGCATCGAGCGGGTCGATGTCCTGGACGAGCCGGCCCGGGTGCCTGACGAAGTGCAGCCGCGGGACCTCAGCGAGGGCGTGTACGCCCCGGCCCCGGAGCACCTGCTGGTCGAGCTGCTGCTCGGGTCGGGCTACGAGTGGGTGGCCGAGTACTACGGCGGGCAGACCGCGGCCGAGACGCCCGAGGGCCGGCAGGTCAGTGTGCGGGTCTCGGACCCGGCCTGGGTGCGGTCGCTGGTGCTCGGATCCGGCGGCGCGGTGGCCGTCCTGTCACCCGGTTGGCTGGCCGACGACATCCGCGGGTCCGCGCGTACCGCCCTGGCCGCGTACGCGAGCTAGCGGACGCTGGGCGGCACCGGCAGCACCAGGCGACACCGGGCCGCGGTCAGTAGAGTTCGCCGCGTGCTGGTGTGGCTGGGCGTGGGCCTCGCGGTGGTGATCGCGCTGGTCGTCCTCGGCTTCTTCGCCTACGAGGCGTCGTGGAAGCTCGCGCGACTGCGTCGCGACGTCGCGACGATGGAGCAGCTCGGCACCGAGGCCACCGCGCTGGCCGTGGCGGCGGCCCAGACCCAGGCCCGCCTGCAGCGCACCGCCGCCGAGAGTCGGGCCCACCTGGCCGCCACGCAACGCCGGACCGGCTGAGCGTGCCGCCCATCTCGGTGCCGCGCCGGCGGCGGGTGCACAATCCCGAGGCCCGCATGTCGGTCATCGACCACCTGCGGGAGTTGCGCAAACGGATCGTCCTCGTTCTGCTCATCGTGGCCGCCGGGGCGGTGCTCGCCTACGTCTTCTACGACCCCATCCTCAGCACACTCAAGGCGCCGTACTGCAACGTGCCGGACAAGTACCGGCCGGTGAGCCAGGACGGCACCTGCCGGCTCGCCTACTTCGGCCCGGCGGACGGGTTCATCGCCCGCCTCAAGATCTGCGCCATCGGCGGAACCGTCCTCACCGCACCGCTGTGGCTGTACCAGCTCTGGGCGTTCGTGACTCCGGGTCTGCGCCGCAACGAGCGCAAGTACACGGTCATCTTCGTGTTCGCGTCGTCGGCGCTGTTCATCACCGGAATGGCGCTGGCCTACACAGTCCTGTTCACGGGCCTCAAGGTGCTCATCGAGGCCGGCGGCAACGGCACCCAGCCGGTGCTCGGTGTCAATCAATACATCTCCTTCGTCGTCCTGCTGATGCTGGTCTTCGGGGCGTCCTTCGAGCTGCCACTGCTCATCGTCATCCTCAACCTGGTCCGCGTGCTGCCCTACCGGCTGCTGCGCCGGTGGCAGCGCCTCGGCATTTTCCTGATCTTCGTGTTCGCCGGCGTGGCCACGCCGACGGCAGACCCGTTCACGATGTGCGCGATGGCGATCCCGATGGTGATCCTGTTCGAGGCTGCGGTGATGTTCGCGTTCGTCCACGACCGGCGGCGGGCCCGTCGTCAGGCCGAGGACGAGGCGGCGGGGCTGGCCGATGACGAAGCGTCCCGGGTCGACCCGATCCCCGAGCGAGTCGACGGCGAGACCTCCTGGTCCGCTCTCCCGTGAGCCGGCCCCGGGTGACCCTCGTGGTCAACCCGGCCGCCGGAACGCACCGCGCCGATAGGCTGCGTGATCCCGTGGCCGCCGCGCTCGGCCGGTGCTGCGACGTGCGGGTGCTGGCGGGTACGAGCGCGGCTCAATCGCAGGCACTGGTGGCGGCGGCCGCGGCCGAGGCCGTAGCCGCGGTGGTGGTCCTCGGCGGGGACGGGATGGTCCATCAGGCCGTCCAACCGCTGGCCGGTGGCCATGTGCCGCTGGCCGTGGTCCCGGCCGGCTCGGGTAACGACGTGGCCGCCCTGCTTGGCATACCGCCGGACCCGGTGGCCGCCGCGGCGGTGATCGGACGGGCGGTGGCCGCTGGACGTGTGCGCCGGATCGATCTCGGCCGCGTGGACGCCGAACCCGATGGGGCGGCGGGCCCGGCCGAGCCGGTGTGGTGGGTGACCATCCTGTGCGCCGGGTTCGATTCTGCGGTCAATGCGCGGGCCAACCGGATGCGCTGGCCCCGCGGACCCCGTCGTTACGACCTGGCCACGGTGGCCGAGGCGCTCGTGCTGAAGCCGTATCACTACCGGCTGGAGCTCGACGGACAAGTGCAGGACGTCGACGCGACGATGGTCAGCGTCGGCAACGGGCCGCAGTACGGCGGCGGCAAGCGGCTCATCCCGATGGCTGGGCTGGAGGACGGCCACCTGACCGTCTGCGTGGTCGCACCGTTGACCCGGCGGCGCTTGTTGCGGCTGGCTCCGCTGCTGCCCACCGCCGGCCACGTCGACAATCCGGCCGTCAGCTTCCATGCCGTTACCCGCGTGCGAGTCGACGCCGATCGGGAGGCCTTCGCCGACGGGGAGAAGATCGGCGCGCTGCCGTTGACCACCACCTGCGTCCCGGGCGCACTGCCCGTGGTCGACGTCCGCGGGGAGGCCGGAGCCCGCAGCTAGTGTCGTGGACGTGAGCGCTGAACCGGGACCGGCCGGTGACCCGCTCGCCGACACACCGGCCGCCCGGTACGCCCGGGCACGAGCGCGCACCCGCCACCCGCAGCTGACCCGCTTCGCCGACGGTTACCCGTTCGCCCTGGACGACTTCCAACTCCAAGGCTGCCGCAGCCTCGAGGACGGTTCCTCGGTGCTGGTCTGCGCGCCCACCGGGGCCGGCAAGACGGTGGTCGGCGAGTTCGCGGTTGACCTGGCTCTGGCCAGCGGGGCCAAGTGCTTCTACACCACCCCGATCAAGGCGCTGTCGAATCAGAAGTTCCGCGATCTGGGGGAGCGGTTCGGGGTCGAAAACATCGGCCTGCTCACCGGCGACACGGTGGTGAACTCCTCGGCGCCGGTGCTGGTGATGACAACCGAGGTCCTGCGCAACATGCTCTACGCCGGGTCCTCGGCCCTGCTCGGGCTGCGCTACGTCGTCATGGATGAAGTGCACTACCTCGGTGACCGCTTCCGCGGCGCGGTCTGGGAGGAGGTGATCATCCACCTGCCCGAGTCGGTGCAAGTGGCCGC
This sequence comes from bacterium, assembly GCA_040004775.1. Lineage (GTDB taxonomy): Bacteria > Actinomycetota > Actinomycetes > Mycobacteriales > Jatrophihabitantaceae > JALZBL01. Next base: position 2,566 of record JBDUAD010000052.1, on the reverse strand, counting down.
GCTGTCGGCCACAGTGTCCAACTCCGAGGAGTTCGGCGAGTGGCTGACCACCGTGCGCGGGGACACCGAGGTCGTGGTCCATGAGCAGCGTCCAGTGCCGCTGTGGCAGCACGTCCTGGTCGGCAACCGCCTGTTCGACCTGTTCGCGGAGTCGGGCAGCGGGACGGTGGACCCGCAGCTGCTGCGCTACGTGGCCGAGCGGATGACCCGGGTGGATCCCGGCAGCCGAGCTCGTGGCCGTGGGCGTTACCAGGGCCAGCGCCCGCCGCGCGGCTGGCGGCCACCGGTCTATCCCGACGTCATCGACCGCCTCGACCGCGACGGCCTGCTGCCGGTCATCGTGTTCATCTTCAGCCGGGCCGGCTGCGACGCCGCAGTGCGCCAGTGCGTCGGTGAGGGCACGCGACTGACCACCGGCGACGAGCGCGAGGAGATCCGCCGCGTCGCCGAGTACCACGCCGGGGACCTGGCGGGGGAGGACCTCGCCGCGCTGGGCTACTGGGAGTGGCTCGACGGCCTGCAGCGCGGCGTGGCGGCCCACCACGCCGGGCTGATCCCGGCGTTCAAGGAGGCGGTGGAGGAGCTGTTCACCCGGGGCCTGGTCCGCGTGGTCTTCGCCACCGAGACCCTCGCCCTCGGAATCAACATGCCGGCGCGCACCGTGGTGCTCGACCGGCTACGCAAGTTCAACGGCGACACTCACCTCGACGTCACGCCGGGGGAGTACACCCAACTGACCGGACGCGCCGGTCGTCGCGGCATCGATGTCGAGGGCCACGCCGTGGTGATGTGGGGCCCGCAGGTAGATCCGCAGCAGGTGGCCGGCCTGGCCTCGACCCGGACCTACCCACTCACGTCGTCGTTCCGGCCGTCGTACAACATGGCGGTCAACCTCATTGCCTCGGTCGGGCGGGAGTCGGCCCGCGAGCTGTTGGAATCCTCCTTCGCCCAGTTCCAGGCCGACCGGTCCGTGGTCGGGATCGCCCGGCAGATCCGCTCGCTCGAGACCGCCCTGTCCAACGCGCGGGAGGCGATGCACTGCTCGCGCGGCGACTTCGCCGAGTACGCGCAGCTGCGCCGCGAACTCAAGCGCCGGGAGACCGAGCTGGCCCGAGGCAGCCGGGCCTCGCGCCGGGCCGCGGCCGCGTCCTCGCTCGAGCGCCTGCGTCGCGGCGACGTGATCGCCGTGCCCAGTGGCCGCCGCGCGGGCTGGGCAGTGGTGCTCGACAACTCGCTCAGCCGCGACGGCGACGCCCGGTTGCTGGTCTTGTCCGAGGACCGCTGGGCCGGGCGGCTGTCCGCCGCCGACTTTCCCGAGCCGGTGACCACGACGGCGTCGCTGCGGGTGCCGCGGTCCTTCGACCACCGCTCGCCGCAGGCCCGACGCGATCTGGCCTCGTCGTTGCACAACTTGCGCCTGCCGCCGGTGTCGTCTGGCCGCTCGGCGCGGGATCAGCCGGCGGAGGATCCCCGCATCGACGCGCTGCGCGCCGACGTGCGGGCCCACCTGTGCCAGGGCTGCCCGGACCGGGAGGACCACGCCCGGCAGGCCGAGCGGGCGTTCCGCCTCGAGCGCGAGCTCGAGGGGCAGCGCCGCCGGGTCGAAGGCCGCACGAACACGCTGGCCCGAACGTTCGACCGCATCTGCGATCTGCTCACGGAGCGGGGTTACCTGCACCGGGAGACGGGTATCGAGGACCTCGCCGTGACCGCTCTGGCCGGCCGGGAAGAGGTCGGCGTGACCGACTCCGGCCGGCTGCTGGCCCGGATCTGGGGCGAGGCCGATCTGCTCACCGCCGAGTGCATCCGCTCCGGCGTGTGGGACGGCTTGGGTGCGGTCGAGCTGGCCGCCGCGGTGTCGACCCTGGTCTACGAGGCCCGCCGCGACGACGACCGGACCACCCCGGCGGGTGCCCCGGCGCTTCAGGAGGCCCTGCGCCGCACCCACGACGTCTGGGCCGAGCTGAACCGCGACGAGGCGGCGCACGCTCTGCCGCTGACCCGTGAGCCCGACACGGGCTTCGCCCACGCCGTCGCCCGGTGGGCCGGTGGGGCCACCCTGGCTCGGGCGTTGCAGACCACCGACGGCGAGCCGCTGACCGCTGGTGATTTCGTGCGGTGGTGTCGACAGGTGGTGGACCTGCTCGAGCAGATCGCCGGCGCCGCGGCCGACCAACCGGCCGGCGCCATGGCTCGCGCGGCGGCCGCTGCGGTCCGCCGCGGCGTCGTGCAGGCCTGACCGTCTTCGGCTGCCATCGGACGGCTGCGTCGGGCGGGTGTCGCGGCGGCCGCCGAATGCGCCTGGCGTTATTCTCGGGACCCGCCGCGGCGCCCCGTGACGGCGCCACGAGTTCTGCCGAGGAGCCGGGACGATGTCTTTCGAGGACGGTCAGAACGCGGAGCCGGACGACGACCGACCACCCTGGCAGCGCCCCGTCGCGCCCTCTGATCAGCCCGCGGTCGAGCAGCGGCCGTCCGACGCCCGCGGGGCTGACCTCTCGGCTGCCAAGCCGCCCCAGTACCAGGCGCCCCAGTACCAGGCGCCCCAGTACCAGGCGCCCCAGTA
>JBDUAD010000051.1:0-20101 GCA_040004775.1 bacterium | reverse complement strand
AGCTCATGGACGCCGTCCACGTCGGCGGCCTCGGTGGCACCTACGGCGGCAACCCGGTGGCCTGCGCGGCCGCGCTCGGCTCGATCGAGACGATGGAGGCCGAGGACCTCAACGCCGCGGCGCGCCACATCGAGTCGGTGATGCTGCCGCGCCTGCAGCAGATGGCCGAGAAGCACGACGCGATCGGCGACGTCCGCGGCCGCGGGGCGATGCTGGCGATGGAAATAGTCGCTGGTGGCGTGACCAAGGAACCGGATCCCGCGCTGACCTCGGCGGTCGCGCTGGCCTGCCACCAGAGCGGCCTGGTCACCCTCACCGCCGGCACCTACGGCAACGTGCTGCGCTTCCTGCCCCCGCTGGTCATCGGCGACGACCTGCTCAACGAGGGCCTCGACATCCTCCAGGGCGCCTTCGACAACGCCTGAGCCGCGGACCGCTTCGGGCTCGGGAATCGGCCGGTCGCCCTCCGTTCGGCCGGTATCGTGGCCGGGGTTTGCCACCGTGAACGCGGCCAGGCACTGACGGGAGGCGCGCCACGATGGGCTTGATCGTCCAAAAGTACGGCGGCTCCTCGGTGGCCGACGCCGAGCGCATCAAGCGGGTGGCTGAGCGGATCGTCGATGCCCGGCGCGAGGGGCACGACGTGGTGGTCGTGGTCTCGGCCATGGGCGACACCACCGACGAGCTGCTCGACCTGGCCCGCCAGGTCTCCCCGGTGGCCGACGGCCGCGAGCTGGACATGCTGCTCACGGCCGGCGAGCGCATCGCCATGGCCCTGCTGGCCATGGCGGTCAACTCTCTCGGCTACACCGCCCAATCGTTCACCGGCTCGCAGGCCGGTGTGCTGACCACGTCGACGCACGGCCAGGCTCGCATCATCGACGTCACTCCCGGTCGCATCCTCACCTCGGTCCGGGGCGGCAACGTGGCCATCGTCGCTGGTTTCCAGGGCGTGGCCCAGGACACCAAGGACATCACGACGCTGGGCCGGGGCGGCTCGGACACCACCGCGGTGGCCCTGGCCGCGGCGTTGAACGCCGAGGTTTGCGAGATCTACTCCGACGTCGACGGGGTGTTCACCGCCGACCCACGGATAGTTCCCAACGCCCGCCGGCTGGAGACCATCTCCTACGAGGAGATGCTCGAGATGGCCGCCTGTGGCGCGAAGATCCTTATGCTGCGCTGCGTCGAGTACGGCCGTCGTTACAACGTGCCGATCCATGTCCGATCGTCGTTCTCGACCAGGCCGGGCACCACGGTGTCCGGGTCGATGGAGGAACTGCCCGTGGAACAAGCCATCATCTCCGGCGTCGCCCATGACCGCAGCGAGGCCAAGGTGACCGTGGTCGGCGTCCCGGACAAGCCCGGCCAGGCTGCGACCATCTTCAGTGCGCTGGCCGACGTCGGGATCAACCTCGACATGATCGTGCAGAACGTCTCCACCCGGGGCTCGGGACGCACGGACGTGTCCTTCACCCTGCCCAAGTCCGACGGTGCCCGGGCCTCCGACGCCCTGCGGCGCATCCAGGCGTCGGTCGGCTACGAGGAGCTGACCTACGACGACCACATCGGCAAGCTGTCGTTGATCGGCGCCGGCATGCGCTCGCACCCCGGGGTGTCGGCCAAGCTGTTCGGCTCGCTCGCGGCGTCGGGCATCAACATCGAAATGATCTCGACGTCGGAGATCCGCGTCTCGGTAATCTGCCGCGACACCGAACTCGACGACGCCGTTCGCGCGGTGCACGACGCGTTCGAGCTCGGCTCGCACGACGAACAGGCCGTGGTCTACGGAGGAACCGGTCGATGAGCGGGCTGCGGGTCGGCGTGGTCGGCGCCACCGGCCAGGTCGGTGCGGTGATGCGCAGCATCCTGGCCGAGCGGGAGTTTCCCGTGGCCGAGATGCGCTACTTCGCCTCCGCTCGGTCGGCCGGGTCGAAGCTGTCGTGGCTGGGCGAGGAGATCGTCGTCGAGGACGCGGCGACGGCCGATCCGTCCGGGCTCGACGTGGCGCTCTTCTCGGCCGGAGCGGCGACCTCGCGCCAGCTGGCCCCGGTGTTCGCCGCGGCCGGTGCCACCGTCATCGACAACTCCTCGGCCTGGCGCATGAACCCGGATGTGCCGCTGGTCGTCGCCGAGGTCAATCCCGAGGTCGCGCGGTCCCGGCCGCTCGGGATCATCGCCAACCCGAACTGCACCACGATGGCGGCGATGCCCGTGCTGCAGCCGCTGCACGCGGACGCCGGTCTCCTGCGGTTGGTGGTGTCGACCTACCAGGCCGTCTCCGGCTCCGGTCTGTCCGGGGTCGAGGAGCTCGACGGGCAGGTCCGCGCCGTGGCCGAGCACGCGGCCGAGCTGACGCATTCCGGAGAGGCGGTGCCCTTCCCCGCGCCGGGAAAGTACGTCCGTCCGATCGCGTTCAACGTGCTGCCGATGGCCGGCTCGATCGTCGACGACGGATCGTTCGAGACCGACGAGGAGCAGAAGCTGCGCAACGAGAGCCGCAAGATTCTCGGAATTCCCGATCTGCTGGTGTCCGGCACGTGCGTGCGGGTGCCGGTCTTCTCCGGTCACTCCCTGTCGATCAACGCCGAGTTCCGCCGGCCGTTGTCGGTGGCCCGCGCGACCGAAGTACTCGCGCGGGCACCAGGCGTGGAGCTGTCCGACGTGCCCACGCCGCTGCAGGCCGCGGGCCGTGACCCGAGCTTCGTCGGCCGCATCCGCAGCGATCCCGGCGTGCCCGACGGCCGGGGATTGGCCCTGTTCGTCAGCGGCGACAACCTGCGCAAGGGCGCCGCTCTGAACGCCGTCCAGATCGCCGAGCTCCTCCTCCCCTAGTCCCCGCCCCCCTTACACCGGTTGGGTGTGATGGTGGAGGCTTGCCGTCCAATCTGCGCACCAAGACGGTGGCTGTGGACGGTGACCGTGTCCCGGGCCCTTCAGCGGCGAGCTGCGTGCGGCCGGCGGCGGTTGCGTGGTGGCGGTCATCGACGTCGCCATCCCGGCCTGGTGTCGTGCGCTCGAAGTCGACGGCTGGGCCTACACAGCGACGTGGACCGCTTCCGCCGGGATCGTCACCGCCAGCACCTCCTGGTTCGGCTCGGATGGACGCCAGCTGACCACAATCGCACCCACGTGCGTAGGGCTAACGAACGGGGGCGTTCCAGTCGAACGGTTCCATCTCCCGCAGCACCCGCCGCCGCCGGTTGCGCGGCAGATGGTCGACGTAGAGCACCCCGCGCAGGTGGTCGGTCTCGTGCAGCAGGCAGCGGGCGAAGTAGTCCCGGCCGCTGACCTGCGTCACCGCGCCGGTCTGGTCCTGACCGCGCACGGTGACTTCGCTCGGCCGGTCGAGCTGGTGGAACGGGCCGGGCACTGACAGGCAGCCTTCCTCGCCGTCGTCCACCGGTCCGGCGGTCGAGACGACGACCGGATTGACCAGGTGGCCCCGGCGGCGCCGGCCGGTCTCGTCGGGGCAGTCGTAGACGAAGACGGCCCGGGACACCCCGATCTGCGGCGCGGCCAGGCCGACACCCTCGGCCACCTCCATGGTGGCGAACATGTCCTCGATGAGCTCGTGCAGGTCGGCGTCGAACACGGTGACCGGTTCGCACGGCGTGGCCAGCACGGGATCGCCGACCACCCGTACCGGGCGGGCAGTGCCCACCGGAACCACCTCCGCCACGCGGCGCCGAGCGCCGTTCGTACCTGATCGACCGGGCCACCCGAGGCCGCGGACCGCCCGGTCGCAGGTGGCGGTGCGGGGTCCGGGGAGCCTATCCATGGTCGGGGTGGCGGGATTCGAACCCACGGCCTCTTCGTCCCGAACGAAGCGCGCTACCAAGCTGCGCCACACCCCGCCGACCGTCGGACAGTCTAGCCAGGCGATCGCACGACCTCAGACCCGCCGCCTGGCCGGGCATCGCACGTGACTACGGGCAGCCGGCTACATCGCGACCTACGACGACTGTGCGGTAGAAAGGCGTCGGCCTCGCCGACTGTGCGGCCGGTCGACTCGAGCGCGACGGACCCGGCCCGCCGGGCGGTCGCGCCCGACCAGCGTGAGCAGCGACGCCTCAGGGCGGCAGGCGAAGCGCACCGGCATGTACGGGTTGGTGCCGAGGCCCGCGCACACGTGGAGCCACAGGCGATCGTCGAAGCGGTTGAGCCAGCGCGCTCGATGGACGTCGATGCCGCAGTTGGTGACGATCGCCGGCCCGAACGGCACGCGCACCTGCCCGCCGTGGGTGTGACCGGCCAGCGCGAGGTCGTACCCGTCGGCCGAGTAGCGCTCGAGCAGACGAGGCTCGGGCGAGTGCAGCACCGCGAGGCGGACGTCGGCGGTCGGGTCGGCCGGGCCGCTGATCAGCTCGTAGCGGTCGCGCTCGAGGTGAGGGTCGTCGACCCCGCCGAGAGCCACTCGGCGTCCGGCGCAGGTGAGCACGGTGCGAGCGTTGGTCAACTCGATCCAGCCCTGCCCGGCCAGACCGCCGGCCACCTCGGTCCAGGGCATCTGCGCGCCGCGGGGACGCGGAATGGTCCCCCGGAAGTAACGCGCCGGAGTGCTCGGCCGTGGCTCGTAGTAGTCGTTGTTGCCGGGGACGAAGACGGCGGGGAAATCGGCCAACGGACGCAGGCAGTTCAGCACCGACCGGACCGCCTTCGGGTCCGAGATGGTGTCTCCCGTGTTGACCACCAGGTCGGGCTGCAGACCGGCCAGGGCGGCCACGTAGCGCTGCTTGCGGGCTTGGCCGGCGGTGATGTGCAGGTCGGACACGTGCAGGATCCGCAGTGGCGACGAGCCCGGGGCCAGCACCGGCACGTCGAACCGGCGCAGCGTGAAGAGGTTGCGCTCGATCAGCGTGCCGTACGCGGCGGCGCCGGCGCCGACCACGGTCAGTGCACCAAACGCGGCGGCCGGGCGAGACATGGGCACGACAGTAACCAGGCTCGTCGCGGCCACGATCCGGCTAGCGTGGCGACATGCCCGAGCTGAAATCCCGCCTGCAGTCCGACCTCACCAGGTCGATGAAGGCGCGCGACGAGCTGCGCACGGCCACCATCCGCATGACGCTCAGTGCGATCACGGCCGAGGAGGTGGCCGGCAAGACTGCGCGCGAGCTCGGCGACGACGAGGTGCTGAGGGTGATCACCCGCGAGGCCAAGAAGCGCCGGGAAGCGGCGCAGGCCTACAACGACGGTGGGCGGCCGGAGCTGGCCGAGCGTGAGCTGGCCGAGGGCCAGGTCCTCGACGCCTACCTGCCGACGCAGCTCGGCGACGAGGAGCTGACCGAGCTGGTGCGCGCGGCAGTGGTCCAGACCCGAGCGTCCGGCCCGCGCGAGATGGGGGTGGTCATGAAGGTCGTGCAGCCGCAGGTCGCCGGTCGGGCCGACGGACGCCGGGTCAGCGACGAGGTGCGCCGGCAGCTGGCCGGCTGACTGCCTGGCCGGGCACGCCGACGGCTACAAAAGGCGGACGGTACGCCGATCGGCTGCAGCCGTCGGTGGCATCCCGAGCGCTCGACTACCGCCTCAGCGGTGGCTGGGACCGCCGCCGTTACCGTGACTCCTACCGGTCGTCGCGGGCGTCGCACCACCGCCCGTCGTCGCGCCGCCGGTCGTCGTGCCGCCACCGGTGGTCGGCCCAGTCACCGGCGGGGTGTACACCACCGGCGGAGGCGGGGGCGTATTCAGTGTCTTGCCGTTGCTGATGCAGTAGTAGACGGTTGAGCCGGGGGTCGCCTGGGCCGGGCCGGAGAAGTTCACGGTGCCCGGGATGTGCGGACCGCCGCACTCGATCGGGTACTCGACCGGCTTGAACCCGGCTTCGCGGATCTTCTTCTCGGCGTCCTCGCGAGTTTTGCCCACGACGTCCGGCGTGGCCTCGGCTCCGGTGATGTCGTCGGCCGACGGCCACTGCCACGAAGTGTCGCGCAGGCCCTTGCCGAAGGAGCCGATCCAGTACTGCGCGGCGTAGGCGCCGAAGAACTCACTGGTCGACTCAGTGCGCTTCACGCCGGGGATGCGGACGGTGCTGATAGGGAAGACATAGTTGACGACCGCCGAAACCGCCGTGAGCCGCGGCGTCAGGCCGACGAACCAGAGGGCCGAGTTCTGGCCGTTGTCCTTGCCGTCACTGCCCGTGGCGTTGTTCGTTCCCGTCTTGCCGGCGACGAGGTGGTCCTCCTTGGACGTCCGGCTGTAGAACGAGTTGTTGAACTGGGTGGCCGCGGTGCCGAACAGGGTGTCCCCGCTGAGGATCTTGATCGCCGTCCGGGCCACCCACGGGCTCATCTTGCGGGTGCAGGCGGGTTCGTCGAACTTGACCGACTTACCGGAGAACGTGGTCACCGAGAGCACCGGCCTGGGTGCGCAGTAGATGCCGTCGTTGGCGGCCACGCCGTAGGCCTGGGCCAGCTGCAAGCCGCTGGTGGACTCCTGGCCCAGGGTGAAGGTGTACGAGTGGTCCTTCACGACCCGCTGGGCGACGCTCCACTTGTTGCGCACCGCCTCCGCCCGCTTGTCCGGCAGCGACAGCCCGCTCATTCCCAGGTCCTGCGCCGTCTTGACGATGGTGGACAGGTCGCAGTTGAAGACCTGGTCCTCGAGACCCACGAAGTAGGTGTTGGACGACTGGATGGTGGCGTTGGCGAGGTTGTACGTCGCCGAGTAGGAGCCCGCGTTCGAGATGCCCTTGGCCTGCGCCTCCTCGGACGGGTCGTTCTTGTCCTTCGCGCTGACGCTCGGGCAGTTCGTGGGGAAGTACTTCTGCGGGTACGCACCGGCCGTGGTGAGGCTCTGCTCGGGCTTGACGCCCGCAGTCAACGCCGCGATCAGCGCGAAGTACTTGTAGGTGGACCCCGAGCCCGCGTACGGGTCGCTGACGATGGGGAACGCGGTGTAACCCTTGTTCCCCTCATGCGCCAGGCCGTAGTCGTAGTGCTTGCTGGTGGCCATCACCTTGATCTCGCCGGTCTTGGGGTCGATGGCGGGTTGGATGACCGTGCTGGGGAAATCGGCTGGGTAGTTCTTGAACAGATTCTTCTGGGCGGCGTTCTGCATATCCGAGTCGATCGACGTGATGATCTTGAGGCCACCGGTCTGCACGAAGTTCTTCGACAGCCCGCCGGTCGTCTCCAGCCACTTCACCGCGTAGTCGCAGAAGAAGCCGACGTTGCTGATCAGCATGTCGCGGGCGAAGGAGCACCCCTGGGCCGGCTTCGGTGGCGTGGGATTCATGCCGAGCGGAGCCTTCTCGGCAGTGGTGGCCTTGGCCTGGGTCAGATCGCCGGCCTTGACCATGTTCTCGATGACGGTGTCGCGCCGGTCCTTGGCCGCCTTGGGGTTCTGGTACGGGTCAAACGTGGTCGGGTCCTTCACCAACCCCACCAGCAGCGCGGCCTGGGCCACGGTGAGCTTGGCCGGTGTGGTGTCGAAGTAGGTACGAGCCGCCACGTCGATGCCGTAGGACTGCTCGCCGAAGAAGGCGATGTTGAAGTACTTCTCCAGGATCTGGTTCTTGCTGTACTTCTTCTCCAGGTCCAGCGCACACGACGCCTCGTAGATCTTGCGGTCGCCGCTGACCGCGATGGCCGCGTTGCGCTCGGCGTCGGTCTTGGCCTGGTAGAAGCGCACCTGCTTGACGTACTGCTGGGTGAGCGTGGAACCACCCTGGGTCTGGCCGTTGGAGCCGTTGACCAGGGCCCGGGCCAGGCCGCGGGTGTCGACGCCGTGATGGCTGTAGAAGCGCCGGTCCTCGGTGTCGATCAGCGCCTGGCGCACCATCACCGGCACCTTGCTCAGCGGGATGACGCGCCGGTTGTCCTCGTAAATGTTCGCGATAAGGGTCGTGCGGTCCCGGGCGTAGATCGCCGTGCTCTGTTCCAGTGGCGTCTCGGTGAGGTCGCAGCGGGTGCCGAGGAACTTGTCCGCGCCGTTGCGGGTCAGCAGCCCGGCGCCGCCGATGTAGGGCACCACCAGACCGGCGGCCAGGACGCCGGTGACGACGATGACGCCTACCAACTGCAGGGCAGCGAGCAGTCTGCGGGAACCACGCGAGGACGCCACGGGGTCAGAGCGTACCCAACCAAGGTGTGGCGACCCGCCGTTCACGCGGGCTCCGAGCAGGTGGAGCGGTGCTCGGGTGGTGCGCGGGCGGTACGCAGCTGACGCTCGGGCGAGCTCAGGCGGTCCGGGCGCCCGTGGCCAGCAGTTCGCCGATACGGCGCAGGCCGGCGGCGTCGTGGACGTCATCGGGCAGGGCAGCCACCGTCACGCTCGGTACCTGCGGATGCGCGGCGGCGAATCGGCGGATCATCCGTCGGTCGGCCTCGGCCGCGGTCACCGCGTCGGCGTGCACGCGCAGGGCGGCCGCGGCCAGACGATCAGCCTTGCCCGCGCCGGGCGTGTCCAGCCGCTCGGCGGCCTCGCGGGCCTGTCCGGCGCGCATCCCGCTGGCCGCGGTGTGGACGCGGTTGAGCACCAGCCCGGCCAGCGGCATGGATTCGTCGGAGAGCCGTTCGACGAAGAAGGACGCCTCGCGTAGGGCGTCGGGTTCCGGCGCGGCCACGACGACGAACGCCGTCCCGGGTGCCTTGAGCAGGTCGTAGGTCTGCTCGGCCCGTTCTCGGAAGCCGCCGAACATCGTCTCCAGGGAGGACACGAAGGCGGCCACATCGGCAAGCAGGTCGTTTCCGAGGACACGGGTCAGGATCCGGGTGAATACGGTGAACGACGCCGAGACGACCTTCAGGTAGGCCCGGCCTCCAGCGCGGGCCGGTGCGGTGAGCAACCGGATCATCCGTCCGTCGAGGAACCGGCCGAGTCGCTTGGGGGCGTCGAGGAAGTCCAGCGCCGAGCGCGAGGGCGGGGTGTCGACCACGATCAGGTCCCACGGCGCGGGCTCGCCCAGGGCCTGGCCCTCATCCATTTGGCCCCGCAGTTGCGACAGCTTCTCCATCGCCATGTACTCCTGCGTTCCGGAGAACGACGAGGACAGCGACTGGTAGAAGGGATTGGCGAAGATCTGTTCGGCCCGCTCGGGAGTGCTGTGGGTGGCCACGACGTCGTCGAACGTGCGCTTCATGTCGAGCATCATCGCCAGCAGCGTGCCACCGGCCGACGCCCCGACGCCGTCCACCACACGAGGGGTGTTGTCGAGCTCGGTCAGCCCCAGTGACTGGGCCAGCCGCCGGGCCGGGTCGATGGTCAGCACCACCACGCGGCGACCGGCTTCGGCGGCGCGCAGGCCCATGGCCGCAGCGGTCGTGGTCTTGCCGACTCCGCCGCTGCCGCAGGTGACCACGACCTTGGTCGCCGGATCGGCCAGCAGAGCGTCGACGTCGAGACTCTCGCCGGTCTGGGCCTCGGCGGCGCGAGTGTCGCCGGTGCGGGCGTCGGGCTCAGCGGCGTTGGTGGCTCGGGCCCGGCTCACGCGGGGATGTCCTTACCGAGCAGCGCGGCCAGCTCGTAGAGCCCGCCCAGGTCGACCGGAGGCGTGAGCTCGGGCAGCCGAGTGATCGGCAGGTCCAGCGCTCTGAGCCGGCCGGCGTTGTCCTCCTGGACGTCCAGGCGCAGCACGTAATCGGCGAGCTGCTGGCCCAGGGGCGCGGCCAGGGCGGCGCCGACGCCGGCCGTGGCCAGACCTTCGCCGAGCAGCTTGCGCTCACCGAGCCGCCCGGTAGCGGTCCGGCGGACCAGTCCGGGCGCGAACAGTTCGGGGCGGTTGCGGTTGACGATGACCCGGCCCAGGGGAAAGCCGGCTTCCTGGAGCTCACCGGCCGCGTCGAGGGTCTCCTGGACCGGCATCTCCTCCAGCAACGTGACCAGGTGGACGCGGGTCGAAGGCCGGTGCAGCACCTCGATCACACCCTGGCTCTGCTTGTGGATTGGACCGACCTTCGTGAGTCCGGCCACGTCGCGGGTGACGTCGAGGAACTGGCGGATGCGCCCGGTGGGCGGGGCGTCGAGCACGACCGCGTCGTAGACGTTCTCCCCGCCCCGGTCGGTACGCACCACCGCTTCCTTGACCTTGCCGGTCATGAGCACGTCGCGCATGCCCGGAGCGATGGTGGTGACGAAGTCGATGGCGCCCATCGAACGCAGCGCGCGCCCGGCCCGACGCAGGTTGAAGAACATCTCGAGGTACTCGAGGAAGGCCTGCTCCGGATCGATGGCCAGCCCGTAGACCTCACCTCGGCGGGGGGCGCTGGCCAGCCGCTTCTCCTCATACGGCAGCGGCGGCACGTCGAAGAGCTGAGCCAGCCCCTGCCGGTCCTCGACCTCGGCCAGCAGGGTGCGCCGGCCGCCGGTGGCCAGGGCGATGGCGAGGGCCGCGGCGACGGTGGTCTTGCCGGTTCCGCCCTTGCCGGTGACGATGTGCAGCGCGGCGGTGGGCACGACCGGCAGCGTACGGTTTGCCGGCATGACCGCCGCGCAGCAGCCCCCGTCGCAGCGACTGGCCGAGCTCGGCGTCACCCTGCCGAAGGTGGTTGCACCGGTGGGCAGTTACGTTCCCGCGACGCGCAGCGGCGACTACGTGCATACGTCCGGCCAGCTGCCGATGGTCGACGGGACGATGGCGGCCACCGGCAAGGTCGGCGGGGCGGTCGGCGCCGAGCAGGCCGCCACGATGGCCAGGGCGTGCGCGCTGAACGCGCTGGCTGCGATCGACGCGTTGGTCGGTCTGGATGCGGTGGCCCGGGTGGTCAAGGTGGTCGGCTTCGTCGCGTCGGTGCCGGAGTTCACCGCCCAGCCCGCGGTGGTCAACGGGGCTAGCGATCTCCTGGTCGACGTGTTCGGCGCGGCCGGCGTGCACGCGCGGTCCGCGGTGGGTGTGGTGACGCTGCCGCTCGACGCACCGGTGGAGGTCGAGCTGGTCGTCGAGCTGCACCCGTCGCCTGCCCGGCCGTGACCATCGAGCTCGACGCCGACGTCCGTCCGGCGGCCACCGTTTTGCTCCTGCGCGACGCGGGCGCCGGGATCGAGACGTGGTTGTTGCGGCGCGTGACCGGTATGGCCTTCGCCGGCGGCATGTCGGTATTTCCGGGCGGCCAAGTCGACCCGTCCGACGCCCACCCGGATATGCCGTGGTCCGGCCCGTCGCCAGCGCCGCCGCTGCGGGCGGTGACCGTAGCCGCGGTGCGGGAGACCTTCGAGGAGACCGGGGTGCTGCTCAGTCGCCCCGCCGCGTCTGGGGCGGTGCTCGCCCGGCGAGCGGAGGTCGAGGCCCGCACGGTCGAGTTCGCCGCCCTGCTGCGCGAGGCCGACCTCGGCATCGATGCCGCTCTCGTGCGGCCGTGGGCCCGTTGGATCACACCGGTGGGCGAGCCGCGCCGCTACGACACCTGGTTCTTCGTGGCTGCGCTCCCCGCTGACGGCGGAGCCGCGGCGGTGAGCACCGAGGCCGCCGAGGCCGGCTGGATCACTCCCGGGCGTGCGGTGGAGGAACACCGGGCGGGCATCCGCGGGATGCTGCCGCCCACATTGGTCGCCCTGCAGGAGATGGCCGGCTTCTCGACCGTCTCCGCCGTCCTGGCCGCGGCCGGGAACCGCGACCTCGGGCCCGTGCAGCCCGTCCTGGAGCCCGAGTCTGGGCGCGTCCGCCTGCCTGACGGCCGAGTGCTGTCAGTGCTCCGGCCGTGACCGCAGGCAACGACCCGGCCGCCTCGACGACGCCGCCGGCGGGTCCGTCCATCGATCCGGGTGTGGGCGAGCCTCGTGCGGTCCGCCGGGTCACTGAGGCCGCGGCCGTCGTCCTGGCCGGCAACCCCGGTCCACTAACCCTGGACGGAACGAACACCTGGCTGTTGGGGGCCCCTGGCTCGGCCACCAGCGTCGTCGTAGATCCGGGGCCGAACGACGACGCCCACGTCGAGGCGGTGGCCGCAGCCGCCGGGCGGGTCGAGCTGATCGTGCTCACCCACCGTCACGACGATCACAGCGGTGGGGTGGACGCCTTGCATCGCCTGACCGGCGCGCCGGTTCTGGCTGCCGACCCGAGGTGGCGCCGCGATCACCGGGGCCCGCGGGACGGGGAGGTGCTGCGCGCAGCCGGCCTGCGACTGACCGTGTGGGCGGTCCCCGGTCACACCGCCGACTCCCTGGCCGTCCTCGTGGGGAACGGCGCGGTGCTGTCCGGGGACACCGTCCTCGGCCGGGGCAGCGCGGTGCTCACCGAACCCGACGGCGATCTCGGCGATTATCTCGACTCGTTGCGGCGGCTGGCCGGCCTGCGCGGCCGGCGCCTGCTGCCCGGGCACGGGCCGGACCAGCCGGACGCCGCGCCCATCGTGCGCAGCTACCTGACCCATCGCGCCGAGCGTCTGGCCTCGGTGCGGGCCGCGCTCGCCGAGCTAGGGCTTGAGCCGCAGGCGTCCAGCGCGCCGGCCGTCGTGGCCCGGGTGTACGCCGACGTCGACCGGGGTTTGTGGCCGGCGGCTGAGCAGTCGGTGCGGATCCAGCTGGCGTACGTGGCCCGGCAGAGCGGCCTGCGGCGCTGATCGCTGGGCGCCTGCGGCGCTGATCGCTGGGCGCCTGCGGCGCTGATCCCTCCGGCGGGACGATGTCAGCGGGCGCGGCGGCTGAGCCGTTCCCGGTCGAGGATCACCACGCTCTTGCCCTCCAGGCGCAGCCAGCCGCGCGAGGCGAAGTCGGCCAGAGCCTTGTTCACCGTCTCGCGCGACGCTCCGACAAGCTGGGCCAGCTCCTCCTGGGTCAGGTCATGGGTGACACGCAACTGTCCGCCGTCGACCGAGCCGAAGCGCTGAGCCAGCTGCAGCAGCTGCTTGGCCACTCGGCCGGGGACGTCGACGAAGATGAGGTCGGCCAGCATGGTGTTGGTCCGGCGCAGACGTCGGGCGATGACGCGCATGAGTTGCAGCGCGATCTGCGGGCGGTCGGAGACCCACTGGACCAGGGCCTCCTTGGGCAGGACGGCCACCCGGGCGTCGGTTACCGCGACCGCGGTGGCGGTGCGCGGGCCCGGGTCGAACAGGGACAGCTCGCCGAACTGGTCCGACGGTCCCATCACGGCCACCAGGTTCTCGCGCCCGTCCGACGAGCGCCGCCCCAGCTTGACCTTGCCCTCGAGCACTATGTACAGGCTGTCGCCGGGGTCGCCCTCGGTGAACAGGACGGTGCCGCGCGGTGCGTCGACCGCTTGGAACTGCCCGGCCAGCGCCTCGGCGGACTCGGCGTCGACGCCTTGGAACATTCCAGCCCGGGACAGCACCTCGTCCACGACAGCTCCTTAGCCTCGCTCCGGACCACGCTACGTGCGCCGGGTCACACCGCAGTGGACTCTAGTGGTGCCCGAGTTCACGGCAGGATGGGCTCGCCCGGGCGCTCAGCGCTGGTCCGGTTGAGCGCTCAGCGAAGTGAGCGGCGGCGAGCCCGGCGACGGGGCAGGCGCAGCCGCTCGGTGAAGCGTCGCAGCGCGGAGTCGGTGCCCTCGCGCACGAAGGTGTCCAACTCCTGCGGGCTGGCTTCGTCGAGGAAGCGTTCCACCCGGCGTTCCACGGCCGCCCGGCTCAGCGGCTCCTCGACTCGCTCCATTAGCAGAACGAACCCGAGGAGCACGACGGGGAAGAGAAGCACCAGGAGGCCGGCCATGATCGGCCCAGTGTGCCATCGCCGGACGTCCGCAGCGGCCGCCACGCGGCCCGGTAGCCGGTCGGACGTGGCTCGTAGGCTGGGCGCATGCCGCCTGCGCTCCGCTTCACCGCCGGGTCGGCGAGGTCTATCGCGCAGCCGCTGACTCCCTCGACGGTGCGCCGCCGTTCCGCGTCACTCTGGAACGAGGAAACCGCGCTGGCCCGCACGCGCAGAGCCCGGCGCATCGATCGCGATCTGGCCGAGCTGTATCCGGACGCCGACACCGAGCTCGACTTCACCACGCCGCTCGAGCTGGCCGTGGCCACGATCCTGTCCGCCCAGTGCACCGACGCGAAGGTCAACGAGGTCACCCCGGAACTGTTTGCGCGCTATCGCGACGCCGCGGCCTACGCGGGGGCCGACCGCGCCGAGTTGGAAGAGCTGATCCGCCCGACCGGCTTCTACCGCAACAAGACGTCCTTATTGATCAAGCTCGGTCAACAGCTGGTCGAGCGCTTCGACGGCGACGTGCCCGGACGGCTGGCCGACCTGGTCACCCTGCCCGGATTCGGGCGCAAGACGGCCAACGTCGTACTGGGCAACGCCTTCGGCGTTCCCGGCATCACCGTCGACACCCATCTCGGCCGGCTGGCCCGGCGGTGGCGTTGGACCGAGGAGACCGACCCGGTCAAGGCCGAGTTCGCCATCGCCGAGCTCATCCCGCGTCGGGACTGGACGGCCATGTCGCACCGGGTGATCTGGCACGGCCGCCGGGTCTGCCACGCGCGGCGCCCGGCCTGCGGCGCCTGCGCGATTGCGGCTCTGTGCCCGTCCTTCGGTGAGGGTCCGACCGATCCGGCCGAAGCGGCCCGGCTGGTCAAAACCGCGCCCGAGGCGCTGGTGTCGCAGGCATGACCGCCGAGCCGCAGGCCGACCGACCTGCGTGGGCCGACCGGCTGCTGGAGGCCTCCCGCGGGCTGCGCGCGCAGGACATCTCGCCGTATCTCGTCCCCAGCGGCGCCGAGGCCCGGTCCTCGGCCGTGCTGATCCTGCTCTCCGACAGGGCGGCGCAGGCCACCGAGGCCGCCTCGGTGCTGCTGCTCGAACGGGCCAGCACCCTGCGCCAGCACGCCGGCCAGATCGCCTTCCCGGGCGGGGCTAGCGATCCGGACGATGTCGACGCCACGGCCACCGCCCTGCGCGAGGCGAGCGAGGAAGTAGGACTCGATGCCGGATCGGTCGACGTCCTGACCACCTGGCCCGAGCTGCACCTGTCCGTGACCTCGTTCACCGTGACCCCGGTGTTGGCCCGGTGGCGGACGCCGCACCCGGTGTCGGCCGTCGACCGAGGGGAGGTAGCCGGCGTGGCCACGGTGCCACTGACCGAGCTGGCCAAGCCGGCCAACCGCTTCTCGGTGTCGTTGCGCAGCGGCTTACGCGGGCCAGGATTCACCGTGGGTGACCTGTTCGTCTGGGGTTTTACCGCCGGCCTGCTAGACGCCCTGCTGCGCCTCGGCGGATGGTCGCGGGCCTGGGACGCCTCGGTACTTCGGCCGGTGCCGGCCGGCCTGGGCACCGTGGTGAACCCGGCGATCGGCGCCCGGTGACAACGCCTCGAGACCGGGGCCGCGTCGCCCTTCATGCCGCTCGCCCACGGACGAGCCTGGTCTTCGTGCTCGCCCTGCTCGTGTCGATGGTGCTCGGTCTCACCGCCTGCACCAACACCCAGGCGCCGGTGAATCGGGAGGGCCGCTCCGGCGACAGCACGGCCCCGGTGGTGGCCAGCGGCCAGCAGGTGCGGCTCGAGGTCGACAACTCGTTCCGGTTCCATCCGTCGACCATCACCGTCCACCCCGGCCGGGTGACGATCACCCTGCACCACCGCGGTCCCGGCGCTCCCCACAATTGGCAGCTGCTCGGCTTTCCGGGAGATTACGCGCCCACGATCGCGCCGGGTCAGACCTCGACCGTCACTTCGTCGCGCCGTCGTCCGGAACCTATGAGTTCGTCTGCACCATCCACCAGCGACAGGGTCAGACCGGCACCATGGTGGTGCTGCCGAAGTGAGGGTGGTGCTGCCGAAGTGAGGGTGGTGCTGCCGAACTGACTGGTTCGGCGGTGACGCGCCGAACCGAGCGGTTCGCGGGGACCGAAGGGGCCACGGGTGAACTGGGTCGATCTGCTCATCGTCGTCGCGGTGGCCACCTACGCGCTGTCGGGATACCGCAACGGGGCAGTGGTCGGCACCTTGTCGATCGTCGGGTTCATGGCCGGCGCGCTGATCGGCGGCCAGCTGGCCCATCCGGTGGGCACCGCGCTGGCCAGCGGACGGGCTCAGATCTCCCTCGGGCTGGCCTGCGTGCTGGGGTGCGCAGTGATCGGCCAACTGGCCGGCGTGGCCCTGGCCCGGCCACTACGCCGACGCATCACCCACTCCGCTGGCCGGCAGGCCGACGCCGGTCTGGGCTCGGTGCTGTCGGCGATCGGCGTGCTCGTGGTCGTCTGGATGCTGGCCCTGCCCTTGGCCTCCGCGCCCTATCCGTCGGTGTCGCGCCAGGTCCGCCAGTCAACGCTCGTCCACGGCGTCGACACTGTGATGCCGGCACCGATGCGCTCGGTCTACGCCTCGCTGCGGGGCCTGGTCGATCGGACCGGCTTTCCGCAGGTCTTCGGTGCCCTGCAACCGTCGCGGATCCGCGGCGTCGACCCCCCCGACGACGCGCTCACCCGGTCGCCGGTCGTGCGGTCGGTGCGGGCGTCGGTGGTCAAGATCCGCAGTGCCGCGCCCGACTGCGACCGGCGCACGGAGGGCTCGGGATTCGTCTACGCCGCCGGGAGGGTCATGACCAACGCTCACGTGGTGGCCGGCAGCGACAGCGTCACCGTCGAGGGGCTGGACGGCCCCCGCGACGCGACCGTCGTGCTCTACGACTCCGACCGGGACGTAGCCGTGCTCGCGGTCGACGGTCTGAACGTGCCCGCTCTGAGGTTCGCCGGCCGCGCCTCCGGTTCGGGCGCCGACGCGATTGTCGCCGGGTACCCCGAGGACGGCCCGTTCCGCGCCGACGCCGGACGCATCCGCGACAGGGAGCGGGCGGTGGGCGCAGACATCTACGGCGGAGCCGGAGTCAGCCGCCAGGTCTACGCCGTACGGGCGCGGGTGCAGCCGGGTAATTCCGGAGGGCCGTTGCTCGGAACCGACGGCCGGGTGCTCGGCGTCGTGTTCGCCACCGCAGTGGACTCGCCGGGGACCGGCTACGCCCTGACCGCGGCCGAGGTGGGCAGCAGCGCGGCGGCCGGGCGGTCGGCCGATGCCCGCGTGAGCACCCAAGGGTGCACCTGAGTCCGCTCTATAGGCTCCCTTCCATGTCCGACGAGGCTCCTGGCATGTCCGAGGAGCCTCCGGCCACACGTGGGGCCAGAGTCGGGTCGGACGACCTTGCTGAGCCGGCGGTCGACGACCTTCCGCAGCAGATGCAAATCCGGCGGGCCAAGTACGACCGGCTCAGAAGCGATCCGCAGCGGGCGCCGTTTCCCGTCGGGGTGCCCCGCACGCACACCCTGGCCCAGATCCGGGCCGGTTACCTCGAGCTGCCGGCCGACACCCGTACCGGGGTCGAGGTCGGGATCACCGGCCGGGTGATCTTCGCCCGCAACACCGGCAAGCTCTGCTTCGCCACCCTGCGCGAGGACGGCGTGGAACTGCAGGCCATGGTGTCCGCGGCCGAGGTCGGGCCGGAGGAAATCGAGGCCTGGAAGGCCGACGTCGACCTCGGCGACCAGGTGTTCGTGCAGGGGGAGGTCATCACCTCCCGGCGAGGCGAATTGTCCGTGTCAGCCCGCTCGTGGCGGATGACGGCCAAGGCGCTGCGGCCGTTGCCCGTCGCCCACCGCCCGATGAGCGAGGAAACCCGCGTCCGGCAGCGCTACGTCGACCTGATCGTGCGCCCGGACGCCCGGCGGATGGTCACCGCCCGGGCCAGCGTGCTGCGCTCCTTGCGGCGCACGCTGGACTCCCGCGGCTATATCGAGGTCGAGACGCCCATCCTGAACGTTCTGCACGGCGGGGCGGCCGCTCGTCCCTTCCGCACGCACCTGAATGCATTCGATCTCGACATGACGCTGCGAATTGCCACCGAGTTGTACCTCAAGCGGGCGGTGATCGGCGGGATCGACCGGGTGTACGAACTCGGCCGCACATTCCGTAACGAGGGGGTCGACTCCTCGCATTCGCCGGAGTTCACCGAGCTCGAGGCCTATGAGGCCTACGCCGATTACGACACGATGGCCGAACTCACCCGCGCCCTGGTGGTCGATGCCGCGCGCGAACTCGACGTCGAGGAATTCACCCGGCCGGACGGGCAGTCGATCGATCTATTCGGTCCGTGGCAGACCATTGCGATATTCGACGCCGTGTCGCGCGCGGTCGGTGCGGTGGTCGGGCCGGATACCGCGGTGTCGCAACTCGAGGCGCTGGCCACGCAGCACGCGGTGGCCGTACGACCGGGATTGACCGCCGGCGAGATCGCCCTCGAGCTCTACGAGAAGCTCGTCGAGCCCACGCTGGTCCAGCCCACCTTCGTCCGTGACTACCCGGCCGACGTCCGGCCGCTGGCCCGGCCCCATCGCGATGATCCACGGCTGGCCGAGGCGTGGGATCTGGTCATCGGCGGGGTCGAGATGGGCGTGGCGTACTCCGAGCTGGCCGATCCGGTCGAGCAGCGTCGTCGGCTGACCGAGCAGAGCATGGCCGCCGCGGGAGGCGATCCCGACGCGATGGAGCTCGACGAGGACTTCCTGCGGGCGCTGGAGTACGGCTTGCCGCCGACCGGAGGAATGGGGCTCGGAGTGGACCGCCTGATCATGTTGTTGACGAGTCGCTGGGGAATTCGGGAGACGATTCTCTTTCCGCTGCTCAAGCCGTTGCCCGGAGGGTCCTGAAGAGATCCACTTCAGCGGACATTGATCGTTTCTGTGCGCCAGCGGCTGGGGCCGCGACATTTCTTCTCGTTACCGATCCGATTTTCTTTGCCTTCTCGGTGCGGGCTGAATAAGGTGGGGACCGTTCACCTCTTCCCCCATTCTGTGATTGCGAGAGAAATCCCATGGCCCAGCGTGTGCATGTAGTTCTCGAAGACGATCTCGACGGTTCCTCCGCCGAGGAGACGGTGTCGTTCTCCTTGGACGGCACCGCCTACGAGATCGACCTCAACGCCAAGAACGCCGACCGCCTGCGCGAGGCGATGGCCGAGTACGTCGGGCACGCCCGCCGGGCCGGCTCGGGCTCGGGCGGCTCCGGGAGCCGGTCACGCTCGGGCAGCAGCTCCCGGCGGACCGCGGCCACGGTGGACCGCGAGCAGATCAAGGCGATCCGTGACTGGGCGCGGCGCAACGGCCACAAGGTCAGCGACCGCGGTCGCATCGCCGCGCCGGTGGTCGAGGCCTACCACCAGGCCAACGGCTGAGCGTTCCGCTCCTTCCGTCCCTTCCGCAGCTCACGCCGTCGCCCCGCACACCGCGCCGTTTGGCTACTCCGGAGGCCGTCCCGAAAGTGCTCGGCCGGTCTGTGGGGTAACGAGGGTGGACCGCCGCACGGCCGTACCGCTGTGACGTTCGCTGTCGGCATACCAGGTTGCGGCATTGCGCGCGGGCCCGGCACGTTGGAACGGATGACCGCGAATCAGGAATCGGCTGACGCGCGGAACTTCTCAATCGCACAACCGGCGCGGACTACAGTCGAAGCCGGGAAACTTGATCCGTCCGTTGCCGGGCCGGCAGGCGAACCTGACCCGAAAAGGTCAGTGCTGCCGGGCACGGTGCGGACGTCGGGTTCCTGCTCTGCTCAGTGGCGCGGAAGGAGATAGGCAATGTTCGAGAGGTTCACCGACCGCGCTCGCCGTGTTGTCGTCCTGGCCCAAGAAGAGGCTCGGATGCTCAACCACAACTACATCGGCACCGAGCACATCCTGCTCGGCCTCATCCACGAGGGCGAAGGCGTCGCCGCCAAGGCCCTGGAGTCCCTCGGGATCTCCCTGGAGGCCGTGCGCCAGCAGGTCGAGGAGATCATCGGCCAGGGCCAGCAGGCGCCGAGCGGGCACATCCCGTTCACCCCCCGGGCCAAGAAGGTGCTGGAGCTCTCGTTGCGCGAGGCGCTGCAGCTCGGCCACAACTACATCGGCACCGAGCACATCCTGCTGGGCCTCATCCGTGAGGGCGAAGGGGTCGCCGCCCAGGTGCTGGTCAAGCTTGGCGCCGACCTGAACAAGGTCCGCCAGCAGGTCATCCAGCTGCTCAACGGCTACCAGAGCAAGGAGCCGGCCGGCAGCTCCACCGAGGGCGGCACTCCGTCGACCTCGCTGGTCCTCGACCAGTTCGGACGCAACCTGACCCAGTCCGCCCGTGAGGGCAAGCTCGACCCGGTCATCGGGCGCGAGAAGGAGATCGAGCGCCTCATGCAGGTGCTCAGCCGCCGCACCAAGAACAACCCGGTGCTCATCGGTGAGCCCGGCGT
>JBDUAD010000050.1:0-20322 GCA_040004775.1 bacterium | reverse complement strand
CGCCATCCTGGTGAACCCGCTGCTGTCCGACGGCTACAGGTCCATCGGGTGCGAGCCCTGCACCCAGCGGGTCAGTGACGGCGCTCATGCGCGCTCGGGCCGCTGGGCCGGCCTCAGCAAGGTGGAGTGCGGCCTGCACCTCTGACCTGGCATTGCCGGATCTGGCATCAAGCGAATGGCTCAGATGAATCTCGGGTGGAGTCAGCTCAGCGGCACGACCCAAACCTCGCCGGTCAGTGTGAGCACGTAGGCCGTGTGTCCCCGGATCTCTATCGAGGTCGGCCGATCGAGACCGGTCGCGACCGGGATCATCCCCGCCTCGTGGACCCGCACCAGGCGGCCGGTGTCCGGCTTGGCCGGTGAGCCTGCCGGATGCCCGGGCGTGAAGACGCACTGGGGCAGCCCGTACAGCCGACCGTGGCCGACTTCGACGTCCACGAGCAGCAGCGCACCGTCGGCGACCGTCCGCGCGACCGGAGTCCGACCGCTGAATGCGATGACCCGTCTCGGCCGGGACGGTGTCCCCGGCGGCGGGGCGCATTCCTGACAGAGTTGACAATCGGAACCGGGCCGACCCGGCCGATAGGCTCGCTGGATGGCCGATGCGACCCATCCGAACTGTGTGGCCGTAGACACCGCGCTGGCCTCCGCCGGGGTCGCCGGCCGGGTCCGCATCCTGGCCGAGCCGGCCCCGACCGCCGTCCGCGCGGCCGAGCAACTGGGCGTGCCGGTCGGTGCGATCGCCAACTCGCTGGTGTTCACCACCGACGCCGGGCAGTCGGTACTCGTACTGGCCTCGGGCGCGCATCGGGTGGACACCACCCGGGCGGCGAGCGTTCTGGGCGCGGCGCGACTCGAGCGCGCCACGGCGGAGGCTGTGCGCACCAGCACCGGCCAGCCGATCGGCGGAGTCGCCCCGGTCGGTCATCCGCAGCCGTTGCCCACGCTCGTCGACACGGCGTTGGCCCAGCACCCGACGGTGTGGGCGGCCGGTGGTGTGCCGTCCGCGGTCTTTCCCACGTCGTTCGCCGAACTGGTGCAGCTGACCGGCGGATGTGCGGCCGAGGTGGCCTGAGGTGTCGGCGACCACGGTGGCCCGCATCGAAGCCTGGGACGCGGCCGCCTTCGACGCCCGGGTACGCGACGTCATGGAGATCTACGTGGCGGCTATGGGCTATCCGGCCAGCGCCGCCAATCAGCGCGGACGCGCGGCACACGGCCAGGCGACCTTTCCCGGCTTCACCGCCCGCGGGGCCTATGACGCCACCGGGCGTCTGGTCGGGTTCTGCTACGGCTACAGAAGTGAACAGGGCCAGTGGTGGCACGAGCTGGTCCGAAAGGCGGTCGACGAGCCGACCGCGGACGAGTGGCTGGTCGACGCCTTCGAGCTATCGGAGTTCCACGTGCGCCCCGACGCCCAGGCTCGAGGAATCGGACGCTCGCTACTGGTGTCGCTGGCCGACGGTCTGCCCCACCGCACCATGATGCTGTCCACTCCGGACGCCGACACCCGGGCCATGCGCCTGTACCGCCGCTTCGGCTTTCAGGACCTAGCCCGCGACCACTTCTTCCCGGGTGAGGCCCGTCCGTTCGCCATCCTCGGCCGGTGCCTGCCCCTCGACGCGGCTCCCTGACCGGGACGTGCCCCGACCCGACCCAATCCGACCCAATCCGACCCAACCCGATCCGACCCGAGGCCGATCTTCAGGCCAACGCGGCGTCGGCACAGTCGACGGGCATGAAGATCCGCGGAGCGGCAGGTCGCAGCGCGACCAGCAAACGTCAGCCGGGTTGGGTGGACAGCTCCAGGTTGGCCCACACCTCGCGGGTGGCCCGCGACCAGTTGAACGTATCGAAGTGGATGCCCGGCACGCCTTCGTCGAGCAGCCGCCGGCACAGCGCCGTGGCCTCCTCGATGCCGAGCGCGCGCACTGCGGCCGGGTCGTCGGCCACACCGGCGAAGCGCTCGGCCAGCGCCGGCGGGTACGGCGCGCCCGACAACTTCGGTATCCGCTCGAACACCCGCATCGAGGTGATCGGCATGATGCTGGCGAGGATCGGCACGGTGCACCCGGCCGTGTTCACCCTGTCGCGCAGCCGCAGGTAGTCATCCGCGTCGAAGAACATCTGGGTGATCGCGTAGTCGGCCCCGGCCCGGCACTTGTCGACGAAGCGCTGGGTGTCGGCCTCGACGTCGGCCGAGCGGGGATGGCGATACGGGAACGCAGCCACTCCGACGCAGAAGTCGCCGTGCTCGCGCAGCAGCCGGACCAGGTCGGCGGCGTACTCGAGGCCGCGCGGATGGGTGCGCCACTCCCCCAGCGGATCACCGGGCGGATCACCGCGCAGGGCCAGCATGTTGACCACCCCGGCCGCCGCCAGGTGGCCGATGATCGTGCGCAACTCGGCCACGGAATGGTCGACGGCAGTCAGGTGGGCCACCGGCAACAACGTGGTGTCCTGCGCGATCCGTTCGGTGACTTCGATCGTGCGCTCGCGGGTGGAGCCGCCCGCCCCGTAGGTCACCGACACGAACGACGGCTTGAGCGGCTCGAGTTCGCGGATCGCCTTCCACAGCTGGCGCTCGGCTTCGTCCGTGCGCGGCGGCATGAACTCGAAGGAGAAGGTGGGCCGCCCGGTGCCGAGCTGCTCGGCAACGGTGCGCGGCATAACCGAC
Organism: bacterium; assembly: GCA_040004775.1. Classification (GTDB taxonomy): domain Bacteria; phylum Actinomycetota; class Actinomycetes; order Mycobacteriales; family Jatrophihabitantaceae; genus JALZBL01. The sequence continues at coordinate 17,645 of JBDUAD010000050.1, read as the reverse complement.
AGCGTAACCGCCGACCTTGCGCCCGTAGGGTGTCCGCGTGCCGGTCCCGTCGCAGCGTTCGACCGCACGGACCGTCGTGGCCCGGGTGGACGAGGCGCTGGCGACGTTCCTCGCCGATCGCGCGGGCACGCTATCCGCGGCCGGTGACGATGTGGCCGAGGTGGTCGACGCGGCCCGCGATGTGGTTCTCTCCGGCGGCAAGCGGATGCGACCGACGTTCGCCTACTGGGGCTGGCGCTGCGTGCACGCCGACGGCGCCTCGGGTGAGGACGCCCTGATCACCGCCGCGGCCAGCTTGGAACTGCTGCACGCCGCGGCGCTCGTACACGACGACCTCATCGACGACTCGGCCACCCGCCGAGGTCGGCCGGCCACGCACACCCGCTTCGCCGCGCGACATGACGACGCCGGCTGGCCGGGCGCGGGTGACGGGTTCGGCGCGGCGGTCGCCATCCTGCTCGGTGATCTGCTGCTCACGTGGTCGGCGGCCATGGTCGACGGGGCGGACCTCGGCGTGGTCGCCGGGCGACGCGCGCGCACGGTGTTCGAGGCGATGGCCGCGGAGATGATGGCCGGGCAGTACCTCGACGTGCTCGACCAGGCCCGCGGGCAGCACTCGGTGGAGTCGGCCCTGCGCGTGGCCCGCTTCAAGTCGGCCAAGTACACGGTGGAACGTCCGCTGCAGTTCGGCGCGGCCGCCGGCGGCGCGGGGTCGGCCGTGCTCGACGCCCTATCCGCCTACGGCGTGCCGGTGGGCGAGGCCTTCCAGCTGCGCGACGACGTGCTCGGCGTCTTCGGCGACCCGAACGCCACTGGCAAGCCGGCCGGGGACGACCTGCGCGAGGGCAAGCGCACGGTGCTGGTGGCGTTGGCCCATGACGGCGCGGACCCCGCGGGGCGGGCGCTGCTCGACCGGTATCTCGGCGACCGACGCCTCGACGACGACGGCGTGGCCGCCCTGCGCGCACTGATCCTCGACACCGGAGCGCTAGCCGAGGTGGAGACGATGATCACCGACCGGCATCAGCGGGCGCTACACGCCCTCGACGATGCGGTGATCCGTCCCGAGGCCCGCTCGGCGTTGCGCGAGCTCGCCACCGCAGCGACCCAGCGCCAGACCTGACCCGACGCCGGGCGCGATCGCCGCGGCTGCGCCCCGCCGCGGTTCACTCCGGGGGCCCGTCACTACATTTACTGCCATGCGAACCGTGCCCGGCCCGACCGACTCCGTGGTGATCGTCGGCGCCGGGCTGGGCGGACTCTCGGCCGCGCTGCGCCTGGCCGGCGCCGGCCGTTCGGTCACCGTGGTGGAGCGCAACGACCGTCCCGGGGGGCGAGCCGGTCAACTGCGCATCGATGGCTACACCTTCGACACCGGTCCGACGGTGCTGACCATGCCGGAGCTGATCGACGACGCGCTGGCCTGTGTCGGGGAGAAGCTGGCCGACCGGCTCGACCTGATCGCCGTGGACCCGGCTTACCGCGCCCGCTTCGCCGACGGCTCGGTGATCGACGTGCACACCGACGCCGAGGCGATGACCGCGGAGATCGAGCGCACCTGCAGCCCGGCCGACGTCGACGGCTACCGGCGCTTCGTGGCCTACCTCGAGCAGCTGTACCGGGCGGAACAGAGTTCGTTCATCGACCGCAACCTCGACTCCCCGGCCGCGCTGGTCGGTCTCGACGGCCTGCGCATCCTGCGTCTGGGGGGCCTGCGCCGGCTCGGGGCCAAGGTCGGCGACTTCTTTCCCGACGAGCGCCTGCGCCGGATGTTCAGCTTCCAGGCGATGTACGCCGGGCTGGCGCCCCAGGAGGCGCTGGCGATCTACGCGGTCATCTCCTACATGGACTGCGTGCGGGGCGTGTGGTTCCCGCGCGGTGGGATGCACGCGGTGGCCACCGCGATGGCCGACGCCGCGTCCGAGCACGGCGTGGTGTTCCGCTACGGCACCGAGGTAGAACGGGTGGAGGTCACCGGCGGCCGGGCCCGCGCCGTGATCACCACCGGTGGCGAGCGGATTCCGGCCGACGTGGTTGTCATCAATGCCGACCTGCCAATGGCCTACGACACCCTGCTGCCCGATGTCCGCACGCCCCGCTCGGTGCGCAAATTGCGCTACTCCCCGTCGTGCGCGCTGCTGCACATCGGCGGCACGGGGCGCGACGAGGGCGGTCTGCACCACACCATCGACTTCGGCCGGGCCTGGGAAGGCACCTTCGCCGAGATCATCGACCGCGGCCAGCTTATGACCGACCCGTCGCTGCTGATCAGCAATCCCTCACTGACCGATCCTTCGCTGGCCCCGCCCGGACGGCACACCCACTACGTGCTGTTCCCCACACCGAACACCCACACCGGCGCGCACCTGGACTGGGGCAGCGAGGGTCCCCGCTACCGCGACGAGATGGTGGCCACGCTGCAGCACCGCGGCCTCGGCACCATCACCGAGGGCATCGAGGTGGAGCGGCTGGTGACCCCGGCCGACTGGGAGGCCTCCGGGCTGGCCGCCGGCGCACCGTTCTCGGCCAGCCACCGGCTGTTGCAGACCGGTCCGTTCCGGGCGCCGACTCTCTCCCGCCAGGTCGAGAACCTGGTCTTCTGCGGAGCGAACACCCAACCCGGCGTCGGCGTACCCATGGTGTTGCTGTCCGGGCGGCTCGCGGCCGAGCGGGTGACCGGTCGCACCAGCAACCAGGTCGTGGTTGCCGGCCTGCCCGGTCGGCGCGCCGGCTGACCGCTGACGTGGACGAACTCGACGCGGCCGGCGTTCGCGACCCGCAGCTGCGGGCGGATTACCGCCGCTGCCGGGATCTGGCGGCCGGCCACGGGCGGACCTACTTCCTGGCCACCCGCCTCCTTCCGCCACCTCGACGTCCGGCCGTGCATGCGCTCTACGGTTTCGCGCGCACCGCCGACGAGATCGTGGACGACACCGGCGACGGGCGCACACCGGCCGAGCGGGCGGCGGCGATGGACGCCTTTGCCGCCGATTTCGCGCGCGGCGCCGACGCCGAGGACCCCTCCTGCCGCGCGGTCAGCGACACCGCACGGCGCTACGAGCTCGACCCGTCCCTGTTCGCCGACTTCCTGGCCTCCATGCGCTCCGACCTCACCGTCACCGGCTACGACACCTTCGACGACCTGATGGGTTACGTGCACGGCAGCGCCGCGGTGATCGGTCTGCAGCTGGTGCCGATCCTCGGCACCGTCGTCACACCGGTTCGGGCCGAGCCCTACGCGGCCAAGCTCGGCATCGCATTCCAGCTGACCAACTTCATCCGTGACGTCGGCGAGGACCTCGACCGGGGCCGCGTCTACCTGCCGCAGGAGACATGGCGCCGCGCGGGCGTGGACCCGGCCGACCTCGAGCAGCGGCGCGTCACCCCGGCGGTGAAGGCCGCACTGCGGGCCGAGATCGCCCGCACGCGCAATCTCTACGCCGAGGCCGAACCCGGTATTGACCTACTCGAGCCGGTGTCGCGGCATTGTGTGCGCACCGCGTTCACGCTCTACGGCGACATCCTCGGCGCAGTCGAACGTACGGACTACCAGGTGCTCGACCGCCGGATCACCGTGGGACGCGGGCGTCGGCTGCGGGTGGCTCTGCCCGGCCTGGCCCGCGCGCTGGCCGCCCGCCGCGGCGCCCGAGCCACACCCATGACGAGAGCGTGGCCGTGATCAGAGCGAACCCGAACCCGACGTCCTCGATCGGTGCGAACACAAGGTGCGGGCCGAGGATGCGCCGCGGGTCGTACTGCACGATGTCAAGGCCGGTCAACACGCCGTTCACTGCGAGCTGGAAGCCCAGGACGATGCCGTAACTGGCCCAGAACACCTGCCGCGTCACCAGCCGGGTGCGCAGGACGGCCAGATCCAGGGTGAGGCTCAGCGCGACGGCCACGGCGACGCCCTGGGTGTAGGTCACGGCGTGCGCTCCGGTGCCGGCTGGGCGCCGGTCGGCGCGGCCTTCGCGGCGTCGGCACCCAACGCCCAGTCCGGCCGCAGCGTGTGCACGGCCTCCAGGGTGAGGATGGCGCAGAACGGCACGACAACGAAGAACAGCAGTTCCTCCAGCGGCAGGCCCAGGCGCACGCCGAGGATGTAGCGGCGGTCGAAGGACCACCACCCGGCCCGCACCGCCAGCCAGTCCCACACGATGAACGCCGCGGCCACCGGGAACACCGCGCCCACCACTCGCCGCCACTGCCGGTAGACCCGCGCGCCGATGACCAGCTCCAACGGCAGCGTGCCGAGCAGGCAGGCGGCCAGCAGAGCGAGGTAGGTGAGGTGGCGCATCGCCCGCTCAGAATCCCGCGGCCTGCGCGCGCCGTTTGACCTCGGTGCCGCGATTGGCCCGCAGGGCCTCGATCGGCGTCCCCGGCAGTGAGTCGTCGGCCCGATAGAGCCAGTCGACAATCTCGGCGTCGGTGTAGCGGGCGTCGCGCAGCAGGGTGATGACGCCGGACAGGCCCTTCACCGGTCCCTCGTCCGAGAGCAGTGCGGCGGGCACCGACGGCGGCACGCCGTCGGTGCGAAGGGCGACCAGGTGACCGTCGCGGACCATCTGCTGGACCTGGGTGATCGGGATCGCCAGCCGCTCGGCGACGTCGGGCAGCGTCAGCAGGTCCAGGGAGGACACGTCGGTCTGCATGCCGACCAGCCTGCCATCCGGCGGCCGGCCGGAGCACGACCGGCCCGTCGATAGGCTGCGTGGCCGAGGGGGTTGCCGGATGACTCGGTCCTACGTCGTCACCGGTGGTGGCCGCGGTGTCGGCCGGGCGATCGTCGAGCGGTTGCTCGCCGACGGCGGGGCCGTGGTGGCCATGGAGCTCGACCGAGGCGGCGGCCCGCACCTCGGCACAGATGGCGGCATTGCATCCGCTGGGTCGGGTCGGACGAGTCGAGAAAGTCGCCGACACCGTGGCCTATCTGCGCTCCGAGGCCGCGAGCTTCGTCACCGGCGCGGTCGTGCCGGTCGACGGCGGCCGGGCCGCGTGCGGAGCCGACCTCGAGGAGACCTGACCGACCTGACCGCCGATGATTTCCGAACGCCGGGGCGGTCTCACCTCTACGTACCGACGAGAGGGTGAAACAGTGGACATGAAGTTGGAGCTGGTGCCGGTTCCGGTGGCCGATGTGGACCGGGCCAAGGAGTTCTACGTCACCCAGGTGGGCTTCGTCGAGGACGTCGACGTCCGGCCGGCTACCGGCGTGCGGGTGGTGCAGCTGACGCCACCCGGTTCGGCCTGCTCGATCGTGCTCAGTACCGGTCTGGCCCACATCGACATGGCCGCCGGGGTCATCCGCGCGCTGCACCTCGTGGTCGCCGACATCGAGTCGGCCCGCAAGGACCTGATCGCTCGCGGGGTAGCGGTCGGGGACATCGACGAATCCAGCGGACCGGACGTGCGCTACGCGCCGTTCGCCGACCCCGATGGAAACACATGGGTCCTGCAGCAGATGTCCTGGCGCACCGGAGCCCAGTTCTGACCCGACCCCCGCAAGGAGAGCCAGATGGCCACCGTCGTCGCCGACATGTCGATGACCCTCGACGGGTTCGTCGCCGGACCGCAGGACCAAGTCGAGCACGTGTTCGCCTGGATGCATAAGGGCCAGCACGAGGTGACTGCGCCGGGCGACGACCGCACCTTCACCGTCGACTCGGCCAGCGCCGAGCACCTCGACCGGGCGTTTCGATCCGTCGGGGCGCTCGTCTGCGGACGCCGTTTGTTCGATCTCACCCACGGCTGGAGCGGTAAGCACCCGGTCGGGGCTCCGGTGTACGTCGTCACCCACACCGCCCCCGACGACTGGGCGTACCCAGAGGCGCCGTTCACCTTCGTGACCGACGGGGTCGAGAGCGCGATTCGCCAGGCCTCGGCCACCGCTGGTGACAAAGTGGTGGCGATCGCCAGCTCCACCATCGCCCAGCAGTGCCTCGACGCCGGCCTACTCGACGTGATCCACGTCAGCCTGGTGCCCGTGCTGCTCGGGGGAGGGATCCGCTTCTTCGACCACCTCCGGACGGCGCCGATCGAGCTCGAGGACCGCCCGCGAGTGATCGAAGGGATCGGCGTCACACACCTCGAGTACACCGTCCGTGCGCGGTCCCGGCCGAGCGACCCGTCCGGCGCGTCTATTTCTTCGACGACGTGAGGGCGGCGGCATGGTCGGGCACCGCGTGGTACAGCTCGCGTGGGGGCCGGACGTAGTTCACCGCGGTGGGCCGGGGTGGCAGCGCGAGCGGCACCCGCTCGACCTCCTCGTAGGGAATCGTCGACAGCAGGTGGGCGATCATGTTGATCCGGGCGCGGCGCTTGTCGTCGGCCTCGACGATGAACCAGGGTGAGTCTTCAGTGTCGGTTGAGGCGAACATCTCGTCCTTGGCCCGCGAATAGTCCTCCCAACGACGGATCGATTCGAGGTCCATCGGCGAGAGCTTCCAGCGCCGCATCGGATCGTCCAGGCGGGATCGGAACCGCCGTTCCTGCTCATCGTCGCTCACCGAGAACCAGTACTTGCGCAGCAGCACACCGTCCTCGATCAGCAGTCGCTCGACGATCGGGCACTGCTCGAGGAAGCGGGCGTGTTGCTCCGGCGTGCAGAAGCCCATCACGTGCTCCACGCCGCCGCGGTTGTACCAGGACCGGTCCATGAACACGATCTCGCCGGCCACGGGCAGCTGCTCGATGTAGCGCTGGAAGTACCACTCGCCCCGTTCGCGGTCGCTCGGCGCCGGCAATGCGACCGTCCGGGCGACCCGAGGGTTCAGGTATTCGCTGACCCGCTTGATCGCGCTGCCCTTGCCCGCTGCGTCGCGGCCTTCGAAGATCACCATGACTCGCGCCCCGGACGTCCGCACCCACTCCTGCAGCACGACCACCTGAGCCTGGAGGCGGAACACCTCGGCCTCGTACACCGCGCGGTCGAGGCGGGGCGGCTTGGCGTGGCCGTCACGATGCGACTTCTTCTTGGTCATAGCGGGATCGTCGCATCCTCGTGCCGCGCGCTCCAGGTTTGACCGCTCAGCACCGATATGTCGTCCGGGCTCACAGACGGCGGCGGCGCGTGGTCAGGCGACTGACGGCCAGCGTGACCACCGCGGTCACCACGCCGAGCAAGACGGCGATCAGGACGGTGGGCGTGGCCGGCTCCCCGATGGCCAATCCGATCACGAGGTAGATCACGAAGGCGCTGCCTCCGGCGACGAGGCTGCTGCGGACGTCACCGGGCAGAACGGGCATGGCCGTCACTCTGTCAAGAAGTCGCTGGCCCGCGCCACCCGCCACGTCTCCTCCGGTGGTGCCGGCGAACGGCGCGCGTCGGCGTCGGCGAACGGGTCCCGGCCGCCGACCCAGCGAGTCAACGCCGCGCCGGTGAGCACCTGGCTGGGAAACGGCTCGGCGGCCAGGCCGCGGCGCACGGTTTCCAGCGGCAGGCCGACGCGTCCGGCGGCGAGCAGGATGTTGCCGTAGCGCCGGCCGGCCAGGACGCCCTTGTCGGCGATCACCATTGCCGAGGGGAGGGCGGCCAGCAGACCGGCTACCACTCGGCGTGTGTAGTCGAGCCCGCCGCCGTCGCCGAGGTTGGCGATCAACACGCCGCTGGCGCGCAGCACCCGGGCCACGTCGGCGAAGAACTCGACGGTCGTCAGCTCGGCCGGAACCCGGCCACCGGCGAACGCGTCGAGCACCACCAGGTCGGCGCTGGCATCGGCCAGTGCGGCCACTCCGCTGCGCCCGTCCACGGGGCGGATGCGCACCCGGACGTCGCGGGCGAAGGGCAGCCGGGCCCGCACCAGCTCGGTCAGTTCGACGTCCGGTTCGCAGACGATGTTCGTGCTGCCTGGCCGCTGGGCGCTGATATAGCGGACCAGGGTCCCCGCCCCACCGCCGACGTGGGTGACGGCCAGTGGACCCTCCGGCAGCGCGGCGATCACGCAGGCGGCCCACCGCATGTACTCGAAGTCAAGGTAACCCGGGTCCTCGAGGTCGACGTAGGACTGCCGGACCCGATCGAGCAGCAGCACCCGTCCGCCGGGCCGGTCAGCGTCCATCAGGATCTCCACCCGGTCGGGGTCACCGCCGCGGCGGGCCGGGCGGGCAGAGGGGGCCACGGAAAGCGACCCTACGGCGCGCGCGCCCCGGCCGACGGGGTCCGGCTGGGTAGACTCAGCCGCCGTGCAGGCCGCGGTTGATCCTCTGCTCGGCCACCAGCTCGAGGGTCGGTATCGCATCCGCGCGCCCCTGGCCGTGGGCGGCATGTCCACCGTGTACGCGGCCACCGACGAGCGCCTCGAGCGCGAGGTCGCGGTCAAGATCATGGCCCCGTCCCTGTCGTCCGACCCGGTATTCGTCGACCGGTTCGCCCGGGAAGCCCGCACCGCGGCCAAGCTCTCCCACATCAACGCGGTCTCGGTGTACGACCAGGGCAGCGACGGCGGCCTGACCTTCCTTGTCATGGAGCTTGTCCACGGGCGCACACTTCGCGACCTGCTGCGCGAGCGTGGCCGGCTCTCCCCGGCCGAAGCGGTGTCGATCATGGAGCCGGTGCTGCTGGCCCTGGCCGCGGCCCACCGGGCCGGGCTCGTCCACCGCGATGTGAAGCCGGAGAACATCCTGCTCTCCGACGAGGGCCTGGTGAAGGTGGCCGACTTCGGGCTGGCCCGGGCGGTCGAAGCCAACGCCGGCTCCACCCGCACCGGCCTGATGATGGGCACGGTGGCCTACAGCTCGCCCGAGCAGTTCCGCGGCAGCAGCGCCGACATCCGCTCCGACGTCTACTCGGCCGGGATCGTGCTGTTCGAGCTGTTGACCGGCCGGACCCCGTACTCCGGGCCGGACTCCATGGCCGTTGCCTATCAGCACGTGCACCAGGACGTTCCGGCGCCGTCGAGCCGGCAACGTGGCATCGCCGCGCCCTTGGACGCGCTCGTGCAGCGGGCCACGTCGCGCGATCCGATGCGGCGACCGCCGGACGCGGGGGCGTTCCTAGCCGCACTGCACGAGGTGCGCAGCCAGCTGCGACTGCCGGTCCTGCGGGTGCCGGCCCGGCCGCGCACGCCCGGCGACCGACCGGGCGCCTATCCCGCCGGCGGACGGCCGATTCCCCACCCGGCCAACGGAGCCGAATTCGGGCCGGGGGTCGTCACCGCTCCGGCGCCCGGGCCGCCCGGCGGAGCGCACCACACGCTGGTCGACGGATCCGCCGGGCCGGCGCGTGGGGCCGGGCTGAGTGCGCCCGCGAGGCCGGCGGCACCGCCTCCCTCGGCGCGAGCCGGGAGCCGTTCCGGACGGGGCACGGCCACCGCGACCGGGGGTCCGGGCACGCGTCGTCCCCGGCGGTGGCTGCGCACCCTGGTCGGCACTCTCGTCCTCGTCCTCGCCGCCGTACTGATCACTTACGGCAGCTGGTGGTTCGCGTCCGGCCGTTACAGCAGCGTCCCCGACGTGAGCCACCAGCGGGTGGCCGACGCAACCGCCCGCCTCCGCGACGAGGGGTTCCAGGTCGCCACCAACTCCCCCGTGGCCGACGACACGGTGCCCAGGGGAGAGGTCATCGATACCGAACCCGGAAACGGCGCCCGGCTGGTACGGGGGCGCACCGTGCACCTGGTCGTGTCGGGCGGCCCGACGTTCTTCCGGGTGCCCGACGTGGCCGGCAAGAGCCGCGCGGCGGCTCGGACCACCCTGGCCGCCCTCGCCGGCCGGGGAGTGCGGACCGTGTACTCCGAGCGCGCCGACGACTCGATTCCGGCCGGCGCGGTGGTCGGCACGTCGCCCAAGGCCGGAGCAGCGGTCAAGAAGAACGACGTGGTGACGGTGTTCGTGTCCACCGGGGCGCCGCTGGTCGACGTTCCCGACGAGACCGGTCAAGCCAAGGACGACGCCGTTGCCGCGCTGGAAACGGCCAAGTTCACGGTCACCGTCGACCAGCAGTACAGCGACACCGTGGCCGAAGGAACCGTGATCCGCCAGGACCCGTCCGGCGGTTCCGCGCGCAAGTTCAGTACGGTGCGCCTGGTCGTCTCCGGCGGACCGCAGTTGGTAACGGTGCCCGAGCTGGGCAGCTTTACCCGGCTGTCCGACGCCCGCGACACCCTGGAGGCCGCGGGCTTCGAGGTCAAGGTCAGGCAGACGTTCGGTCGCGGGAACGGACTGGTGGTCGGCGTCGACCCACCGGCCGGGACCCGGCTGCGCAAGGGCGCCACCGTCACCCTCTACGTCGTCTAGGAGCTACGTCGTCTAGGAACTACGTCGTCTAGGTCCGGTCGGCTACCGTTCGGCCATGACCCTGTCGGCCAAGCTCCGCCGGGCGCCCCTGCGCCTGGCCACCGGTGCGTACATCCTCAACTCCGGGCTGGCCAAGCGCCACGGCGACGTCCAGACCGCGCAGGGCCTGCACGGCATGGCCTCGGGCGCCTACCCGGCCTTCAAGGACATCGAGGCCACCCGTTTCCTGCGCCTGCTCAGCGCCGGGGAGATCGCGCTCGGCACCGCCCTGCTCACGCCGTTCGTGCCACCCGCGCTGGCCGGAGCCGGCCTCAGCGGCTTCTCCGGATCCCTGCTCGGCATGTGGTGGCGTACGCCGGGCATGCACGAGCCGCACGACCCCCGCCCCACTCCCGCCGGCGCCCCCATCGCCAAGGACGTCTGGATGCTGGGTATCGGCATCAGCCTGATCATCGACGCGCTGGTCACCCGGCGCGGCTCGAGCGAGGCGTAGCCGGCCGCGAAGTCAACCGCGGTCGGCGGCCTGCTGCTCGAGCACGGCCAGGACGGCCCGGTCGATTCGTCCGTCGACCACGCGCATCTCGTAGTTTTCCGTGCCCACCCAATCGTCCAGGCGCTCGTAGCCGAGTCGGGCCAGCGCACTGGACACCCGGTCGCCGACCTCGCCGGTGACCCTCAGCAGGTCGCCCTCGGCCGGGCGGCCGAAGTAAAGGTCGTGGCGGTCGAGCAGGCGCTCCAACTCGGCGCACGGATCGGCCGAGTCGTCCACCCGCAGGTCGACCAGCACGTCGCTTCCCCCGCCGTACCCCGCGCCCGGGCTGACCACGAGCAGCGCGGCCGACTGCCGGCCCCGCCGGTCACCGCCGGCCTGGTCGCCGGCCCGCAGCGCGGCCAGCAGTCGCCGGGCCAATGGCCGATCGGACGGGACGTCCTGCCATGACCGCACCATCCGATCCACGACGTCCGGGCCGGTGAGGATGTTGCCCTGCACGGCCATGTTCGCCGCGGTGCGTCCACCGGCCCAAACCATGCACTCCGGTCCGGTGAAGGTGGCGGCCTCGCCGGCCGCATCGACCACGCCGGCCTGGCGCTCGGCGCGCCCGTCGTCCGCGGCGATCAGCCGGTCGAGGGTCTCCTGGGCACTGTGCCCGGACCGCAGCAGGGCCAAGCCATCCGGTCGGTAGCGCAGGTTGGCCGCCGCCTGCGTCGCGATCGCACCCACCCCGGCTTCGGCCGCTGGTACCACCGCACCGACGGCGAGGAACTTCGAGGCCACCGCGACCCCCCAGGCCGAGCCGTCCTCGCTGCGCCCCACGACGGAGAAGGTCATGCGCCACCCACTCCCACGAGCGGCCGGAGGATCTCAGTCGCCCGGGCCAGCCCCGCGTCGTCGACGTCGAGGTGGGTGACCAGGCGCAGGAAACTCGGGCCGAGCGCGGAGACCAGCACTCCGTCGGCCGCGGCCTTGGCCGCCACCTCCGCGGCGTCCGGCACGTCCAGTACGACGATGTTGGTGTCGACCGTCGTGGCGTCGGCGCCGAGGGCCTCGGCCAGACGTCGCGCGCGGGCGTGGTCTTCGGCCAGCCGCTCGACGTGGTGGGCGAGGGCGTAGCGCCCGGCCGCGGCCAGGATGCCGACCTGGCGCATCCCGGCTCCGTAGCGCTTGCGCCAGACCCGCGCTTCAGCGATGCCATCAGCACTCGCCGCCAGCACCGAACCCACCGGCGCGCCGAGCCCCTTCGACAAGCACACCGACACAGTGTCGAATCCGGCGGCCAGCTGGGCCGGCGAGCGCTCGGAGGCCACCGCCGCGTTGAACAACCGGGCACCGTCCAGGTGCAGGGCGAGGCCGTGCTCCCGGGCCAGCGCCACCACCGCCGCCACCTCCTGCGGGGCCTGGACCGTGCCGCCGCCGAAGTTGTGGGTGTTCTCCACGGCGATGGCCGCGGTCGAGACCAGGTACGGGCCGGCCGCCGGGGCGATCAGGCCGCGGACATCGGTCGCCCGTAGCCGCCCACGGATCGCCGGCCAGGTGCGGAACGTGATCCCGGAGAACGCGGCGGCCGCACCCAGTTCGGCCCGGGCGATGTGGGCCATCGTGTCGCAGACGATCTCCTGTCCAGGCTTGGCCAGCAGCCGCAGCCCGAGCTGGTTGCCGAGCGATCCGGTCGGTACGAACAGGGCGGCTTCGAAGCCGAGCAGCTCGGCCACTTCGTCCTGCAGCCGGTTGACCTCGGGGTCCTCGCCGTAGACGTCGTCGCCGACCGGCGCGGCCGCCATGGCCGCGCGCATGGCCGCCGTCGGCCGGGTGACGGTGTCCGACCGGAGGTCGACGGTGTCGTCGAAGCCGTCGGTCACCGGCCGCGCTCCTCGACCGTGGCCTCTCGCCGGCGACGTTCGGACACCAGCCGCTCGGCCACCCGGAACGCCAACTCGAGGGACTGTTCGATGTTCAGTCGCGGGTCGCACGCGGTCTCATACCGCCGGCCCAGGTCGGCCGCGGTGAGGTCGGCGGTGCCGCCGATGCACTCGGTGACGTCGTCGCCGGTCAACTCGACGTGCAGCCCACCGGGATGGGTGCCGAGGTCGGCGTGGACGTCGAAGAACCCGTCGACCTCGTCGAGGATGCGATCCAGGTGCCGGGTCTTCACGCCGGCCGGCGTCTCCTGGGTGTTGCCGTGCATCGGGTCGCACTGCCAGACCACGAGGTGCCCGGTGGACTGAACCTTTTCCACGATAGGCGGCAGGGCGTCGCGCACCCGCGAGTTGCTCATCCGGCTGATCAGCGTCAGTCGACCCGGAGTGTTGTCCGGATCAAGGCGCTCGACCAACTCGGCTGCGAACTCCGGCGTGGTCGTCGGCCCGAGCTTCACCCCGATCGGATTGGCGATGCGGGACACGAAGTCCAGATGTGCGCCGTCGAGCTGGCGGGTCCGCTCCCCCACCCACACGAAGTGGCCGGACAGGTCGTAGGCCCGGCCGTCCTCGACGCGGGTCAACGCCCGCTCGTACTCCAGGATCAGGGCCTCGTGGCTGGCGTACAGCTCGACGCCCTCCAGCGCGCCGTCGTGCACGCCGCAGGCCCGCATGAACCGCACCGCCCGGTCGATCTCGCTAGCCGTCTGCTCGTAGCGCAAGCCGGTGTCGGTGTCGCGGGCGAACGCCGTGTTCCAGGAGTGGACGCGGTCCAGCGCCGCCAGGCCACCACCGGCGTAGGCCCGAAGTAGGTTCAGCGTCGTGGCCGCGGTGTGGTAGGCCCGCAGGATCCGCTGGGGATCAGGGCGCCGACGATCGTGGTCCTGCGCCAGGTCGTTGACCATGTCGCCGCGGTAGGTGTGGAACCCGAAGGCGTCGATCTCGCTGCTGCGCGGCTTGGCGTACTGCCCGGCCACCCGGCCGACCTTGACCACCGGCATCGACGCGCCGTACGTAAGCACCACCGCCATCTGCAGCAGCACGCGCACCTTGCCGGCGATGTCGGACTGCGAGGACGTCTGGAAGGTCTCGGCGCAGTCGCCACCCTGGAGCAGGAAGGCCTCGCCCCGGGCAACGGCGGCCAGCCGCTCGCGCAGCTGATCGACCTCGCTGGCCACCACCAGCGGCGGCAGCTCGGACAGCGTCCGGGATACCTGCTGCAGCTCGTCAGGATCCGGCCATGACGGCTGCTGGGCCGCCGGCAGCTCCCGCCAGTCGTCCAGCCCCGAGGGATCGGCAAGGACGACGGGCGCAGGACGCGTTGCGGTCACCGCTACAGCCTACGAAGCGCGGCCAAACCAATGGCCGGCGCCCAGGAGCGGGCGGTCAGGAGCCGACGGTCACATCGCGCCGGTACCCTGTGGTCAGCTCAGGAGCCGGAACCGGCGAACTCGCTGACCAGCGCCTTGGTGAAGGCCGGCAGGTCGTCGGGCTTGCGGCTGGAGATCAGCACGAAGCCTCCGGCCGGGTCACGATGGACCTCTTCGTCCACCCACGTCGCGCCACTGTTGCGCAGATCAGTGCGCAGGCTGGGCCAGCTGGTCAGCGTCTTGCCCGCGGTGACGCCGGCCTCGACGAGCGTCCACGGGCCGTGGCATATGACGCCGATGGGCTTGCCGGCGGCGGCGAACTGCTTGACCAAGGATACGGCGGCGGCGTCCTGCCGCAGTTGGTCAGGGTTGGCTACACCGCCCGGTAGCACCAGGCCGGCGTAGTCGTCCACGGCGGCATCGCCGGTGACGACGTCCACGTCGAACGTGTCGCCCTTGTCGAGGTGGTTGAACGCCTGCGCGGTGCCCTCCTTCGGGGCGATGAGCACCGGCTGCGCGCCCGCGTCGGCCACTGCCTGCCACGGCTCGGTGAGTTCCGCCTGCTCGATACCCTCGTTGGCCACGAGGAAGGCAATCTTCTTTCCGGTCAGTTCAGTGCTCATAATCCGACCGTACCTCGGCGTCCGATCGCTGTTTCGGCGCCGCTTCCGAACCCTGGACGGACGGCCTGCGACTCGTATGCGCTAGCCGAGGTCTGTGACTTGCAGCGGACTTTGCGATGGGATGCTGCCCGCATGGATAAACGAGGCGCGCGGGAGATCGTGGAGGAGATGCTTCGACGCCAGCAGGCAGGCGACGACACCTTCCTCGAGCTCGTCGCCGTGGACATGGTCAATCACGCGGCCGGTCCTCAGGGCCGCAGCGGCCTGGCCCGGATCTTGCGCACCATCGAGCACGATCTCGGACCGGTCACCCTAGAACAGCACCACCTCATCGGTGAGGGCGCCATCGTCGCGCAGCATCTCACTTTGCATGGCACCCATCGAGAGTCCACTATGCCGCTGCTCGCCGATGTGCCCCCGTCGGGTCGCCCCACGGCGTGGACGTTCATCCACATCTGGCGCGTCGCCGACGGAATGATCGTCGAGCATTGGGCGTGCCGCGACGACCTGGGCCTACTCGAGCAGGTTCGCGATTGATTCCGTCACTTCAGCCTGCCTCCGGCGGGTGCTCATGATCGTCTTCTCGTCTCAGCTTCGTTGCTGTCCCGACCAGTCAGCGGCGGTGATGCCGTCGGGATGGCCGGTTGGCCACTGGACCAGCTCGATCCGGTTGCCGTCGGGGTCGGTGATCCAGGTGGTCAGGAAGTCCACTGAGCCATCGGGTGACTCGGGTTCAGCGACCTCGATGCCCTTCGCCCTGAGGTCGGTGATCGTGGAGTGCATTGATTCCACCTTGATGACGAAGTGGCTGAGGCCGGTGCCCCGGTTCCTGCCACCTTCGGTTGGGTCGAAGACAAGCTCGACGCTCACGGCGTCGTCGGCGGGCAGTTTGAGCATTGTCAGCTGTCCGGACGTTGTCTTCGGCATCCGCCCGACCACCTCGTAACCGATGGCCGTGTAGAAGGCGACCGCTTCATCGCGATCAGCGACCCGGAGGCCTAGATGCAAGGTCCTCATCAGTTTCCTCCCGTGGTCTGGGTGGATGACGATCTCTGTATGCGGTAGCGCAGGTGCAGAACCCGGTGCTCGGTGTCAGCGTCTGCAGCGCTCAACTCGCGGGTCAGCTCGAGCTCGGTCGGCTCGGCGGGCAGGTCGTCGAACAGCCGTCGTCCTTGTCCCAGGAGGACGGGGACGACGTGCAATTCCAGCTCGTCGAGCTCACCGGCCCGTAGCAGCGCTTGGGCGGCTCCCGCGCCTTGCGCCACCACGTCGGCGTCGCCGGCGGCGGCGCGGGCCTGCGCGGCGCAGGCGTGGACGTCGGTGACGTAGTGGACGCTGCCTGGCGGAGGCTCCTTCGGCACGTGGTGGGTGAGCACGAAGACCGGGACGCCGTCGTGGTGGTCGCCGTGCCATCGGTCGGCGTGCTCGTAGGTGCGGCGGCCCGCGATCACGGCACGGGTCGCGCTCATCTCGGCGAACACCTGACCGTTCGGTCCCGGGTCGAGGCGGTGGTCCAGCCAGTTGAACAGCCGGAACCCGCCGATGCCCATCGGCTCGTCCGTGCTGTCCTGCGGGCCGACCACGTAGCCGTCGAGGGAGATGGACATGTCCAGCCGGATGGCGGGACTGCTCGGTTGCGTCATGGGTGTCGTACCTCGTAGCGCAGGTGCAGGGTGCTGGGCGCTCGAAGCGTGCGGACGAGGTCGAGCTCGATGTGCTCTGGGGGCAGGCCGTCGAACAGGCGCCGGCCCTGGCCGAGCAGGAGTGGCCGGAGCTGGATCTCGATAGCGTCGAGCACACCGGCTTTGAGGGCCTGCTGGGCGGTGTAGGCGCCGTGCAGCATCACGTCGCGGTCTCCGGCGGCCGCTTTGGCCTGTTCCACGCACGCCTGGATGCCGTCGGTGACGTAGTGGACCCGCGGGAACGGGTTCTGGGCCGGTGGCTGGTGGGTGGGGACGAAGATCGGCACTTCGTTGTGGTGGTCACCACCCCAGTAGCCGGCGAAGTCTCCGGTCCGTTTGCCGGTGATGACCGCACCGGTCGCAAGCATCTCGTCGAACACGATCTGGCTGTTGGGATCGCCGGGCCGCCACTTGTTGCCACCGCCATCACCGTCGCCCTGATCGGTGCTGCCGTCGCCGAGCCAGTCCATCAGGCGCATGCCGTTGATTCCGGCCGGGTTGTGGGCGTCGTCCTGCGGTCCGGTGATGAAGCCGTCCAGGGACATCGCCATGGTCACAAACACTCGAGACATTCGCGTTCCTTCCGCTGAGGTTGAGAAGAGATTGATCGGTCGGGGGTCATCGGCCTTCCCTTGACCGCCGAGAGACGGGGGAAGCGAAAGCGCGGCCGTCCCGTTGGTGCCGCAGCCGCGTCAGGGCATTCACTCGTGCAGCAGCTCGCCAGCTTCGGTCCAGCGGGCGCCGGCTGAGGGCGGGACTGTGACACAGCCGTCCAGTGACATGCTGTCTTCCAACAGGACCGTCGCCATGCCCGGTAAGACTCCCGAGCGGGTGCAGACTCATCGCACTCACACTGCACGGATGGTGGCTGCAGCGCCGTGGAGCCGGGCGCCGTGTCGCCCGGCTAGCCAGCCGGGATCCGCCGTGGTCGCGCGAGCCGGGCGCGCGGCGTCGATGGTGGCGTTCGGGCTGTCCGGCCAGCGCGCTGAGGCCGGCATACGTCGACGCCGTCATCGGCATTCGACGGCCGGTACACCACTCCGCCGGGCGGCGCGGCGTGCGAGCTGTCCCACCCCGTGCCTGGTGGGCATCTGGAAACGCTCATGTTCTTCTCCCCGGACGTTCTCGCCTCGGTTGGCGGTGGCTCGCTCGCGGTTCCGTTGAGCGCGCAGGTCACGCCGGCCCTGCAGGCCACTCACGGCCGAGGAGGCCCGCGCCGCGCTCGCCGGTGACGCGGCCACGGCCGGTCTTCCTGAGCTGGCCGCGCATCTGGCGTGTTTGCCGCATCACCTGAGCCGCATCTTCCGCGAGCGCACCGGGCG
>JBDUAD010000136.1:0-6041 GCA_040004775.1 bacterium | reverse complement strand
CTCGACCACCGCCTTGCCTTGTACGGCGCGGAGCAGCGGATGGTCTTCGGGGCCACCACGTATCGGGAGTTCGCGCAGATGCTGGCCGCGAGCACCGAGGAGTCCGACGTGAGTGACCCATGGGTCACTCGGATGAGGAGCATGCCGGCCACGGTGGTGTCGACGACGCTAGAGGGACCTCTCGACGAATGGCCGAACGCGACCGTCGTGAGCGGCGACGCCGTCGACGTCGTCGCCCGGCTCAAGGAGGAGTCCGAGGTGCCGTTGCGCTCGCACGGCAGCCTGTCCTTGAACCGGGCGCTGATGGCCGCCGGCCTCGTCGACCGCGTGCAGGTGACGCTCTTCCCGGTCATCACCGGTCAGACCGGGCTGAACCCGATCTTCCAGGATGCGGCCGACTTCGACCTCGAGCTGGTCGAGAACCGGACGCTCGACGGTCACACCCAAGAGCTCGTCTACCGACCCACGCTCCATTGACACGCCCAGCGGCTGCGACTCGCGGCGCTACGTGGCACGGCTTCGCGGCGCTATGTGGCACGGTCTGACGTCCGGCCGCGATCGTCCGGTGTGCCGTAGTCGAATCGCGTGGCGGGACGCTGCGTCGCGCCGTGGAATGTTGCGGCCGAAGTCCGATCACGGATGGCAGGGCCCCGTCGGTCAGACGTGGACCGTCCGCATTCCCTGAGGTGCGTAGCGCTCGCCGGCGGCTGCGCCGGCCGGGGCCACCTCCTCGATCTGGGCCAGGTCGTTCGCGGTGAGGGAGACATCGACTGCCGCCGCGTTCTCCTCGAGGTTGGCCACCCGGCGGGTTCCGGGGATCGGCACCATGTCCTCCCCCTGGGCCAGCACCCAGGACAGCGCGAGCTGGCTCGGCGTCACCCCCTTGGCCTCAGCCAGGGCGACAACCCGGTCGAGGACGTCGAGGTTTCTGGCGAAGTTCTCGCCCTGAAAGCGCGGCGAGGTGCGGCGGAAGTCGTCCTCGGCGAGGTCGTCGGTCGAGCGGATCTTTCCGGAGAGGAAGCCGCGCCCCAGCGGGGAGTACGGCACGAAACCGATGCCGAGCTCGCGCACGGTGGCCAGCACGCCGTTGTCCTCGACGTCGCGGGTGAACAGCGAGTACTCGGTCTGCACCGCGCTCAGCGGCGCCGTTGCGTGCGCGCGGCGGATGGTGTCTGGTGCCGCCTCGCTGATGCCGAGGAAGCGCACCTTCCCGGCCGCGACCAACTCGCCCAGCGCGCCGAAGGTCTCCTCGACCGGGGTGTCGGGATCCACCCGGTGCTGGTAGTAGAGGTCGATCACGTCGACGCCCAGGCGCTGCAGCGAGCCGTCCACGCTGCGCCGCACGTAGTCGGGCCGGCCGTTCACCGTGCCTGTGCGCTTGCCGTCTTCGTTGACCTCGTTGCCAAATTTGGTGGCCAGCTGCACGTCGTCGTGCCGGCCGGCGATGGCCCGGCCCACCAACTGCTCGTTCGTGAACGGCCCGTACATGTCCGCGGTGTCGAGGAACGTGACGCCGAGGTCCAACGCCCGGGCGATGGTCCGAGTCGACTCGGCGTCATCGAATGCGCCGTAGAACGCGCTCATCCCCATGCAGCCCAGCCCCTCGGCCGAGACCGTCAGTCCTTGACTACCCAACGTCCGCTTCTGCACGGCGACGTCCCTTCTGCAAACCTTCGTGGCGATTCGGGTGCCCGGTTCCCGACGCTACTGCGACCCGGCGGCGGCACTTCCCCGTCCGGCCGGCACGGACGGGCGGCTCGGCCGGACGTCGCGCACGGCCAGGGTCAGCGCGGCCGCGGCGAAGACCACGGACACGGCCAGGCTGGCGGCGTAGGCGTGGCCGAAGGACGCCTCCCGCGCGCGGCTCGGCTCCGTCGCGATCCCGCTCGACGCGGCGTAGAAGACCGAGCTGATCACCGCGGCGCCGATGGCGTTGCCGATGCGTTGTGACGTCTGCAACATGCCGCCGGCCGTGGATCCGCCGGCTACGTCGACCTCGCTCAGTGACAACGCCTGGTTCGGTGTGATCACGCTGCCTCCGCCGAGCCCGGCCACCAGGAGGGGAGCGGCCATGAGCAGGGCGACGGAGGCCGGCGGCACCGACCCGGCGGCGGCATAGGCGACCAACGCGGTGCCGGTCACGCCGGTGGTGAACAGCACCAGCCCGGCGACCAGGAGACGGCGCCCGACCCGCGGCACCAACCGGCCGGCCACCGGCGCGGCGACGGCGGCGCCGATCGCGTAGGCCGACGCGGTCAGGCCGGAGTGCAGCGGCGAGAAGCCGAGGCCCTCCTGCAGGAACAGGGCCAGAACCAGCGGCGTGCCGGTATAGGCGCAGAAGAACAGCAGGGCCAGGCCCACACCGTCGGCGTAGGACCGGATGGCGAACAGGTGCAGATCGATCAGCGGATGGCCGCGGCGTCGGGCCGGTCCTCGCTCCCAGGCGACGAAGCCGGCCAGCACAGCCAGGGCGGGCACCACCAGCAGGATCAGGCGGACGTCGTGGTCGGCATCGAACTGGACGGCCGGGAACAGGACGCCGAAGACTCCGACCGCCAGCAGTGCGGCGCCGGGCAGATCGAGCGGTCGGGGTGTCGCGCGAGGCAGCGCAGTCGGTAGCCAGGCCCGGCACAGGACGAACGACGCGATGCCGACCGGCACGTTGATCAGGAAGCACAGGCGCCAACCGAGCTGGTCACCGCCGAGACCAATGATCACGCCGCCCAGGACGGGCCCGGTGGCAGTGGCGATCCCGACCACCGTGCCGATCGCGCCGAACGCCCGGCCCCGCTCCTCGCCGGGGAACAGCTGCTGGACCAGTCCGGCGACCTGGGGATTGATCAGGCCGCCGGCTAGGCCCTGCAGCACCCGGCCGACGATCAGCACGCCCGCGGTGGGAGCCAATCCGACGAGCGCGCTGCAGGCCACGAAGGCGGCGATACCGATCAGCAGCATTCGTCTCCGGCCGCGATCGTCACCCAGGCGCCCGCCGATGATCGGCACCATGCCGAAGGACAGCGCGTACCCGGACACCACCCACTGCAGTTCGGCCGGGCCGGCGCCGGTGTCGCGGCCGATCGAGTACAGCGCGACGTTGACGATGCTGACGTCGAGCAGGGTCATGAACAGGGCGGTCACGCACACCGCGAGCGCTCGCCACCGTCGCGGGTCGAGCTCGTCGGTCATCGCCGCTCAGTCTGCCCCGTGCGTCGGACCGCCCCGTGGCTCGGACGGCACAGTTGCGACGTCGGGCACAGTGGACCGGTGCGCATCGCCAGCTGGAACGTGAACTCGATCAAGGCGCGCCTGCCCCGGCTGTCGGCCTGGCTGACCGACCGCCGTCCCGACATCCTGCTGATGCAGGAGACCAAGGCCACCGCCGAGTCGTTCCCCGTGGCCGCCATGGCCGAGCTCGGCTACACCGCGGTGCACACCGGCAGCGGCCGATGGAACGGCGTGGCCGTGCTGGCCCGCTCGGCACCCGGCGACGTGCTCATCGGCCTGCCGGATCAGCCCGCCGTCGACGGCGCGCAGGAAGCCCGCGCGATCGGTGCCACCGTGGCCGGCGTGCGACTGTGGTCCCTCTACGTCCCCAACGGACGCTCGGTCGGCAGCCCGCACTACGCCTACAAGCTCGACTTCCTTGCCGCGGTGCAGGCTCAGGCCGAACGCGAGGTGGCCGCGCTGGGGCCGGACACACCGTTCGCGCTGATCGGCGACTTCAACGTCGCGCCTTCCGACGACGACGTGTGGGACATCGACGCCTTCGCCGGGTCCACCCATGTGTCGGCCGACGAGCGGGCTGCGGTGGAACGCATCACCTCGGCCCTCGGGTTGCACGACCTGCCGCCCCGGGCCTCGGTGGCGCCCGACGACACCCGGCCGCCGTACACGTTCTGGGAAATGCGGATGCTCGGCTTCCAGAAGGGACGGGGCATGCGCATAGACCTGGCCCTGGCCAACGACGCGTTCCGGCGACGGGTGCATGACGTGTGGGTGGACCGCGATGCCCGCCGGGGCGAGGGACCGTCGGACCACGCCCCGCTGGTGCTCGACCTGGACTGACGCTGTCGCGCGGCCGGACCCGGCGAGCGGGTGACCAGCGCTCAGGCCGACGCGGCCGCCCTTGTCCGCGCCACGATCGTCGACCCGGTCAACGGAATTGCAGGAACGCGAGTGATCAAGCTCGCCAGCTCGCTCGGCGCGGCACTGCGTCGGCGGGAGGGGCCGGACACGGCCGCCGAACTCGCCGCCGAGACCGGCATCGCCGTCCTGCGCATCGCGCTTGCATACTGATCGAGGATCCCGCCGGGTGGCCGTGGAACGTCCATGTCAGCGAGGCGATGGACGAGCTGAGCTGGCTTACCGCTGAGCCAGGCGTCGCCGGGCAAGGTCAGCCACGGCGCACGGCCGCAGATGTCGCGTCGTCGGCCGGGTAGAACGCCTCGATGGCCAGCTCGGCGACGGTCACATCGACCGGCGTGCCGAACACCGTCGTCGTGCTGAGGAACGACAGTTCGCCGGCGCCCGTCCGGTAACGCAGCGGGACGATGATCGCTTCCGGAGGATCCGGCTCGTCGGCGACCGCACCGGGATCGGCCCTCAGCTCGTCCCGAAGCTCCTCCAGGGTGTCATCCCCCGTCGCTTCGATCTGGCGCTGGAGCCGGTGGAGCAGGTTGCCCGCGCCATTGCGCCAGGTTCGCGATCCGGGGCGCCATCCCGTGCGGATGCAAGCTCAGCCGCAGCACGTTCACCGGTGGCTCCAACAGCTCGGCCGCCGCTCCGGCGGTCAGAAGCCCGATGGCGTCATTGCCCGCAACCATCTCCCAGTGACGGTCGATCACGAGCGCCGGCATGGGCTGATGGGCCTGCAGGACGGCCTCGATCGCCGCGGAGACCGCGGCCATGGGCGGCGCACCGAGTCGATGGGCGGGAAAGCGCGGCGCATACCCACCGGCGAGCAGCAGAGCGTTGGGTCCCGCAAGGGAACGTCGAGCTCGTCGGCCAGGTGCAGGATCATCGCGCTGGTCGGCCGGGCCTTACCGGTCTCGACAAAGCTGAGGTGGCGCGTTGAGACGTCGGCACGCAGCGACAGGTCCAGCTGGGTCAGCCGGCGACGTTCGCGCCAGCCCCGCAGCATCGCCCCGACCGTGCGTGGCGGGGACTCGATCACACTCACGGTTGCCAACGTAGGGCGATCGCGATTCGGCGACGATGACCCCGCAGGTAATCGACCGGCCGCGCCAAAAGCCGCAGGGTCGGTGGAGAGCCGCGGCGACCGCCGCGGACACCTCACCACTGGAGGAGCCCGTAATGACCGACTTCGACGGCCTGGCCCACGCCTACGTGGCGGCCTGGAACGAGACTGATGCCATCGTCCGCAGCGAGCGGGTCGAGGCGCTGTTCAGCCCGGACGCCCGCTACGTCGACCCGATGACCATTAGCGCCGGCCACGCCGGCATTGCCGCCACGATCGGCGCGGTGCAGGAACAGTTTCCCGGTTGGCAATTCACGCTGCGTCCCCCGGTCGACGCCCACCACGACCAGGTCCGCTTCGCCTGGTCGCTCGGGCCGGCCGGTGCCGAGGCGCCGGTCCTGGGCTTCGACGTCGCGGAGTGCGACACCGACGGCCGGATCCGCCTGGTCCTGGGTTTCCTCGACCAAGTCCCGGCCGCGGCTTGACCCGCCCGACCGGCGAGCCGAGTGTTCGCCCGCCGGTCGGTCGGCGCCTGGCAGAAGAGCAACCGATGGTTGCGCAAGAAGCGATCCTGGGTTACGGTCATGTGCAACCAAACGTTGCAGAAGGCGGAAGCCCATGAAGTTCGGAAGCATCGAGCGCGAGATCCACGTCGACGCCTCGCCTGAGATCGTCTTCGAGGTGATCAGCAGTCCCGAGCACATTCGGGAGTGGTGGAACGGTGCGCAAACCACCCTGTCGCCGACCCCGGGTGCGGTCGCCGAGATCGCATGGGGAAGGGACACGGCCGAGCCGCACATCCAGCCGCTCACGGTCGTCGACGCGCAACCGCCTCGCTTGTTCT
>JBDUAD010000135.1:0-6069 GCA_040004775.1 bacterium | reverse complement strand
CACCGCCTGACGTCTCGCCCTGGCATCCACGATAGCCGCCCTCTGCGCCCGTGTGATCAGGGGGCAGCCCCTCAGCGCGCTGTGTCAGTCTCGCCGCGACACCGCCCGTCCCGGAGAGGACCTCCCATGTCAGCTGCGCCCGGCCCCGACCGTCACCATCCGGCAGTGCGCCAAGCCACCGAGCAACGCGCGAAGGACCTTCAGGTGCGCATCGCCGATGCCATCACGGCCTTCGCCGGCTCGATGAAGTTCGTCTACCTTCACGCGGTCCTGTTCGCGGTCTGGATGCTCTGGATCGAAGCCAGCCCGTGGCCCACCCTGACGCTCGTCGTGTCGCTCGAGGCGATCTTCCTGTCGGCGTTCGTGCTCATCGGGCAGAACCGGCAGGCGGCCTTCCAGCAGGCCAAGGCCGACCACGACTTCGTGGCCAGCGAGCAGGAATTGCACGTCAACACCGATCTCACCCGCGAGATCCACCGCCTGACCACAGACCTGCACGTCCGGCTGCTCGACGCTGGGGCGCCGCAAGGCACGGGCGACGTCGGGAGTTCGTGAGCCCGGGTAGCGGGAAGCCGTCGGGCCCTAGGTCGCTCCACTGCACCGGCCGCCCTGGCCGAGGAGGACGGCCCGTCCGGCCCCGGTGGTGGCGGATCGTCCGAGCCGCCGCCGCTCGGGTCAGGTCAGCCGGACAGCGTCGGCTCAGCCGGACAGCGTCGGGTCAGCCGGACGATGAGCGACCGGAGCGGCTCGCGGCCTCAACGACTTCACCGGCCACCTCGGCCAGCTTGCGCCGCTTCGACCGGGCCTCGGCTCGCAGGCGCTCGTAGGCCTCCCGCGGCGTGAGGCCGTGCTGGGCCATGAGGACCCCCTTGGCCTGCTCGACCACAGTCCGCGAGTCGAGAGCACCCTGCAGCTGTCCGGCGAGGGCCGACTGCTGCTGGCCGTGCATCATGCTGGCGATCAGCAGCGCGGCCAGATCGGTGAAGGCCATGAGGGCGAGCTCGCCCTCCGGTGACCACGGGTGGCGGTCCTCCGACATCACCGCGACCACGCCCACCGGCTGCTGGTTGAACGGGATGGGGCTGGCCAGGACGGCGTGGATGCCCCGCTGGGTGGCCGCCCGGCTGAAGGTGGGCCAGCGCTCGTCGGTGTTCAGGTCCTCGGCGCAGACCAGCTCCTTGTCGGCGTAGGCGGACAGGCACGGACCCTCGCCGTGGCGGACCTGCAGGTCCTCCAGGTGCGCGAAGCGATCGTCGGACACCGACACGTTGCGCAGGTGCTGCTCCTCGTCGGCCAGCATGAGGCCCGCCGCGTCGACGTCGAAAATCGCGTGGGTGGTCTGGACGATGCTGCGCATCGCGTCCTCGACCTCCATCTCGCCGAAGCGCAGGCTGCCGAGTTCGTGCAACGCCTTGTGGACGTCCGCCACCGAGACCGTCATCGCGTCCCCCTCGCGCCGCCACACGCCGGCCCTCCTCGGACGATAGCGGGCGGGACGGCCGGGCGCGGACCGTCCGGGACAGGATCTAGGCTCAGAGCATGGAATATCGTCAGCTCGGCCGCTCGGGGCTGCGGGTCTCGACCGTCACGCTCGGCACCATGGGCTTCGGTGGCACCGGTTGGGCCAGTCCCGTCGGCCAGATCGACGTCGACGGCGCTCGCCGCCAGATCGAGCTGGCCCGCGAGGCCGGCGTCAACCTCATCGACACCGCCGACGTCTACTCCAACGGCCTGTCGGAGCAGATCGTCGGCAAGGCGCTCGGCAACCAGCGCGAGGACGTGCTGGTGGCCACGAAGGTCCGCATGCCGATGGGCGAGGGCCCCAACGACGCCGGCTTGTCGCGTCACCACATCCTGCGCGCGGCTGAGGGCAGCCTGCGCCGTTTGGGGACGGACTACATCGACCTGTACCAAGTGCACGAGTGGGACGGCCAGACTCCTCTCGAGGAGACGCTCAGCGCGCTGGACTCGCTGGTTCAGTCGGGCAAGGTGCGATACATCGGGGCGTCGAACTACACCGGCTGGCAGCTCATGAAGGCGCTGGCCGTGGCCGAGCGCACCAACCGGGAGCCCTTCGTCAGCCAGCAGATCTACTACTCGCTGCAGGCCCGCGACGCCGAGAACGAGCTGGTCCCGCTGTCGCTGGACCAGAACCTCGGCATCCTGGTGTGGAGCCCGATCGCCGGTGGCCTGTTGTCGGGCAAGTACCGCCGCGGCGTCGATGCACCGGCCGGCAGCCGGCACCTGAGCGAGTGGAGCGAGCCGCCGGTCCACGACGAGGACCAGCTCTACGACACCATCGAAACACTGGTGAAGATCGGCGCCGACAACGGCGTGTCCGCCGCGCAGGTCGCGCTGGCCTACATCATCGGCAAGCCCGGGGTGACCTCGGTGATCGTCGGCGCCCGCACGGAGGAGCAGCTGGCCGACAACCTGGCCGCGGCCTCACTGGAGCTCAGCGATGACGAGCGCCAACGGCTGGACACGGTGAGTGCCCAGCCGCTGCGCTACCCGCACTGGCACCAGGCCAACACGGCGTCGGACCGGTTAAGCGCCGCTGATCTCAGCCTGCTCGGCCGTCACATCGGTTGACGTCGCCCGGCGGTGACCGTCGGCTGCTGCCGTTGCGCCGGCGCCCGTCGCCGTTGATGCACCGGTCGCGCCCGTGGCCCCGGATGGCGCCGGCGGGGCGCCGGGCTCCCGATTGCGCAGGTAGACGAACCAGTAGGCCGAGGCCACGAAGAGCGCTGCTCCCACCGCGTTGCCGAGCCAGGCGACGATCAGATTGCTCAGCGTGTTGTTGAACGTGACGCCGGGGACGTGCAGCCACATCGCCGCGGGCAGGAAGAACATGTTGGCCACCACGTGGTCGAAGCCCAGGGCCACGAATGCGGTGATCGGGAACACGATGGCCAGGATCTTGCCGGCGACGTCGGTGGCCGCGAGAGCCAGGAATACGGCCAGGCAGACCAACCAGTTGCAACCGACCGCGCGCAGGAACTGCTGCAGGTGGGTCTCGGTGACCGCCTTGCTTACTGTGATCGAGGTCAGCCGGGCGAAGTTGGACGCGGCCGGGGTGCCGGCCTTGCTCGACGCGGTGCCGATGACCCCGGTCTTGTCGGCGAAGACGTAGGCCACGAACAGCGACCCGATTAGGTTGGCGACGGTCAGGATCAGCCAGTTGACGCCCATCTGGGCCAGCGTGATCCGCTTCTGCAACGCCGCCATGGGCAGCAATGCCATGTTGCCGGTCAGCAGCTCGGCCCCCCCGACGATGGTGAGGATCAGGCCGAGGCTGAAGACCAGGCCGGTGACCAGGGTGATTATGCCACCCCACTGGTCGGGTTTGAGGCCGGCCGAGCAGACCACGGCCAGCAGTCCGCCGAACGCGATGTAGGCGCCGGCCAGGAACCCACCGACGAGGGCGCGGTCGGGCGAAAGGTTCGCCTTGGCGACGCCGGACTCGACCGCGAGCGCCGCGGTTTCCTGCGGGGTGTTGTAGGACAAGGTGATCTCCCAATCTCGCGATCCCTCGATGGCGGCGGGCGGCTTCACCTGTGTGACCTTCTTACCATGCCGGATGCCGCCCGCGCACCGGTACCCGCGGACACGCGGATGACCGCCGGCGGGGCCAGCCGAACGGCTCCCGTGCGCGAGACTGCTGCCGTGCCTGCCGTCCTGGTTGCTCCCGTCGTCCTCGACTCGCCCCTCGCCGGCATCGAGGCCGGCCGGTGAGCCCGCGCCGCAGCGCCGGCATAATGCTGTTCCGAGGTCGCCCGGATGGACTGCAGGTGCTGCTGGCGCACATCGGCGGACCATTCTGGGCCACACGGGACGTGGGCGCGTGGTCGGTGCCTAAGGGGGAATACACCGACCAAGAGCCTGCGCTGGACGCCGCCCGTCGTGAGTTCACCGAAGAGCTCGGCCTACCGGTGCCCGACGGTGAGCTGCACGAACTCGGCGAGGTCATGCAGAAGAACGGCAAGCGGGTGACGGCCTGGGCGCTCGAGGCCGACCTGGACCCAGACACAATCGTGCCCGGAACCTTCGTGTTGGAGTGGCCGCCGCGATCCGGCCGGATGAGCGAGGTACCCGAGATCGACCGGGTGCAGTGGTTCGCGGTCGAGGAGGCCCGGCCGCGCATGATCGTCGGCCAGGCCGCCTTGCTCGACCGCCTCCTCGCCGATCTTCAGGCTCGCGAACCGTCCCGGCGTTCCTAGGCCAAGAAGATCGCCGCAGAGCGTGGTGCGCGGACGCCACGATCAAAGGATCTTCAGGCCGGCGACGCGCCCGGACGTACCCGGGCCAGAAAGATCACGGTGCCTTGCCCGACCGGTGCCCGGCACGACCGGCGCGTCGATGGCCCGCGCAGTCAGTCCGCGATGCGGCGCAGGCCGGCGTCGACCCATTCGGTGGCGCCGACCGCGTCCAGGTGCTCCAGCAACGGGATCACCGTGCGACGGGTGGAGTCCAGGGCCTTCCGCGCTGCGCTGGTGGTGAACGGTTGGTCGATCCTGCGCAGCCGATCCACCGCCCGGGCCGCAGCGTCCGGGGCCAGCACGACGTCCCCGACCCGTACCAGCCGGCCGAGCGACACCGCGGTTGCGATCTCGCGCGGACCCAGGCGCCACTCTTCCAACTCGGGCCCGGACGGGGCGTCGAACGGACGCTCGGCCAGCCGGGCCTCCAGACGCTGCAGTCCCGGCTCGGCCGAGCCCAACGACGCAGTGCGGCCGGGCCGGGTGATCCGCCCGCCCGCGTCGACCAGACCCGCGGCACGCACCACGGCGGCGAGCAGGTCGCGGCCGAGCAGCTCCAGCGCCCGCCGCGCGGCCTCGTGACTGAGCTGCGGGGTCAACGGATGGTCCTCGGCTTGGCGGTCCACCGCGGCCAGCAGGCGGACCACCCAGCTCGACCACCTGGCCTCGCTGACCAGCCAGTCCCCCACCGCCAGGATGTCCTCGTCCTCGGCCAGCCCGCCGACGTCCACCCCGAGCCGCTCCAGGTCGGCACGGGTCACGGCTCCCCGTCGGTGCACCTCGGCGGCCGCGTCCGGGCCGGCGCCGGCCAGCTCCGCTGCCCGGACCGCGGCCGCCCCCCGGCGACGTAGGGACGGCGGATCGGCATCGAGCACCTCCACGCCCGCGGCCACCGACTGCCGGCCGGGGTCGCGCAGGAGGGCGCGGTCGCCCAGCACCAGCGGCAGCGCCACCGGCAAGGTCAGCCGGGCCAGCCGCTCGCTCAACGGGCGGACGTGCACCGGAACCCCGGCCGTGCCCACATGCAGCATGACGTCGCCGGGCAGCTCGGTCGGGTCGACGGTCAGCCGGACGTCGAGCCGCGTGGTCGGCCGCCACGCGCCGGGCGTCACCAGGACGTCGCCGCGCCGGATGTCCTCGCGGGCCACGCCGCGCAGGTTGACCCCGACCCGGGCCACTGCCGACGCGGCGTCGACTCGCCGGCCGGTGACCTCGAGCCCGCGGATGCGGACAGTCCGCCCGGCGGCCTCCAGCTCATCGCCGGTGTGCAGAGTTCCCGCGCCGAGCGTGCCGGTGACCACCGTTCCCGCGCCGCGCACGGAGAAGCTGCGGTCGACCCACAGCCGGATCCGTCCGTCCGGAACCGGCGGCGGCAGCTGGTCGATCAGCCGACCGAGGGCCGCCCGCAGGTCGTCCAGGCCGGCCCCGGTCAGCCCGGACGCCGCCACCGCCTCTACCGTCCCGAGCGAGCTGCGAGCCAGCCGAGCGCGAGCCACCTCCAGCGCCGGCCCGGGGTCGGCCAGGTCGCTGCGGGTCACGACCAGCAGGCCCCGAGTGAGGCCGAGGGCGTCCACGGCGGCCAGGTGTTCCTCAGACTGGCGTCGCCAGCTCTCATCGGCGGCGACGACGAACATCACCGCCGGCGCGGGACCGAGGCCGGCCAACATGTTGCCGATGAAGCGCTGATGCCCGGGGACGTCGACGAATTCCAGTTGCTCGCTGCGCCCGGGCAGCACCGTCCAGGCGAAGCCCAGGTCGATGGTCATGCCGCGGCGACGCTCCTCGGCCCATCGATCGGGCTCCATCCCGG
>JBDUAD010000049.1:0-20853 GCA_040004775.1 bacterium | reverse complement strand
GGCCCGCAGCGCCGGCAGGCAGTACTGCTCGGCGAATTCCTGCTTGAGGTCGAGCACGATCGACTCGACCGCGCCGCAGTCAAGTGCCCGTTGCCGGATGGCGTCCAGGTCCTCGCCCCCCTGGCCGACATCCGCGGCCACGCACAACACTTCGGCGCCGGTCTTCTCGGCGATCCAGCCAATGGCCACCGAGGTGTCCAGGCCGCCCGAATAGGCCAGTACTACCCGCTCGCTCATGTATCCGTCTCCGTTCGGCTGGGCTGATTGTGTTTCCTCGGCTGTGGGTCGCGGAAGTCAGGCCGGCACTCCGGCCGCGTGGGGCAGGCCGACGATGGTGTCGGCCAGCTCGGCGCCGCCGCGCTGATCGCGGGCGACGACGAGGATCGTGTCGTCGCCGGCGATGGTGCCGAGCACCTGCGGCAGAGCGGCTCGATCCAGCGCCGAGGCCAGGAAGTGCGCGGCGCCGGGCGGCGTGCGCAGGACGACCAGGTTGGCGCTGGCCTCGGCCGACACCAGTAGGTCGCCGATCAGGCGGGCCAGCCGCAGGGGTGGGGCGTCGGCGGTGGAGCGCGAGGCCAGCGGCGAGCCGTCCTGCGGCACCACGTAGGACGGCAGGCCACCGTCGGGCGGGCGCATCTTGACCGCACCGAGCTCGTCGAGGTCGCGTGACAGCGTGGCCTGGGTGGTGCGGCAACCGGCCTGGGCCAGCAGCGCGGCCAGCTCGGCCTGCGAGCGCACCGGCCGGCCGCCGAGGATCTGCACGATGCGGGCGTGGCGGGACGCCTTGCCGGCCAGCTGCTCGCTCACCGAGACACCGCCGTGGACACCGTAGTGGCGTTTCGAGGCCTCATCGGGCGGCTGGCCCGAGCAGGTAGACCAGCAGCGCCTTCTGCACGTGGCGCCGGTTCTCGGCCTGGTCCCACACCGCCGACTGGGGCCCGTCGAGGACCTCGGCGTCGATCTCCACGCCGCGATAGGCCGGCAGGCAGTGCAGCACGAGGGCGCCGTCCGCGGCACGGGCCAAAGCATCGGCGGTCACGGCGTAGCGGCCGAAGATCTCGATCCGCCCGGCCTTCTCGCCCTCCTGCCCCATCGACACCCAGGTGTCGGTGGCCACCACGTCGGCACCGTCCAGGGCCTTCTCCGGCGACGTCGTGATCAGCACCGTTGCGCCGGTGTGGGCCGCGATCTCGCTCGCTCTAGCCACCACGTCCGGCGCCGGAAGGTAGGCCTCGGGTGCGCCGATGCGCACGTGCAGACCGGCGGTGGCGCCTCCGAGCAGATAGCTGTGCGCCATGTTGTTGGCACCGTCGCCCAGATAGGCCAGGGTGTGCCCGGCCAGCCTCCCGGTACGTTCCCGCACGGTCTGCAAATCGGCCAGCACCTGGCAGGGGTGAAAACGGTCGGTCAACGCATTGATCACCGGAACTGCGCTGGCTGCAGCGAGCGCCTCGATCCGGTCCTGGCCGAAGGTGCGCCAGGCGATGGCCGCCACCTGCCGGTCGAGCACCCGGGCGGTGTCGGCCACGCTCTCCCCGCGGCCGAGCTGGGAGGACGCGGCGTCGATGATCAGCGGGTAGCCACCGAGCTCGGCGATGCCCACGGCAAAGGACACTCGGGTCCGGGTGGACGGCTTGTCGAACAGGATCGCCACTGCCCGCGGCCCGGCCAGGGTCCGGTAGGCGAAGGGATCGGCCTTGAGCTCGTCGGCCAGATCGAGGACGACCGGCAGCTCGGCCGGCGTCAGGTCGTCGTCGCGAAGGTAGTGACGGGTCACGCCGCCGTCCCCGATCCGGCGGGCGCGTCGAGGGCAACTCCGGCGGCACTGACGTCGGCGGCGACCTCGGCGGTGGCGATCTCCCCGGTGGCGACCTCGGCCGCCGCAATCTCGTGCAGCGCGCCGGCCAGGCGGGCTACCGCGTCGTCAACCTCAGCCTCGGTGACGATCAGCGGCGGGGCCAGGCGCAGGGCGTCCGGGCGTACGGCGTTCACCAGCAGGCCGCGCTCGCGAGCCGCCGCCTCGACCGCCGGGGCCACCGGCCGGCGCAGGGCGACGGCCAGCCAGAGTCCTCGGCCGCGCACGCTGGCCACGAGTGGCGAGCCGAGTCCCAGGATCGACTGGGCCAGGTGCGCACCGACCCGCTTGACCGAGTCGAGCAGGCGGTCGGAGGAGATGGTGTCCAGTACGGCCAGGGCCGCGGCGCAGGAGACGGGATTGCCGCCGAAGGTGGATCCGTGGTCCCCGGGCCGCAAGAGGTCCGCGGCCGGTCCGAAGGCCAGGCAGGCCCCGATCGGCAGCCCGCCGCCCAGTCCTTTGGCCAGCGTGACGACGTCCGGCCGAATGCCTTCGGCGTCGCCGGCGAACCAGTCCCCGGTGCGGCCGATCCCGCTCTGCACCTCGTCCAGCACCAGTAGCGCGCCGACGGCGTCGCACCGTGCCCGCGCTCGCGCGAGGTACCCGGTCGGCGCCGGCAGCACACCGCCCTCGCCCAGCGTCGGCTCGAGAACGACCGCCGCGGTCCGCGGGCCTACGGCGGCCTCGAGGACGTCCGCGTTCCCCCACGGCACGAAGCGGACCGGCCCGGGTAGCGGGGCGAACGGTTCGCGTTTGGCCGGGTTGCCGGTGATTGCGAGCGCACCCATCGTGCGGCCGTGGAAGCTGCCCTCGGCGGCGACCACCTCGAGTCGGCCACCATCCGGGTCCAGCCCGCGCCCGTGCCGGCGGACCAGCTTGAGCGCGGCTTCGTTGGCCTCGGCGCCGCTGTTGGCGAACACCACCCGCCCAGGGCGCCCGGCCAGGGCGACCAGCCGTTCGGCCAGCCGGACGCCGGGTTCGTGAACGGCCAGGTTGGAGGTGTGGGCCACCCGCGCGACCTGGTCGGTCACGGCCTGCACGACCGCGGGGTGGGCGTGGCCGAGGGAGGACACCGCGATGCCGGCCACGAAGTCCAGGTACTCCCGCCCGTCGACGTCCCACACCCGCACGCCGGACCCGTGCTCGATGGCCACCGCGGGGGTCCCGTAGTTGGCCATCATCACCGCGTCCCAGCGGTGGCGCAGGCGGTCGGACGCGGTGGGTTGCGCGGCGCTGGATTGCGCGGCGCCGGGTTGCGCGGCGCCGGGTTGCGCGGCGCTCAGGTGCGAGGCGCTCCATGCGGCGTTCATGCCCTCACCATCGTCCCGATGCCGGCCGTGGTGAAGACCTCGACCAGCAGCGCGTGCGGCACCCGCCCGTCGAGCAGGTGGGCGCGCCTCACGCCACCGTCGACCGCGCGCAGGCAGGCCTCCATCTTGGGGATCATGCCGGCGTTAAGGCCGGGCAGAAGGGCCCGCAGCTCGGCCGCGTCCAGCTCGCTGAGCACATCGGCGCCGGCCGGCCAATCGGCGTAGAGGCCCTCCACGTCGGTAAGGACCACCAGCTTCTCCGCGGCCAGCGCCACGGACAGCGCGGCCGCCGCGGTGTCGGCGTTGACGTTGTAACTCAGGCCGTCCACGCCGCGCGCCACCGTGGCCACCACCGGGATCCGGCCGGCGTCGAGCAGGGCCAGCACGCTGCTGGGGTCCACGTCGATGACGTCACCGACCTGGCCCAGGTCCACCGCCTCGCCGTCGACCACGGCCCCGCGGCGCTCGGCGGTCAGCAGGCCACCGTCCTCACCGGACAGCCCGACCGCGAAGGATCCGTGGTCGTTGATCCGGTTCACGACGTCACCGTTGACCTGCCCGACGAGCACCATCCGGACCACCTCCATCGTCTCGGGGGTGGTGACGCGCAGGCCGCCACGGAACTCGCTGGCGATCCCGAGCCGGTCCAGGTGGGCGTTGATCTGGGGTCCGCCGCCGTGCACGACCACTGGGCGGATGCCGGCGTAGCGCAGGAAGACCATGTCCTCGGCGAACGCCTTCTGCAGCTCGGGCGAGGTCATGGCGTGGCCGCCGTACTTGATGACCACGATGCGCCCGGAGAAGCGCTCGAGCCAGGGCAGGGCGTCGATGAGGACCGCGGCCTTGGCCATGGCGTCCGCGCGGCTGACGACCGGCGGCGCGCTCAGGGCGGGATCGGCCACGGGCGGGGAAGTGGTGCTCGGAGGCGTCCTCATGACGAGTACGCCGAGTTCTCGTGGACGTAGGCGATGGACAGGTCGTTGGTGTGCACGGTGGCCGACGCCCCACCTGCATGGAGGTCGACCGTGATGTCCACCGCGCGGGGGTTCAGGTCCACCGTGTGCGAGGGCTCGGCCGCGGCACCGGCCCGGCACACCGTCACCGCGTTGATCGCCACATCGACCTCGTCGGACTCGAACCGGGCCGTGGTGGTGCCCACCGCAGCCAGCACGCGGCCCCAGTTCGGATCGTTGCCGAACAGCGCACACTTGAGCAGATTGTTGCGCGCCACGGCCCGGGCCACCTCCACCGCCTCGTCCTCGCCGGCCGCACCACGCACGGTGATGGCCACTTCCTTGGTCGCGCCTTCGGCGTCGGCCAGCAGCTGCCCGGCCAGGTCGGCGCAGACGGCGTGGACGGCGGCGGCGAAGGTCGCGGCGTCCGGGGTCACGCCCGAGGCGCCGTTGGCCAGAAGCAGGACGGTGTCGTTGGTGGACATGCAGCCGTCGGCGTCGAGGCGGTCGAACGTGGTGCGCACCCCGTTGCGCAGGGCGGCGTCCAGGCCGCCGGCGTCGACCACGGCGTCGGTGGTGATCACGCACAGCATGGTGGCCAGGGACGGCGCCAGCATCCCGGCCCCCTTGGCCATTCCCCCGACGCTCCAGCCGTCGGAGGTGCGCCCGCTCTGCTTGCTTACCGTGTCCGTGGTGCGGATGGCGTCGGCCGCATGGGCGCCGGCGATGTCGTCGTCGCCCAGTTCGGCCACCGCGGCGTCGGCGCCGGCCAGGATCCGGTCCAGTGGCAGCCGGTGGCCGATGATGCCGGTCGAGGCCACCGCCACCTCGCCGGCGCCGAGGCCGAGTCGGTCGGCCAGGTGCTCCGCGCTGCGGTGGGTGTCGGCGAAGCCGTCCGGTCCGGTGCAGGCGTTGGCTCCGCCGGAGTTGAGCAACACGGCCCGGACCCGTCCGCCGGCCACGACGTGACGTGTCCATTGAACGGGCGCCGCCGGGAACCGGTTGGCCGTGAAGACTCCGGCCGCCACCGCCGACGGGCCGTCGTTGACCACCACCGCGACATCGCGGCCACCGGCGGCCTTGATCCCGGCCACCACGCCGGCGGCCCGGAAGCCCTGGGCCTGGGTGACCGACATCAGGGCGCCGTCCCGTCGATGGACAGGCCGGTGGTCTCCGGGAAACCCAGCATGAGGTTGGCGTTCTGCACGGCCTGGCCGGCGGCGCCCTTGCCGAGGTTGTCAATGGCACTGACCACGACGGCCCGACCGGAGCTCGCGTCGACTGTGGCCTGCAGGTGCACCGAGTTCGAGCCGAGCGTGGCTGCCGTGTGGGGCCACTCGTTCTCGGGCAGCAGGCAGACGAAGGGCTCTTCGGCGTAGGCCTCGGTCAGCACCGTCCGCAGGTCGTCGCTGGTGACCGGACGGGTGACCCGTGTGGTGACCGTGGCCAGGATGCCGCGCGGGATCGGGGCGAGAATCGGCGTCATCGACAGGGTCTCGGCACCAGTGGCCTGCAGGATCTCGGCAACGTGCTGGTGGGCTCCGACCTTGTACGCCGAAAGGTCGCCCATCACCTCGGTGGCCAGGAGCCCGCGCCGGACGCTCGTGCCCGCGCCCGACGTGCCACTGGCGGCGACGACGACCACGTCCTGCGGTTCGGCCAGACCGGCCGCGATCAGGGGAGCCAGCGCGGTGATCACCGCGACCGCATAGCAGCCGGTGTTGGCCACCCGCCGGCTCGTCGCGATCTCGGCCCGAAGCCCGGGCAGCTCGGGCAGCCCGTACGTCCAGGCGCCGGGGTGTGGTCCGCCGTAGGTGCGCGTGTAGGTCTGCGCGTCACGCAGGCGGTGGTCGGCGCCGAGGTCGACGATGGCGACCGCACTGCCGATTCCGGCGGCCAATCCGGCCGACGTCCCGTGCGGCAGGGCGAGAAAGACCAGATCCGCGTCGGCCAGCGTGGCCGCGTTCGTCTCGCCCAGGACGAGGTCGCCGTAGCGGCGCAGGTGCGGGTGTATCCGTCCGAGCGGCTGCCCAGCCTGGCCGTGCGCCGTGACGCCGACCAGGTCCAGGTCGGGGTGGGCACCGACGAGTCGGACCAGCTCGCCACCGGCGTAGCCACTGGCTCCAGCGATCACCGTCCGCGTGCCCATTTGAATGATTATGCACGTTGGCGCAACTCGATACGCACCCGTCGAAAAAGACGGCGCGGGTCACTCGCGCAGGCGTGCTCCGGTACGGACGGTAGCTTCGGCCACGGCCGCATCGCGGGCGGTGGTGGCTTCCTCGATGGTCATGGTGCGATCCGGCGCGCGCAGCCGCAGGGCGTAGGCCAGGGACCGCCGGCCAGGACCGAGCCGGGTCTCGTCTATGTAAACGTCAAACAGCCGGACCGACTCGAGCAACGGCCCGGCTCCGGTCCGCAGCGCGGCCTCGACGTCGGCCGCCGGCACGGCGGCGTCGACCACCAATGCGACGTCGAGCAGGACCGGCGGATACGAGGTCAAGGTCGGAGCCGGTGCAGGTGGCGGCGGGGTGAACAGAGTCAGGTCGAGTTCCATCGCCGACGTCCGCGGCGGCAGGTCGAGCGCCCTCACCACCCGGGGATGCAGCTCGCCGGCGTGTCCGACCACGGTGCCCCCGAGCCGCAGCTCGGCGCATCGGCCGGGGTGCCACGGCGCAACGTCGGCGTGCGTCACCTCGACCTCCACCCGCGCCGCTCGGGCGACGGTGCGGGCCGCTTCGACGGCATCGCCCCAGCCGGCCGGCCGGCCGGGTCCCCACCACCCGGACGGCTCCCGCTCACCGGCCAGGACGACGGCGAGATTGCGGGGCTGGATCGGTACGGCGGCGTTCAGCGCGGCGATCTGCACGTCCGACGGCCGCCCGGCCACGCCGACGGTCGGTACCGGCGGGGTGGCCGGTTCGGCCAAGAAGACCAGCCCGGTCTCGGACAGGGCGGCGTCGCGCTGTCCACGTCCGACGTTGCGGGCCAGCGTGGCTAGCAAGCCCGGCAGGAGCGTGGTGCGCAGGAGCGGCTCGGTCTCGGCCAACGGGTTGGCCACCCGCAGGGCCGCTCGGCGGGAGTCGTCGGGCGGCAGGCCGAGCGCGTCGAAGACCGTCGGCGAAAGGAACGGGTTGGTCAGCACCTCGACGTAGCCGGCGGCCGCCACCGCCCGCGAGATCGTGCGGGCCAGCGTCTGCTCGGGGGTGAGTCCGCGACCCGGCGGCGCGACGGGTAGGACGGAGGGAACGGTGTCATAGCCCTCGAGACGCACGACCTCCTCGACCAGGTCGGCGCTTCCGGTGAGGTCCGGACGCCACGACGGCGCGGTGACCACCAGCTCGGCCTCGCCGTCGACGGTGCACCCCACCTCGAGCAGCCGACCGCGTACGACCTCGGGGGAGATCTCGCGTCCGGCCAGCTCCTGCGGGCGGGTGATGCGCATCCGCACCACCGGTCGAGACGGACCCTCTCCGACCACGGTGAAGCCGGGCGCAGCCGTTGCCCCGCCGTGCTCGACCAGCAGGTCGACGCAGCGCTGCAGGGCCGCGGCGGCGATCTCGGGGTCGACGTTGCGCTCGAAGCGCTTGGCCGCCTCGCTCGGCAACCGGTGGCGGCGGACGGCCCGGGCGATCGCCGTCGGATTCCAGTGCGCGGCCTCGAGCACCACGTCGGTGCTGCCGGCGTCGATCTCTGTGGCCGCCCCGCCCATCACCCCGGCCAGAGCCACCGGCCCCGTGTCGTCGGTGACGACCAGATCCTCGGGGTCGAGAGCGCGCGTCACACTGTCCAAGGTGGTCAGCCGTTCACCGGCCGCGGCGCGCCGGACGCCCAAGGCACCGCTCAGCTTGGCCCGGTCGAAGGCGTGCAGCGGCTGTCCGGTCTCGAGCATGACGTAGTTGGTAACGTCCACGGCCAGCGAGATCGGCCGCATCCCGGCCGCTCGCAGCCGCTGACGCATCCAGTCCGGGGTGGCGGCGGCCGGATCCAGTCCGGTGACCGACCGGGCGCTGAACCGGTCACAGCCCTGTGGGTCCGCGACGCGCACGGGATACCCGTCGGCATCGGGCGTCGGGACGGCCACGGTGGCGGCCACGTCGCGAAAGGTCACGCCCAGCGCGCCGGCCGCCTCACGGGCCAGGCCGCGCATCGACAGGCAATACCCGCGGTCCGGAGTGACCGCGATGTCGAGGACCGCGGCCCGCAACCCGAGCACGTCGAGAGCGTCGGCACCAGGCTTGGCCGCCTCGGCCGGCAGCACCAGGATGCCGGCGTGGTCCTCGCCGATGCCCAGCTCACGCACCGAGCAGATCATCCCGTCGGAGACGTGGCCGTAGGTCCTGCGGGCGCTGATCGCGAAGCCGCCGGCTAGCTCGGCACCGGGCAGCGCCACGACGACCAGATCCCCGGCCTCGAAGTTGTGCGCGCCGCAGACGATGCCGCGGGGCTGCTCCTCCCCCACGTCCACCGAGCACCAGTTGATCGTCTTGCCGTTGTTCTGCGGCTCGGCGTCGCGACTGAGCACCCGGCCCACCACGATGGGGCCGGTAAGCGCGTCGCCGGCCGACTCGACCTTCTCGACTTCCAGGCCCACGCGGACCAGGGCCGCAGCCAGGCCGCGGGCGTCGACGTCGTCCGGGAGGTCGGCCCAGTCGGCGATCCAGTCGGTCGGGGCGTGCACCACCCCACCCCCGGGCATCAGGCCTCCATGCCGAAGGCCGCGGTGAACCGCACGTCGCCCTCGACCAGGTCGTGCATGTCGGTGGCGGCATTGCGGAACATCAAGGTGCGTTCGATGCCCATCCCGAAGGCGAAGCCGCTGTAGCGCTCCGGGTCGATGCCGCAGGCGGTGAGCACGGCCGGGTGGACCATCCCGCAGCCTCCCCACTCGATCCAGCCCTCGCTACCGCAGGTACGGCACGGCCGCTCGGCGTTGCCCACCGACTCCCCGCGACACACGAAGCAGAGCAGATCGGGCTCGGCGCTGGGCTCGGTGAACGGGAAGTAGGACGGCCGCAGCCGAGTGACGATGCCTGGGCCGAACATGGCCGAGGCCATGTGGTCCAGCGTGCCCTTGAGGTGGGCCATGGTGATTCCCTCGTCGACCACCAGACCTTCGATCTGGTGGAAGACCGGGCTGTGGGTGGCGTCGAGCTCGTCCGTGCGGAAGGTCTTACCCGGGCAGATGACGTAGATCGGCGGGCGCCGACTCAGCATGGTGCGGATTTGCACCGGCGAGGTGTGCGGACGCAGCACCAGCCCCGAGTTGGGCTTTCCGACGTGGAAGGTGTCCAGCAGGGAACGGGCCGGGTGGTCGGGCCCCATGTTCAGCGCGTCGAAGGTGTACCACTCGGCCTCGACTTCAGGACCCTCGGCAACCTCGTAGCCCAGGGGCACGAAGATGTCCTGCAGGAGCTCCTGCAACGTAGTCAGTGGGTGCCGGGCACCAATCGGCGAGCGGTCCCAGGGCAGCGAGACGTCCACCGACTCGGTCCGCAGGGCCAGCGCCTCCCGCTCGGCCTCGAGCTCGCCCCGGCGCCGCTCGTGCTCGGCGCGCACCTCGGACCGGGCCCGGTTGACCCGCTGGCCGGCCTCCGCTCGCGCCGCCGGGGGGAGCGCGGCGATCTCGCGGTTGGCCAGGGCCAGCGTCGACCGGTCGCCGACGTGGGCCACAAACGCCTCCTGCAGTGCGGCCAGGTCCGCGGCGCCCCTCAGCGCCGCGCAGGCGGCGTCGAGCGCCGCGGCCACGTTTTCCTCCGAAAGCGCGGCCACCCGCTTCGGGTCGTACACCTGATTGGCGCTGGACACGGCAGCACAGCTCCTGAGGGACGGGGACGGATGGCTCGGCTGGGGCGGCCGGCCTGCACGTCGCTCGCGAGTCTATGGACGCCGTCCGCCCGACGCCGACCGATATCGCATCGGCCGGGCAACGCCGATCCGGCGGTGCAATGCCGCTCAGGCCTCGGAGCGGACCTCGGGCCCGGTGCTCTTGCCCTGGGCGGCAAGGGCGGCGGCGCGCTCGGCCCGGCGCCGGTCTACTTCGGCCTGGGCGGCCGCGATCACGTCCTCGCTCAGCGGCAGGCTGGTCACCTCACTGACCCCGTGGTAGCGCTCGATGTAGGCGTCGAGCTCCGGACCGGACTCCCACGAAGTGATGAGGCAGTACCGGGGCTCGTTGCCGGGATGCCACACCGCGTGCCACAGCCGCTGGGTGTCAATGATCGCCTGGGTGCCGGCCGGCAACGGAAGGCGGGTTTCGGTGGCCGGGTCGTCGCGGTCCTCGCGCAGGATCATGACCGAGTCGGGGTTGTCGGTGAGGTTGAAGAAGCCCCGCACGATCCAGCCGGTGCCTTCGGGGTTCAGCCGGTTGTTGTCGTCGCGGTGCAGGTTGTACAGGCAGTCCGAGTAGCTGTTGGGTTGCAACTCGATCACCCGGCAGCGGCCCACGTTGGCCCCCGGCTCCTGGGCCCGCGCGGTCAGCCGCGGGGCGAGTCCGACGTTCTTCTCGACCCAGATCCCGTCCTTGTCGGTCTTGGGCGGGGTGTGGTTCCAGAAGCCGTTGCACTCCATGTCGCCGTAGGCGCTGGCCAGCGGGGCGAACCGGGTGTCGCCCGAGGACTTCCAGTCGACGTACTCGATGTCGAGCCACTCAGCCGGGTCCTGGGACTGGTCGTGACGGTCGAGCACCACGTACCCGGTCGGCTCGAACTGCGGCAATTTGACGTAGGAGGCCTGCGGTTCGGACGAAGTCACAGTGTCCATGAGCGGAGTGGCTTTCCCTTCGAGACGGCGGAACCTGCAGGGGCAAACCGTACGCGGCTCCGACGCGGCGGCCGGGCAGCTACGGCGACGGGCGTGCCCCCTCGCGTCGGGACGCTCAGACGTAGTTCAGGCCGGCGCTGCGCTGAGCGCGGGCAGTGGCGTACAGGCACACGGCGGCGGCCACAGCCAGGTTGAGGCTTTCGGCCCGTCCGTGGATCGGAATGCGGACCCGTCGGTCGGCCGCGGTGATCACATCCTCGGGCAGACCCTGCGCCTCGTTGCCGAACAGCCACAGCGTGGGCCCGCGCAGGGCGCCGGCATCGGCCAGGTCGTCGAGGTCCTCGGGCAGGCTTGCGCCGGCACCGGCCGCGCCGGACGTGGCCAGAACCTGCAGTCCGGCGTCCCGAGCCGCGGCGATCGCACCGTCGGGAGAGGCTTCGGTGACCACGTCGAGATGGAACAGGCTGCCGGCGCTCGCCCTCACCGTCTTGCCGTTGTAGACGTCGACGGCGGGCCGGGTGAGCAGGACGGCATCCGCTCCGGCAGCGTCGGCGGTGCGGATCACCGTGCCGGCGTTGCCCGGATCGCTGGTGCCGACGAGGGCAGCGGCCAGGCGAACACCGGGCCGCAGCGCGCGGTCGAGGCCGACGTGAAGCGAACGGCACACCGCCACCAGGCCCTGTGGAGTGACGGTCTCCGACAGTCCTCGGGCCGCCGGGGCGCTGATCTCGTCGACGCGAACGCCGTGC
Organism: bacterium; assembly: GCA_040004775.1. Taxonomy (GTDB): domain Bacteria; phylum Actinomycetota; class Actinomycetes; order Mycobacteriales; family Jatrophihabitantaceae; genus JALZBL01. The sequence goes on along the minus strand of JBDUAD010000049.1, from coordinate 9,224 downwards.
GTGGCGGCCAGCTCGAGCAGCTCAGGGGAGCGCGCGGCGGCGGCGGTGGTGGCGAACAGCTCGATCACCGTGTCGGGACGCCGCAGTGCCTCGCGGACCACCTGGTCGCCCTCGGCCAGAAAACGCCCGGTGCGACGGCGCATCCGGGGATCGGTCAAACCGCGGGCGGCAGCCAGTCGCGCGTTCTGCTCAGACAGCACGCGACCGGCCGCCGGCCCGATTGATCAGTGCCTGATGTAGCGAGTGGATCAGGCGGCGTCCGAGGCGGCGGCGTCGGCGTCCCGGGGGGGTGCGCCGCTGTTCCCCTGCGCGGCTGCGCCGCCGTTCCCCTGCGCGGCTGCGCCGCCGATGCCTTCGGCGGCCACGGCCGCCTTCGCGGCCGCGACCAGCGTGGTGAACGTGGCCTCGTCAGAGACGGCCAGATCAGCCAGCACCTTGCGGTCGACTTCGATGCCGGCCAGGCGCAGTCCCTGAATGAACCGGTTGTACGTCATGCCGTTGGCCCGGGCCGCGGCGTTGATGCGGGTTATCCAGAGCTGGCGGAAGTCGCCCTTGCGGGCCTTGCGGTCGCGGTACTGGTACGTCGCGGAGTGGAGCAACTGCTCTTTGGCCTTGCGGTAGAGGCGTGAGCGCTGCCCCCGGTAACCGGATGCCGCTTCCAGGGTGCTACGGCGCTTCTTGTGGGCATTGACTGCCCGCTTGACGCGTGCCACGGGATTTCCTTACTTCGTCGGGACGGGAGGATCCGCGTCCGGTCAGCCACAACGGCGACCGGTCGAATCGGCTAGCGGCCGAGCAGCTTCTTCACTCGCGGCGTGTCGGCCGCGGAAACGGTCTGGGTGCCGGAGAGGCGGCGGGTCAGCCGAGAGGGCTTGCGCTCGAGCAGGTGGCGCTTGCCCGCGCGCTCGGTGAGCAGCTTGCCGCTACCGGTGATCTTGACGCGCTTCTTCATCCCGCTGTGGGTCTTGTTCTTCGGCATCCTGGGTCCTTGCTGATCGGGGCCGGCGACGGGCCGGCGTATTCGGTACAGACGGTGGCAGTCGATTACTCCACCGGCACCGGCTCGGAATCGGCGTCGGGCCGGGTACGCGACGGCTTGCCGGCCCGGTGCGGCGCCACGACCATGACCATGTTGCGTCCGTCCTGCTTTGGCGAGGACTCGACGAAACCGAGTTCGGTGATGTCCTCGGCCAGGCGCTGCAGAAGCCGGAACCCCAACTCGGGCCGGGACTGCTCGCGACCGCGGAACATGATCGTGATCTTGACCTTGTCCCCCTGCTTGAGGAACCGCTCGACGTGACCCTTCTTGGTCTGGTAATCGTGCGGGTCGATCTTCGGGCGCAGCTTCATCTCTTTGATGACAGTGAGCGCCTGATTGCGACGAGCTTCGCGGGCCTTCTGCGCGCTCTCGTACTTGAACTTGCCGTAGTCCATGAGCTTGCAGACCGGCGGACGGGCCATCGGAGCGACCTCGACCAGGTCGAGATCGGACTCGGCGGCCAGCTCGAGGGCCTTGCCGATCGGCACGATGCCGACCTGCTCGCCGGCCGGGCCGACCAAGCGGACCTCGGGCACGCGGATCCGGTCGTTGATGCGCGGTTCAGAACTGATGGGACCTCCCAGATCGAAGTGGTGTGCACCCGGGCCCGACCCACGACAACGGCCCCGGCGCGATCGCGCGCACGGGGCCGACAGCAAAACCTCGACCGGACACTACCGACGGCGACCCACCCCTGGGGGGAGCGCACCATCGTCAGCGCGGCTCTACCGCACCGCCGGTCGACCGGACCCAGCCGGATCAGGTCCGGATGGGTGGGAGGCTTTGTTGCGCAGCATCCGCTTGCTCACTCATCGCTCCGCCTCCGGCCGGAGCCGGGCGCGGCACCACGAGCGGGTCGCAAATGCGATCCTAGCAGCGTGATCGATACCCCTCCAACGTTGCCGGACGACTCCGGCATTCCGCTGCCCACTCGGGAACTGGCCGAGATCCCGGCAGTGGAGGTGATCACCCGCGCGGCCGTGATGCTGATGAGCGCGGCGGCGGAGAAGCTGGGTTTGGCCGACGGAGGCGAGCAGTACGAGGACCGAGACGAGGCCCGCAAACTCATCACCGCCCTCGCCGGTCTCTACGCCGCCTCGGCCGACGAGCTGGGTATGCACCGTCAGCCGATCCGCACCGCGGTCAAGGGGCTGCAAAAGGCGTTCCGGGAGGCGTCTCCGTACCCCGACGAGCCGGGACAGGGGCCGGGCGAGAAGCTCGTGCACTGACCTCCGGTGGTGCACTACGCCGGTCGGCGGTCACTGAGCACGCGCGGAGTCCTGCGCGGCGCCGTGCAGGGCCCGTAGTCCGCGCATGGCCGCGACGGCCCGCTCGCCGTCCCAGCGCTGCACCGCGTACAGGCTGACCGTCTCGTCGGCGGGCAGCACGAGCCGGGCCCAGCGCCACTTGGGCCGGAACTCCACCGCTTGGACCACCGACCACGGGATGATCTTGTCGCCGCCGAGCGGCCCTCGCGTCCGCACGCCGGAGGAGTCGGCCGCCATCCGTATTCGTAGTGGCAGGAGGGCCAGCGCGGCCAGGACCAACCCGACTCCGAAGATCCCGAGCTGGTCGGAGAGGAAGAAGTGGTAGCCGTCGCCGGAGCTGGGCAGTCGCACGGCGGTGACGCTGAACGCGGCCAGGATGACCAGCGCGGCGGCCACGCTCCAGCCGCACGCCGTCCGCGGGCGGGCGCGGACCACCGTCGGGGCCGGCGCGGACGGAGCGCTCACAGCCGGCAGGCGTGGATGTCGGTGACCAGGATGGCCCGGGCGCCGATGTCCCACAGCTCGTCCATGATCTGATTGGTCCGGCCCCGCGGCACCATGGCCCGCACGGCCGACCAACCCGGGGTGCGCAGCGGGGAGACGGTGGGCGACTCGAACCCCGGGGTCACTATCACGGCCTTCTCCACGAGCTCGTCGGCGATGTCGTAGTCCATGAGAACGTACTGGCGGGCGATCAGCACGCCCTGCAGACGGCGAACCATCTGGTCGACCGGCGCAGACTCCGGCGCGTCACGACGGCGGATCAGCGCGGCCTGCGACATCAGTAACGGTTCGCCGAAGACCTCGAGGCCGGCGTTCTGCAACGTCGTACCGGTCTGCACGACGTCGGCGATGGCGTCGGCAACGCCGAGACGGACCGCCGTCTCCACCGCACCGTCGAGGCGGATGACGTCGGCGCTCACGCCGACCCTGTCCAGGTGGTTCTTCAGCAGGCCGGGATAGGCAGTGGCTACGCGCTTGCCGGCCAGGTCGCCGACCCCACGCATCGAGCCCGCGTGCGCGGCGAATCGGAACGTCGAGCGCGCGAAGCCGAGTGGAAGAACGACGTCGGCCGCGGCGCCGGAGTCCAGCAGCAGGTCCTCGCCGGTGATCCCGACGTCCAGCCGCCCGGAGCCGACGTAGAGGGCGATGTCGCGCGGACGCAGGAAAAAGAACTCCACACCGTTGTCCGGGTCGACCAGGACGAGTTCGCGACTGTCGCTGCGCGGGCGATACCCGGCCTCGGCCAGCATCGCCGCGGCCGGCTCGGCCAGGGAGCCCTTGTTGGGAACAGCCACGCGCAGTGGCTCGACGGGCAGTGGCTCGACGGGCAGTGGCTCGACACCCGAGGGCTGATTCACAGGTGGGCGTAGACGTCGGCGGTCGTCAGGCCGCGGGCCAGGAGCAGCACCTGCAGGTGGTACAGCAGCTGACTGACTTCCTCGGCGGTGCGCTCCGGCGACTCGTGCTCGGCCGCCATCCAGACCTCGGCCGCCTCCTCCACGATCTTCTTGCCGATCGCGTGTACGCCGGCGTCGAGTTCGAGCACCGTCCGGGAGCCTTCGGGGCGTTCCTTCTGCCGCTCGGTCAACTGCACGAACAGCTCGTCGAAGGTCGTCATCGCAGGCCCGACAGTAGTGCAGGGCTCGCAGCGGCCCGATGTGTTGTGATCGTGCCCGTGGGCACTCCGGTCGCCGATCCGTTCGACGCGGTCATATCCCTGACCCGCGCCGCACCCGTACTGCCGAGCGGAGTCGGGGTGCTCGCCGTGGACGGTCGCAGCGGCGCCGGAAAGAGCGAGCTGGCCACCGCTGTGGCGGCGCACCTCGATGCCACGGTCGTCCGCCTCGACCACCTCTATCCCGGTTGGGACGGGCTGGAGGCGGGCGTGGACCGGCTGGTCGAGTGGATCCTGCGGCCGTTGCGCGCCGGCGACCCGGTGCGGTGGCGGCGCTACGACTGGCTGCGGGAACGGTTCGGGCGCTGGCGGGACCTCCAACCGACGCCGTTGGTCATTGTCGAGGGCGTCGGTGCCGGCGCTCGTCGCTGCGCGCCATTCCTCAGCGCGCTCGTCTGGGTCGAGGCGCCGCGCGACGTCCGTCGCCGTCGGGCGCTCGAGCGCGATGGCGACACCTACGCCCCCCACTGGAACCGGTGGGCGGCCCAGGAGGACCACTACATCGCGCTCGACCAACCGGCGGCACGGGCGGACCTGATCATCACGAGCTGATCGACACGACTGACTGAGGCGCGCTGGTGAAGGCGGACCGGTCCCGAGATCAGCCCAGCGCTTCCACCTCGGTGCGGGTGGGCGTCGGGGCGTCGCTCCGTCCGATGCGCACCCAGCGGGCGAAGCCGTAGAGGCAGAACGCGCCGTACACGATGTACATCAGCGCCGACGGGTAGTAGCCGGCGCGTAGCAGCAACGGCACACCCACCGCATCGACGGCGATCCAGATCAGCCAGAACTCCCGCAGCCCGAAGGCCATTCCGACCGTGGCCAGCAGGCTGCCGGTCAGGATCCAGGCGTCGGACTTCGGGCCGTAGCTGTCCAGCGCCTTCAGGGTGGGGACGAGCACGGCCATGCCCACCGCGGCACCGGCCAGCAGCAGGAGACGCTCGCGCATCGTGGCCCAGCGCGGCTCCACCGCGGGCGCATCGCTCGCGGTGGTGTCGCCGGCCAGCCGGGCCGCGCGGGTCTGCCGCCAGCGCCACCAGCCGTAGATGCTCAGGACGGCGAACATGACCTGGCGTCCGACCTGACCCCACAGCGTCTTGTCCTGCGGGGTGTGGAACGCGCCGCCGAGGAAGACGGTCACCAGCAGGACGTTGCCGACCAGACCGACCCACCAGGCACTCACGCGGCGCTGCATGCCGAGCACGGCGCTGCCCAGGCCGAACGCGTTGCCGATGATCTCGCGCCAGAGGACGTCGGCGCCGAGCACGTGAATGTGCGCGTTCAGCAAGGAGGTGAAGGAGCTCATTGCGTTCCCTTTCGGTCGGTCCGCGATGCGGGAACCGAGGCGCGAGGAAACGTCAAGCGACGCCGGGCGGCGGTACGTGGAACAACGCACGTGCCTCGACCCAGCGGTCGCGCGCCGCCTCCCATCCGGACTTTCACCGTCGGTCCTGGAGTTCCACCAGGTCAACCGGCCGCTGGCTGCGGTCGGGTCGCGGACTATCACCGCCGGTTCGGAATTACACCGACCCCGGAGCACGCGTTGCTGTTGCCAGGCCCCAGCCTAGCCGCGACGAGGAGACCTGACGATGTGACCTGCGACGGCCGGATCAGATCCGGTACATCGCCCCGCGGGCCCGTTCCCGCAGGGCACGCACAGCCCGGCCCGGATCATCAGCGCCGAAGACCGCGGAGCCGGCGACGAACACGTCCGCGCCGGCGGCGGCGGCCTGCTCGATCGTGTCAGGCCCGATGCCACCGTCGACTTCGACGAACAGGCGCAGATGTCCGGCCGAGACCAGATCCCGGGCTCGGCGGACCTTGGGCAGCACCTCGGCCATGAACTCCTGCCCGCCGAACCCGGGCTCGACGGTCATGACCAACAGCGTGTCAAACTCGCGCAGGACCTCTTCGTACGGCGTGAGCGCGGTGCCGGGCTTGATCGCAAGCCCGGCCAGCGCCCCGGCCGCACGAATCGCCCGTGCGGTGCGGACCGGGTCGGCGGCCGCCTCGACGTGGAAGGTCACGTTGGCCGCGCCCTGCTCGGCGTAGCCGGGCGCCCACCGGTCGGGATCGTCGATCATCAGGTGACAGTCCAGCGGGGTGCCGCTCGAGCGCCGGAGGCTGGCCACCACCGGCGGGCCCAGCGTCAGGTTGGGCACAAAGTGGTTGTCCATGACGTCCACGTGCAGCCAGTCGGCGCCGTCCACCCGATCAGCCTCGGCCGCGAGGTTGGCGAAGTCGGCCGACAGTATCGACGGTGCGATCATCGGCTCGGGCTGGGACGACGTCACGGGCGGGAAGTCTAGGTGCGCTCCGGTGGCGGTCGGCTTTGTCCGGCCGCCGGCAGGACCTGCCGTCAGGTTCGGCGCAGAAGGGCAGTGAACATCGCGTCGGTGCCGTGCCGGTGCGGCCAGAGCTGCACGAACGGACCGTCGCCCAGGTTCGGCACGCCGGGAAAGGCGGGTCGGGCGTCGATCGGGACCACGGCACCGGTCTCCACCGCCCCGGCCACGATCGCTGATGTCTCTTGAGCGTGCGGGGAGCAGGTTACGTAGGCGATGACTCCACCGGACCGGCTGAGCCGGATGGCCGCATCGAGCAGCCGGGCCTGCAGAGCGCCGAGGGCAACCAGGTCCTCGGGCGTGCGGCGCCACCGAGCCTCGGGGCGGCGCCGGAGGGCACCGAGCCCGGTGCAGGGCGCGTCGAGGAGCACGCGGTCGTAGCCACAGTCGCGTACGGGCACGTCGGCGGCGTTCCCCACGATCACCTCGACCGACCAGTGGGCGGTCGTTGCACGAACCAGCTCGGCCCGGTGCTCGTGCAGTTCGTTGGCGGTCACATCGGCGCCACGCCGGGCGGCCACTCCGGCCAGGATCGCGGTCTTGCCGCCGGGTCCCGCGCATAGATCGAGCCAGTGCGCGTCGCGGCCTGTGAGTTCGACGTTCACCAGGGCGAGCGCGGCCAGCTGGCTGCCCTCGTCCTGGACCCCGGCCCGACCGTCGCGCACCGGCGCCAGGTGCCCGGGATCACCGCCGTCGAGGCGGACGGCGTAGGGCGACCACGGTCCCGGCTGGGCGTTCGGACCGGCCGCCCGCACCAGCTCGTCGCGCTCGATGAGGTCCGGTCGGGCGACCAGATGGGTGGCGGGACGCTGGTCGTCGGACTCCAGAGCCTCGGCCAACTCCTCGGCCGGCAGCACCCCGGCGAACGCTTCGGCGATCCAGACCGGATGGGCGTGACGGGCGGCAAGTCGCTCGAGGGCCGGTCGGCCGACGGTGATCTCATCGGCCCACTCGTCCCAGGTCCGGTCCGTGACCGCGCGCAGGACGGCGTTGATCAGGCCGCCGGAGCGGCCGGCGCCGACCCGGCGGGAGAGGTCGACCGTGGCCGAGACCGCGGCGTGGGGCGGGATCCGCGTGCGCAGGATCTGGTACGTGCCGAGGCGCAGCAGGTCGAGCACCGGAGCGTCGAGTCGCTCCACGGGCCGCCGGGCACAGCCGGCGATGATCTCGTCCAGGATCCCTTGGGCGCGCAGCGTGCCGTAGGCCAGCTCGGTGGCCAGCGCGGCGTCGCGGCTACCGAGCCGGTGGTCGCGCAGCAGGCGGGGCAGGGCCAGGTTGGCGTACGCGCCGTCGGCGTCGACCGTCCGCAGTAGTTGGAACGCGGCTCGACGGGCGGGATCCGGCCGGCCGGCCGGTCGCGAGCCGGTCGACGAACGATGGTCGGCGGTCCGGTCAGCCAAGCTTCTCGCCGGCGTCCGGTCGGGCTCCGCGCACCCAGTCCGAGGCGGGCACCGGGGTGCGGCCGGCCCGCTGGACGGTGCCCAGGGCCACCGGACGCGACGCCGTACCGACCAGGACGGTGCGACCGTCGACGGCCACGGAACCGGGGGGAATCTCTCCGGCCGGGGCGGCGCTGATCCGCACCGGACCGAGCTTCAACCGCGCGCCTCGCCATTGCGTCCACGCCCCCGGCGCCGGAGTGCAGGCGCGGATACGGCGGTCGACGGCGGCCGCCGGCTGGGTGAAGTCGATGCGGGCGTCATCAACGGTGATCTTCGGGGCGAGGCTGACGCCGTCCTCGGGCTGGGGTCGGGGGGCGATCTCGCCGTCGTCGAGGGCGTCGAGGGTGGCGGTGAGCAGGCCGGCCCCGGCGATAGAGAGCCGATCGAGGAGATCACCGGCGGTGTCGGTGGACCGGATCGCTTCGGTGGTCACGCCGAACACCGGGCCGGTGTCTAGGCCCTCCTCGATCAGGAAGGAGCACGCACCGGTGATCTCGTCGCCGGCCAGGATGGCGTGCTGCACCGGCGCTGCGCCGCGCCAGGCCGGCAGGACCGAGAAATGCAGGTTGATCCATCCGAAACGGGGCACCAGCAGTAGCGACGCGGGGATCAATGCGCCGTAGGCCACCACCGGAACGGCGTCCACGGCCAGCTCCTCCAGCGTCGCGGGGAAGTCGTCGTGGCTCGGCCGTCGGGGCTGATGAACCGGGAGGCCGTGCTCCTCGGCGAGCTCGGCCACCGGGGCGCGGCTCAGCTTTCGTCCGCGTCCGGCCGGTGCGTCGGGCCGCGTAAGGACGCCGACGACGTCGTGGCGCGGGGAGTCGAGGAGGGCTTGCAGCGCGGGAAGCGCGGCTTGAGGGGTGCCGGCGAAGAGGACCCGCATCAGTGCGGGCTGACCTTGACCAGCGGGGTCCAGCTCGTCTGACCCGCCCACTCCGCCTCGCGGATGGCGCGCATGGCCGCCTTGCGGGTGTCCGCGTCGAGGCGGTCGACGAACAGCACGCCCTCGAGGTGATCGGTCTCGTGTTGGATCGCTCGAGCCAACCGGTCGGTGCCCTCGACGACGATCGTGTCGCCGTACATGTTCTGGCCGGTCGCGACCACGTGCTCCATCCGCACGCAGTCGAAGGGCAGTCCGGGGATGGACAGACAGCCCTCGTCACCGTGCTGGGTGACCTCCGAGGGGAAGTGCAGCACCGGGTTGACGAGGTGGCCTTGCTCGTCCTCGCTCACGTGGTAGGTGAATACGCGCAGTCCGACGCCGATCTGGGGCGCGGCGAGCCCGGCACCCGGCGCGGCGATCATCGTCTCCTCGAGGTCGTGCACCAGCTTGTGCAGTTCCTTGTCGAACACGGTGACCGGATCCGCCGGCGTGCGCAGCACCGGGTCGCCGAAGAGGCGGATGGGCTGGATCGTCACCCCGGCATTCTACGAAGCGCTCACGGCCGGGCC
>JBDUAD010000134.1:0-6272 GCA_040004775.1 bacterium | reverse complement strand
GCCGGGCTGGTCTACCAGCGCCGCGGCTATCGACGGGCCGCCGACCTCGATTGACCTGACGCTTGGCTGAGCGTCCGCGCCCGCCGCCACGATCCAGGACACTGGGACCGGTGCAGCGCCCCGCCCGCCTCGGCGCAGCTCTACGCCGAGCCCAGCCGGTGATGGGCCGCGCGGCTGCCCGGATGCAGCCGGCCACGGACGCCGCACGGCGCGGGTGGTCCTACGCCCGTCGCCACCACGTCGGTCCGCGCCTGGCCATGGTGCTAACCGCGCTGACCGGCGCGGTCACGGCGGTCACGCTCTGGGGCTCGGTGCACCACGACGTCGGGCCGGTCCGGGCCAGCTTCGCCGTCCAGCCGCGCCTGCATGGCGGCACCGAGATCGTCATCCCTCCCCTCGGCCGGCTGAGAGTCGACAGCCACAGCGGCCCACTGCACGTCAAGGCGGTGGTGACCGGCGTCGACCTGGCCGATTCCAAGCGCATTCTGGCCGGCAACGTCAGCGGCACCGAGCTCGAAACCGCGGTCACGAACGACGTGCGCCGGGCGATGTGGCTCCTGGTGATCAAGGTGGCGCTCCTCAGCGTCGCCGGTGGGGCCGCCGCGGTGTTGCTCGTCTTCCGCCGCGCCCTCCCGGCGCTGGTGGCGGTGGCCACGGTGGTCGTCGCGGTGGCCACCACCGGCGGTGCGGCGGCTGCCACCTGGCGCCCGCAGGCGTTCTCCCAGCCCCGGTTCAGCGGCCTGCTGGCGTCAGCACCAACGTTGATCGGCTCGATCGACGACATCTCGTCCCGCTTCGACACCTACCGGGCCGAGTTGGCCCGCATCGTCACCAACGTGTCGAAGCTCTACGACGTCACCTCGACGCTGCCTCCGGCGCTGTCGGCGCAGGCCATACCGGTGCTGTGGGTGGCCGACATCCACGACAACCCCGAGGCGTTCTCGGTGATGTCCTCACTCGTGGAGCAGTTCCAGGTGAAGGCCGTGGTCGATTCCGGTGACATCTCCGATCACGGCGCGGCGGCCGAGAACCCGCTGTTCCGACCGGTGGGGTCGCTCGGTGTGCCGTACCTCTACGTGCGCGGCAACCACGACTCCGCCGCCACCGAGCGCTATCTGGCCGGTCTGGGCAACGTCACCGTCCTCGACAACGGCGCGATCAAGGAGGTGGTCGGCCTGCGGTGGGCCGGCACGGGCGATCCGACGTTCACCCCGAACAAGGACGTGGCCCAGCAGGACTCGACGGACGTCCTGCTGCAGGACGCCGGCCAGAAGCTGGCCACGGCCATCGACGGCAAGGGGGTGGACGTGGCCGTGGTCCACGAGCCGGCCATGGCTGCGCCGCTGGATGGCACGGTGCCGCTGGTGCTCGACGGCCACGTGCACCGTCGCGCGGTCGTGGCCACGGCGTCCACGACGGCGATCACTCAGGGTTCATCCGGCGGGGCCGGCCTGCGCTCACTGGAGGGTGAGGAACCGCATCCGTTGGAGATGTCGATCCTGTACTTCGACCCGCAGACCCGCCGGCTCCTGGCCGCGGACGAGGTGACGCTCAGCGGTCTGGGCGGGGAGTCGGTGACGATCCAGCGCCATCGGCTCGAGTACTACACGAAGGATCCGCAGCCGGACCTGCGCGCGGCCGGCCGATGACGACCAGCGGCGCCGTGTCCCGAACCGACCCGACCGGCGGCGGTCGGTCGGTACCGTTGCTCGCCGTGCCGCCGTCCCTCGCCGATCTCACCACGCTGCGCCTCGGTGGGCCGATCGCGGCACTGACCACCGCGGTCACCGACGACGAGCTCATCGACGCGGTGCGCGCCGCCGACACGGCCGGCGAGTCGGTGCTGCTGGTCGGCGGTGGCAGCAACCTCGTCGCCGCGGACGAGGGCTGGCCCGGACGGGTGATCCTCATCCGCACCCGCGGGATCACCCTGGGCCACGTCGGCGACCATGTCCGGCTCACCGCATCGGCCGGTGAACCGTGGGACGCCCTGGTCCGGTTCACCGTGGCCCAGGGCTGGTCCGGGCTGGAGACGATGGCCGGCATCCCCGGTCTCACGGGCGCCACCCCGGTACAGAACGTCGGCGCATACGGCGCGGAGATCGCCGATGTGATCACGGGGCTGACCGTCCTGGACCGCCAGACCGGCGCGGTCGAGGCCTGGACGCCCGAGCAGTGCCGGTTCGGCTTTCGCACCAGCGTGTTTAAGGGCACGGAGCGCTACGTCGTCGTCGACGTGACGATGAGCCTCACCCGCCGTCCGGAGTCGGTGCCGATCCGCTACGCCGAACTGGCCCGGCGTCTCGGCGTGGAGCCCGGCCGGTCGGCGCCTCTGGCCGCGGTCCGCGACGCCGTGCTGGAGCTGCGGCGCACCAAGGGGATGGTCCTCGACGACGCCGACCCGGATACGTGGAGCGTCGGCTCGTTCTTCGTCAATCCCCTGCTCGACGTCGTGCCCGATGCGGCCAAGGACTGCCCGCAGTGGCACACCGACGGGGCGACCAAGCTCTCGGCGGCCTGGCTGATCGAGCGGGCCGGCTTTCAGCGGGGGTTCGGCGGCCCGACCGCGTCACTGTCGACGAAGCACACCTTGGCCCTCACCAACCGCGGCGGGGCGACGACCGCGCAGCTGCTCGACCTGGCCCGCGAGATCCAGGCCGGGGTGCAGGCCCGCTTCGACGTGCGCCTGCGCCCGGAGGCCCGGCTCGCCCCCAACGTGCCCGGCCTCGACTGAGAGCGGCCTCCACCCGGCGGGGCCTCCACCCGGCGGGGCCGCGACCCGGCGGGGCCGCGACCCGGCGGGGCCGGTCGTACTGTGGCCGGGTGCTGCTGCCGCGCCGGGTCGCCCTGCTCAGCGTGCACACGTCGCCGTTGGACCAGCCCGGAGCCGGCGATGCGGGCGGCCTGAACGTCTACGTGGTCGAAACCGCGCGCCGCCTGGCCCAGCGCGGCATAGAGGTGGAGATCTTCACCCGGCGCACGACGGCCGCACAGGATCGGGTGGTCGAACTGGAGCCCGGCGTGAGCGTCAATCACGTCACCGCCGGTCCGTACGAGGGCCTCGGCAAGAACGACCTACCGGCCCAGCTGTGCGCGTTCACCGCCACCGTGCTGCGCTACGAAGCCGCGCGCGAGCCCGGCTGGTACGGCATCATCCACTCGCACTACTGGCTCTCCGGTCAGGTCGGCTGGCTGGCGCGCGACCGCTGGCACGTGCCGCTCGTGCACTCCGCGCACACCCTGGCCAAGGTGAAGAACGCGGCCCTGGCCGACGGTGAACCGCCCGAGCCGCTGGCCCGCATCGTCGGCGAGGAACAGGTGGTGGCCGAGGCCGACCGGCTGGTGGCTCCGACCTCGGACGAGGCGTCGGATCTGGTGGCGCTCTACGGCGCCGACCCTGACCGCGTGGTCACCGTGCCGCCCGGAGTCGACCTGGAGACCTTCAGCCCCGGAGAACGGCGGGTCGCTCGGGCGCGGCTCGGTGTGGCGCCGGACGCCGCCCTGGCCCTGTTCGTCGGCCGGCTGCAGCCGCTGAAGGCGCCTGACGTGCTGATCCGCGCGGCCGCGCTGTTGGCTGACGATCCGGGACTGGCCGGTCGGCTGCAGGTGGCCGTCGTCGGCGCGCCCAGCGGGTCGGGCCTCGGCTTCGGCCAGCCCGACTACCTGGACCGGCTGCGCGCGCTGGCCGCGTCGCTCGGGTTGGCCGGCCGCGTCCGCTTCGTTCCGCCGGTGACGCGCGACCAGCTGGCCGACTATTACCGCGCGGCCGACGTCACCGTGGTGCCGTCCTACAACGAGTCGTTCGGGCTCGTCGCGCTGGAGTCGCAGGCCTGCGGCACGCCGGTGGTGGCCACCGAGGTCGGCGGGCTCACAACCGCGGTGGCCGACGGGGTGTCCGGCGTCCTGATGCCCGACCACAGCGGACGGGAGTGGGCGCGGGTGATCGGCCGCCTGCTGACCGAACCGGCGCTGCGGAACCGTCTCGCAGCGGGTGCGCGACCGCACGCCGAGGGTTTCTCGTGGGAACGCACGACCGAGGGCCTGCTCGCCGTATACGGCGAGGCGATGGCGTCCTTTTCCGACCGCCTCGAGGTGGTCAACGGATGATCACCGGCACCGTCCCGGCCGTCGCCGCGCTGGATACCGCGCTGCGCGAGACCGGCCTGCACTACGAACAGATCGAGCCCGGAGTCTTCGGCGTGCAACTGCCGGGGGAGCAGCGCCTGCGCACCACCTGCTGGCTCACCGTCGGCCGCCACGCCCTCGCCGTCGAGGCGTTCGTGATGCGGCGGCCCGATGAGAACGGCGCGGCTGTCCACTCCTATCTCCTGCAGCGCAACACTCGCAGCTTCGTGGTCAGCTGGGCCATCGACGAGGTCGGCGACATCTACCTCGCCGGGCGGCTGCCGCTGTCGGCCATCTCGGCCGAGGAGATCGATCGCGTGCTCGGCTCGGTGCTCACCCAGGCCGACGGTCACTTCAACGCCTTGCTGGAACTCGGCTTCGGCACGTCCATCCGTCGCGAGTGGCAGTGGCGGGAGAAGAACAACGAGTCCCTGCGCAACCTCGAGGCGTTCCGCGACTTCGTGGCCCGCCAGCCGGCCGCAGTGGAGCCGGAGCGCCGGCCGGCGGCGGTCGAGGAGTGAGCCGGCCTTCGGGTCCGTCGCACCTGACCGTCCCGGGCCGGTTCAACGGCCCGCCGACCAGCGCCAACGGCGGGTTCACCGCCGGGTTGATGGCCACGGCGTTGCTCGACGCGCACGCCGGCAGCGCTGGTCAGCACGGCACGTCGAGCAGCGGTGAGGACGTCCCGACGGTCCAGGTCACGCTGCGCCGGCCCCCGCCGCTCGACGTCGCGCTTGTTCTCAGCGCGTCCGACGGCGAGATGACCGCAGGCGATGTAGAGGGTGCGGTGGCCGTGGCCCGGAGGGTGGAAGCCACTGCAGCCGGCGTTGCCCTTGACCCGGTGGATCCCGGCACGGCCACCGCGGCCGGGCTGCGCTTCGGCGGGCTGACCGATCACCCGTTCCCGACCTGTTTCGTCTGCGGCACCCGCCGGGTGGAGCACGACGGTCTCGAGGTCTTTCCCGGCCCGTTCACCGGTGCCGACGGGTCGCCGGTGGAGAGTGCCTGCGCTGCCGTCTATGTGGCCACGCGCGACCACACCGAGGCCCGGGTGGGCACCGGCGTATCCGGTGACATCGGTGCGGAGATCGTCTGGGCCCTGCTCGACTGCCCCGGTGGATGGGCCACCGGCTTCCCCGGTCGCCCGGCCGTACTGGGACGGTTGACCGCGCGGGTGCCCTCCGTGCCGACGGTCGGGGAACGCTGTGTCGTCGTGGGGCGGTTCGACGGCCGAGAGCGCCGCAAGTCCTTCACCCGCACCACCGCCTACGGCGCGGACGGTCGGGAGCTCGGTCGAGCGTCGGCGGTGTGGATCGACCTGCCCTGACCGGACCGGCGGGCCGGCCCGAGGCGTCGGGCAGGATGGGCGCCATGGCCTGCGTGAACCTCATCCTGCTGCGCCATGGCGAGAGCGATTGGAATCGCAAGAACCTGTTCACCGGCTGGGTGGACGTGGATCTGACCGCCACCGGCGAAGATGAGGCGCGTCGCGGTGGCGACTTGCTGGTCGAGCACGATCTGCTCCCGGACGTGGTCCACACGTCGGTGCTGCGCCGGGCCATCCGTACCGCCGAGATCAGCCTGGATGTGGCCGAGCGGCACTGGATCCCGGTGCGCCGCTCCTGGCGCCTCAACGAACGCCACTACGGCGCGCTGCAGGGCAAGGACAAGGTGCAGGTGCGCGAAGAGTTCGGCGAGGAGCAGTTCATGGTGTGGCGACGCTCCTACGACACGCCGCCTCCGCCGCTGGCGGCCGACGACGAGTTCAGCCAGGTCGGCGACCCGCGCTACCGCAGCCTGCTCGACTCCGTGCCGCGTACCGAGTGCCTGAAGGACGTCCTCGGGCGGTTCCTTCCCTACTGGTACGACGCGATCGTCCCCGACCTGCAGCTCGGTCGCACGGTGCTGGTGGCCGCGCACGGCAATTCGTTGCGCGGTCTGGTCAAGCACCTCGACGGGCTCAGCGACGAGGCGGTGGTGTCGCTCAACATCCCCACCGGGATTCCGCTGCACTACCGCCTGGATCCGGCGACGTTGACCCCGTCCGAGCCGGCGAGCTATCTGGATCCCGCGGCAGCCGCGGCGTCGATCGAGGCCGTGGCCAACCAGGGCAAGCGCTAGCGAGCGAGTAAGCGGTCAGACTGCGG
>JBDUAD010000048.1:0-21087 GCA_040004775.1 bacterium | reverse complement strand
CGTCGATCGGCGGGGTGGCGAAGAACCGCACGTCCGGGCAGAGGTTGTAGCGCCCAGCCCGGCACTGGGCGCAGCGCCGGCACGGGACGCCGGGTTCGAGGGCCACGCGCTGCCCGATACTGAGCCCGCTGGTCGTGCGGTTGACCTCGGAGCCGAGCTCGACGACCACGCCGCCGCTCTCGTGGCCGAGGACCATCGGCGCCTCGACCACGAAGTCGCCGATCCGCCCGTGCTCGTAGTAGTGGACGTCGGAGCCGCAGATCCCGACCGCGCTGATCGCCACCAGCACCTCGTGGGGACCTGGCGTAGGAGTGGGGACGTCCTCAATGCGCAGATCGTGGACGCCGTGCAGGACCGCGGCTCGGTTGCTCATGCCCTCCAGCCTGCACCCCCTCGGGTTCGCCCGGCCGAGCCCGACGCCGCGCGGGACCGCGCCGGCGGTGCGCAGGCCCTCAGGTCAGCGACGCTCCGGACGTCGCGAAGAGCACGAGGTCGGCCAGGGCGAGCACGATGATCGCCCGGAAGTACAGCGGGCTGTCCGGGCGGCGACGGGCGGCCAGCGCGCCGGCCGCGGCCACGGCGGTCGCGGCGGCCAGCAGGACCCAGCGCACGGCAACAGTGCCCAGTTCGCTGCCGAAGAGCACGACCGCCGACGCTGCGGTGAGCAGCCCGGCGCCGAGGACCGCGGTGCCACGGGGTCCCAGCCGGTGCGGCAGTCCGCGCACGCCGGTGGCCGCGTCGGCGAGCAGGTCGGGCAGGACGTTGGCCAGGTGCGCGGCCACCCCCAGACATGCTCCCGCCGCAACCGCCCACGGCGCCGCGAAGCGCGACGGCGAAGCGGCCAGCGTGGCCACCGCGGGCAGTGATCCGAAGGCAATCGCGTACGGCAGCCACGACCACGCTGTCGCCTTCAGGCCCGCGTTGTAGCTCCAACCGGCGGCGACGATGACCAGCGCGGCCGCGCCGGGCCGCAGTCCCAGAGCGAGCGAGGCCACGACGGCCAGCACCAGCGCCGCCCGGGACGCGGTGCCGACCACCGCGGCGGGTAGCGCCCCGGCGGCGACCGGCTTGTCGGTGCGCGCGACGGCCCGGTCCCGCTCGCGGTCGAGGTAGTCGTTGTCCCAGCCGATCGAGAGCTGTCCCAGGAACACGGCCACGACGACGACGACCGAGCGGGCCAGCGGCACGCCGGCCAGTGCGCACAGTCCGGCGCTCAGGGCGGTGACGGCTGCGGTCGGCACCGGATGGCAGGACAGCGCCAGCGCCCGCAGCCGCGACGGCGGTGCGGACGGACGGGCCACGCCCCGCACGGGCGACCCGGTGGACATGGTGCGGATGGTAGGACCGGACGGACCGGCGCGACGAGCCCCGGCCGGGTCGACCAGTGCTGGCCCCGCCGCCCGCCCGGCGTCAGCCCGGCGTCGGCCAGATGTGTTCCGTAGTGTCGTGGCGTGACCACCCTCGCCGCCGTGCACGCGGTGCTGCCGGAGCACCGCTACCGACAGGAGGAGCTCACCGAGGCGTTCGCCGAGGTCTGCATGGGCCCGAACGGCAACGTCGCCCTGCTCAGCCGGCTGCACGCCAACGCCCGCGTGGACACCCGTCACCTCGCCATACCGCTCGAGCGTTACGCCGGCCTGCGCGACTTCGGCGAGGCCAATGACCTGTTCATCGCCGCTGCGGTCGAGCTCGGCGCCCAGGCCGTGCTCGGGGCCCTCGACCGCGCCGGCCTGCGCCCCGGCGATGTCGACATCGTCGTCTCGACCACGATCACCGGGGTCGCCGTCCCGTCACTCGAAGCGCGCATCGCCGAGCGGATCGGCCTGCGCCCGGACGTCCGCCGCGTGCCGTTGTTCGGCCTCGGCTGCGTGGCCGGCGCCGCCGGCATCGCTCGGCTCGATGACCTGCTGCGCGGTCGCCCGGACGGAGTGGCGGTGCTGCTGTCGGTCGAGCTGTGCTCGCTCACCGTCCAGCGCGACGACCGTTCGGTGGCCAACCTGGTAGCCAGCGGACTGTTCGGCGACGGAGCTGCCGCCGTCGTCGCGGTCGGAGCGGACCGCGCGGAGCCCGGCCCGCGGGTCGTGGACTCCCGCAGCCATCTCTATCCGGACAGCGAGCGCACGATGGGCTGGGACGTCGGCCCCACCGGCCTCAAGATCGTCCTCGACGCCGAGGTGCCGGTCCTCGTGCGCAAGTACCTCGGCGAGGACGTGCGCGGCTTCCTGGCCGAGCACGACCTCGCCCCGGCCGACGTCGCTGCGTGGGTGTCGCACCCGGGCGGACCCAAGGTGATCGAGGCCATCGAGACCGAGCTCGACCTGGCGCCCGGCGCCCTTGACGTCACCTGGCGCTCGCTGGCCCGCATCGGCAACCTGTCGTCGTCCTCGGTCCTGCACGTCTTGCGCGACACCCTGGACGAGGTGCCGCCGCCGCCCGGCTCGCCCGGGATCATCATGGCCATGGGACCTGGGTTCTGCTCCGAGCTCGTGCTCGTGGAGTGGTGAGCCGGCGGGCCGGCGCATGACGTTCTACGTGCTGCTGGTCCTGGCCGTGGGCGTAGAGCGCCTCGCCGAGCTGGTGGTGTCCAAGCGCAACCTGGCGTGGAGCTTCGAGCGCGGCGGCGTGGAGCACGGGTACGGCCACTATCCGGCGATGGTCGTGCTTCACACGGGTCTGCTGGTGGCCTGCCTGGTGGAGGCGATCGGCGCCGACCGGCCGTTCCTGCCGGCTCTCGGCTGGCCGATGCTGGCCGTCGTCCTGGCCGCCCAGGGACTGCGGTGGTGGTGCATCGCCACCCTCGGCCACCAGTGGAACACCCGGGTGGTGATCGTGCCCGGCCTCGACCGCGTCACCCGGGGGCCGTACCGCTGGCTCAGCCATCCCAACTACGTGGCCGTGGTCGCCGAGGGGGTGGCACTGCCTCTGGTGCACACCGCCTGGATTACCGCTCTCGTTTTTACCGTCCTGAACGCCGCCCTGCTGCGGGTCCGCATCCGCACCGAGGGCGCCGCGCTGCGCGAGCTCGGCGTCCATGCGTGACCTCATCGTGGTCGGCGGCGGCCCCGCCGGACTGACCACCGCCCTCTACGCCGCCCGGGCCGGGCTGGACACGGTCGTCTTCGACCCGCGACCGGCGCCCATCGACAAGGCCTGCGGCGAGGGGATCATGCCCGGCGCGGTGCGCGCGCTACGGGACCTCGACGTGGCGCTCGACGGGCACGAGATCCGCGGTATCAGCTACCACGCCGGGAAACGTTTCGCCACGGCCGATTTCCGCTCCGGATCGGGGTGCGGCGTACTACGTACCCACCTGCAGGCCGAGCTGTTGCGACGCGTGCGCCAGGAAGGGATCACCGTCCACGAGCGGCGGGTCGACTCCGTGGATCAGGACGTCTACTCGGTGCGGGCCGGCGGCGAGATCGGCCGGTACCTCGCCGCGGCCGACGGTCTGCACTCACCGATCCGGCGTCAGCTCGGCCTCGGGTCCGTGCGACGGGACCGATCGCCGCGGTGGGGCCTGCGGCGCCACTTCTCCGTGCCGCCGTGGTCGGACCGCGTGGAGGTGCACTGGGGACCCGACGCCGAGGTCTACGTCACACCGGTATCGGCCGACACCGTGGGCGTGGCCGTGCTGTCCTCGCGCCGGGGCTCCTTCACCGAGCACCTGGCCCGGTTCCCGGCGGTGCTTGAGCGGCTGCCCGAGCTCGGCGTCGATCCGGTACGCGGTGCTGGACCGCTGCGCCAGCGGACCCGGCAGCGGGTGGCCGGCCGGGTGCTGCTGGTCGGCGACTCCTCGGGGTACGTCGACGCGCTCACCGGCGAGGGGATCGCGGTGGCCACCGCCTGCGGCCGGGCGTTGGTCGACTGCGTGGCTGTCGACCAACCGGGCCGCTATGAGGACGCCTGGCTGAAGGCGACGCGACGCTACCGCTGGATCACCGAGTCGCTGCTGTGGTCGCGCCGCCGGCCGTGGCTCCGCCCGTTGATCGTGCCGGCCGCGTCTGCCCTGCCCCAGGTGTTCGGCGCGGCGGTCGGGCAGCTGGCCCGATGACCACCACCGCGACCGAGGAGGTCGTGCTCTGCGACGAGGAAGGCCGCGCGATCGGCACCGCCCCCAAGGCCACGGTGCACAATGCGCGCACACCGTTGCATCTGGCCTTCTCCTGCTACGTCTTCGACGCCGACGCCCGCCTGCTGGTCACCCGCCGAGCGGTGGCCAAACGCACCTGGCCCGGCGTGCGTACCAACACCTGCTGCGGGCACCCCGGGTCGGGCGAGGCGATGGCCGAGGCGGTCTCCCGTCGCCTGCGCGGAGAGCTCGGATTGTCCGTGCCCGACCTACGCCTGGTTCTTCCGCGGTTCCGGTACCGGGCCGAGATGGCCGACGGCACGGTGGAGAACGAACTGTGCCCGGTGTGGACGGCCACGGTCGATCGCGGCGTCACCGGACCGGACGCTACGCCGGACACCGCGCCGGATCCCGACGAGGTCGGTGCGGCCTGGTGGCAGCCGTGGCCGGACTTCGTCGCCGCCGCGGCCGACGCCGCCGACCCGCTGTCACCGTGGGCGCTGGTCCAGCTGCCACAGCTCGTCGCCCTCGGCCCGGAGCCCCTGCGCTGGCCGACCGCTGATCTCGCCGAGTTGCCGGCCGCCGCCCGGCGCTGAGTTCGCCCTCGCCGATGCAAACGCAATCAAGAACGCAGGCCGGCCACCAGCCGCGGGGTGAGCAGACCGTCGGCCAGCCCGAATCGCACGAGATCGTCGAAGACGCGCTGGTCTCGCGCGCCGGCCCGCACGCCGGCGTCGATGAGGCGCGGGAAGCGGCGCAGCCGGGCCAGCGCGGTGGTGTGGCGCAGGTGGCGGCCGAGCCGACGCTGTAGAGCCCTTCGGTACTCCGCGCCGGCACCGGCGCCGTGCCGAGCCGCCGTGCCGGCCAGGCCACCGCTGAGCACGGCGTAGAAGATCCCCTCGCCGGTGAGGGGGTTGATCAGGGACTGCGCGTCGCCGACCAGCAGCACCCGTCCGTCGGCGATGCCGGGCCGGCCGCTGGACAGCGGCAGGCGGTGAGCGCGGACGTCGTCCAGCTCGGCGGGCAGGTCCGGCAGCAGCTGGCGCAATCGGATCAGCAGGTCGGAGCGGCGTAGCGGCCCGTTGGTGAGCAGCTCGCCGTAGCCGACGTTGGCCCGGCCCTCTCCGGTGGGAAACCGCCAGGCGTAGGCCGGCCAGTGGCGACGGGTCATTGTGATCAGCTGGGTGGGTCGGCCGTCGTCGGCGGCGACGTAGCCGCGGATGGCCAACGCCACCGTGGCCGCCGGGTTCGGCCGGGCCGGCGTGGTCCGCCGCACGACCGACTCGGCGCCGTCGGCCCCGATCACCACGCCGGCGCTGACCTGCCCGTCGAGCACAACCCGGTCGGTCCGGTGCTCGATCGTGCGCACAGTGTGGCGGCGCACCGTGATGCCCCGCCGGCGCACATCCTCGACCAGGCGCGCGTCGAAGACCGCGCGCGGGATCACCCGGACCGACTGCGCCATGGCCCGGTCGACGGTTGCGCCGCCGGGGGCGCGCAGGGCCAGTCGCGGGATCGGGGGATAGCCGGCCACGATCGCGTCGGTGTCGAAGCCCACGTCGGACAGGGCGTCCAACGCCTCGGCGGCGATGCCGTCCCCGCAGGGCTTGTCGCGCGGGAAGTCCGCCCGGTCCACGACCAGGACGCGGGAGGAATCAGACCAACGCGAAGCCGCCGCCGCCGCGGCGCAACCGGCCGGCCCGGCCCCGACCACCACTACGTCGAAGTCGGTCCCGGCCACCCCGCCACGGTAGGCGGTGGGGTGGCCGGGACCGTGCCGGGCGCGTTGGATCAGGCGTTGATGACCTGCCGCTCGCCGGCGTCGCTGTTGATCGCGATCTTGCGCGGCTTGGCCCTCTCGGCCACCGGGACGGTCAGGCGCAGCACGCCGGCCTGGTAGGACGCCTCGATGCGGTCGGTGTCGAGCGCGTCGCCCAGGATGACTTGGCGGCTGAACACGCCGCGCGGGCGCTCCGCGGCGATCAGCTCCACCTGGTCGCCGGTCGAGCTGCGACGCTCGGCGCGCACGGTGAGCACGTTGCGCTCGACGTCGAGATCGACGCTGTCCGGGTCCACCCCGGGAAGGTCGAACTCGACGATGAACTTCTCGGCGTCACGCCAGGCGTCCATCGGCATGGCCGCGGGCCGGGCCGCGGTGCCGAACACCTGAGCGGCTACGCGGTCGAGGTCGCGGAACGGGTCGGTCCGGATCAGCATGAGTGCCACCTCCACCAGTGACGGGTCGAGTTTCTTATCATGAGCCACCACAGAGATGTATGGTGACTGCATTAGTTTTTCTACTACACCGGAGGAAGCTTTGCAAGCCGACGGGTTTGGTTCGGCCAGCCCGGTCGACGCCCGGTCCGGTCCCTCGGCCGTCAGTGAGGTGGACTGGAGCCGTGGCGTCTACTCCATCTCGGTGGCCGCCGAACTCGTCGGCAGCACCGCCCAGAACCTGCGTCTCTACGAGGCGCGTGGGCTGCTCACGCCGGCCCGCACCGATGGAGGCACGCGGCGGTACAGCGCCGAGGACGTCGATCGGCTGCGCGAGATCGCCCGGCTGCTGCGGGAGGGGCTGAACCTGGCCGGTGTCGAGATGGTGCTGCAGCTGCGGACCGACAACACCCGTCTGAACGGCGACAACACCCGCCTGGCCGGCGACAACACCCGGCTGCGCAGCGACAATCGCGCGCTGCGCAACGCGGCCAGGCCCACCCGCGAGCGGACCGAGTGATCGCGGTGGCGACGGTCAGCGTGAGACGTTTACGAGCGGACGCTCAGGCTGAGCGGCGGGTGAGCAAGGAGAACTCGCGCTCGAACAGCACGCTCAGGAAAGCCACCATCTGCCGCTCGTCCTTGGTCAGCCCCTTGGTCTTCACTGGACGCGCCTCGGCCAGGTAATCGGCGAAGGTGTGGCCGGCGTGGGTCTCGAGCATGTGCGGATGCACGTAATGCGCCCGAGCCACCGAGCGGGTGTTGCCGAGCACCTCGGCCGCCTCGTCCACCGCCTCGACCGCGATCTTTTCCACCGGACGGGTGCTGTCGAGCCGGTCGCGCAGGTACACGAAGGCGGCCAGCGTGCCACCCCAGGTGCGGAAGTTTTTGGCCGTGAGGTGTTCGCCGGTGAGGTTGAGCAGCAGCTCGTTCACGTCCCCGGCCCGGATGCGCCGGCCGTCGACGGTGAACAGGCGCTTGTTGCGCTGCGCCTGCAGGTGCTTGACCACCCGGGCGACACCCTTGTCCGTGATCGAGACATCCCACGCCTGACCGGACTTGGCCGGGAAGGAGAAGGAGACGGTGGATCCCTTCACCCGGACGTGGCGGCGGGTCAGCGTGGACAAGCCGAAGCTGTTGTTCTCCTCGGCGTAGCGCTCGTTGCCGATGCGGATGAAGGTCAGGTCGATGATCCGGATCATGGCGGCCATGACCTGATCCCGGTCGTAGCTGCGGCGGCGCAGCTGGGCCTCGGTGTAGGCGCGGATCTCGGGCAGGTGGGCGGCGAAGAGCACCAGCCGGTAGAAGTTCAGCAGATCCCGCACGGCGCGCCAGCGCGGGTGGTACATGTACTGCTTGCGCCCGCGCTCGTCCTCGCCGGTGGCCAGGATGTGACCGTCCTCGTTGGGGCAGATCCAGACCTTGCGCCAGGCCGGCGGAATGGCCATCGAGGCGATCCGAGCCTTCACTCCGGCGCTGCTCAGCGTCGCCCGGCTCTCGTCGATGTAGCGAAATCCGGTGCCGCTGCGCTTGCGCTGCAGACCCGGGCCGTTGGCCGGTACGTAGACCAGGCCGGCGACCTCGGCGCAGCGCTGGTTATCGGCGTGCAACTCGTCGATGTCGGAGATGGTGAGCGTCATGGCGACTCCTGCATGCCTATCTCTCTACTCCGCGTCGAAATGGTCGGTGTCCCATGGTCGGTGTCTGATGACCGCGGTGGTCCGCAGCGGTCGCCGATCAGGTGCTCTACCCACGCGCTCAGCCGAGCGCGTATCCGAGCGCGTATCCGAGCGCGTATCCGAGCGCAGCGGCCAATCCGCCGGCGAGCAGGCTCAGCGCGATGTAGGCGCCGGCCCTCACCCGGCCGTGCCGATCGGCCACCATCATGGTCTCCCAGGCGAACGCGCTGTACGTGCTCAGCGCCCCGCAGAGGCCGGTGCCGAGCAGAGCCACGACGACGGCGCCCGCGTGACCGCCGATCAGCAGTCCGAGCAGCGCGCTGGCCACGACGTTGACGGCCAGGGTGCCCCAAGGAAAGGCGGTACCGAGCCGACGGCGGAATTGCCGTTCCACCAGGTAGCGGACGGGCGCGCCGACCGTCGCGCCGAGAACGACCCAGACACCGGTCACGGCACCGCCTCGGGGTCCTCGGGCCAGCTGCGGATCTGGCGCCGAGCCACGGCCGTAGCGCCGAGGCGCACGGCCAGGGCCCCGGCGGCCACCGTGGCCAGGACGTACGTCACGGCGACGCCGGCCCGCCCGTGGTCGGCCAATTGCAACGCGTCCACGGTGAACGTCGAGAACGTCGTGTAGCCGCCGAGCAGGCCGACGCCGAGCAGCGGTCGCCACAGCCGGTGCGCCGAGGGCCGCCGGGCCAGCTCGCCGAGCAGGACGCCGATGAGCAGCGACCCGCTGAGGTTGATGACCAGCGTTGCCCACGGGAAGTTCCCGGTCGGGTGGGGCCAGAGCAGTCCGAGTCCGTAGCGGCCCAGCGCGCCGGTCATACCGCCGGCCGCTATTGCGCCGAGGACGTCGGCCCGCACCGGGTCGACATCGGCGCGGGCAGTGCTCACGGCTCGGTTCTCGTGCTCACGGCTCGGTTCTCGTGCTCACGGCTCGGTTCTCGTGCTCACGGCTCGGTTCTCGTGCTCACCGCTCGGTTCTCGCCCGCAGTGACCGGCCGCGGCGCAGCGGCACCACGAACCACAGGCCGCCCACGACTAGGGCCACCGCGACGGTGGCCACCACCGAGAACGCCCGGCCGACCACCCAGTCACAGACCAGCAGCACCGCTCCGCAGATGCACACCGACAGCGCGCCCAGGCCGCCCAGCGCGTAGTCGTTGGTCAACTCGACCAACTCGTCCTTGCGGCCTTCGTGGAAGGTGAAGCGGTGCAGGGCGACTGGGGCGATCAGCAGGGCGATGGACAGCGCGGAGGCCAGCAGCGTGATGACGAAGACCGCGCGCTGGAAGGTGTCGGTGGCCTCGAAGCGCTGCTGGAACGCTATGCCGAGCAGGAAGGCGAACAGGATCTGCACACCGGTCTCCACCACCCGCAGCTCCTGCAGCTGCTCGGCGAAGTTGCGGTCGATCCGCTCGGCCTCAGTCTCCTCACGTCGGTATCCGGCAGCCATGGACCCGATTCAACGCTAACGGGCCGGCGCGGCGGCGAAGGCATCGATGGTCAGGGGGCAACCGCGCATGACCAGCGCGGCGTCGGTCGACGCGCTCTGTCCGGCCAAGCGGATCCGCACAGAGTCCGACAGCGGGGCGTTGCAGACGGTCGGTCCGTGCAGGCCGGCCACGGCCCGTCCGCCCGGCGGCAGCTGCAGGGCGGGCCGACCAGCGGTGGCCGGAGCGGCGGGCGCACCCAGGGCCGCACCGGCCCGGCGCAAGCCGACCACCGGGTAACCAATTAGCCAGCAGGCGATCTGGCCGGGGTTGACCACCACGATCGTCGCGAACTGCTTCTGTAGTGCACCGGAACCGCGCAGCGCGCTCACCCGCAGCGCGCCGGTGGCGCAGACCGGCTGATGAACCGGCGCCGCGGTGCTCGACGACGAGCGGGACGGTGGTGGCACCGCCCGAGTGAACCGGCTGGTCGAGCCGGCCGCCGAGGAGCCCGCGGCGGTCGTGCTCGGCGCCGACGGCGTCGTCGGCCCGCTGCCGCTCGGCGTGGCGGAGGGACTGAGGCTGGACGGAGGGCTGAGGCTGCTCGGGCCCGTCGACGCCGCGGACATCGTCGACTCGGTGTCCTCGGAGCTGGCGGCAGTCGTGCTCGAGGGGTCGCCCGCGGCCGAGGAGTCGTTCGAGGTGCAGGCGCTCAGCCCGGTGGCCAGCACGGCGAGCAGCGCCAACAAGCAGGCTCGCGACGGCACGCGCGGATCGTACGGCGGCACCGGTCAGTTGATCCGCAGGTCCGTGCCGTACGGAAGGCTGGATTGGAAGATCCGGGCGTCGGTGCGGATCTGCGCCCACAACGAGCTCCACGCGGAGTTGTTGGTCAGGCTGCCGCAGCCACCGTTCTGGGGGTAGCAGGCCGTCCACTCGGTCAACGGACCGGCGAACCTGACCTTCGGGCGCCCGTTCAACACGCCGGTCAAGGAGATGTACTTCCACTGGGCCGACATGGTGTTGTTGTAGATCTGCGGCAGGCTCACGATGCGGGTCGGGGCGGCACCGCCGGAAAACCAGTGCAGCCACGCGGCCGACCAGCCGTTGTTGCAGGCGCCGTGGGCTGCGGTCCAGGTGCAGCCGTCGGCCGAGCCGTTGAACACGAATCTGGCCGAGGTCGCACCCAGGTACCCGCTGAGCCAGCCCCGGGTGTCCGAGACCGACCCGATGAAGCCCGGCTCGATGTCGTTGGCGCCGGCCACGGTGATGGCTGGGTACCTGGCCGCGTAGCCCACCAGCGGATTGACGATGCTGCGGGCCCAGATGGCGCCCGTCGTGGCGCGCACGTCGACATCGTTGTTGGTCCCGACGGCCACGGTGACCGGCGCGTCGGCCTGCTGGGTCGAGGCGTAGCCGTCGAGGTAGGCCTTCATCGCCGCGACGGTCTGCGGGTAGCTCACCGTGATGCTGGTGGCGGTGAGGATGATCGAGGTGGTGGTTTGCCCGCCGATCTGCAGCAGCACCAGATAGCGGTGGCCGGCGGGGTTGTAGAACCCGTCCGTGGCCCCCATGCTGCGCATCTTGGCCAGGTCGGTGATGGCGCCGTTGATGTTGCGGATGTAGCGGCTGGTCGAGATCAGCGGCGGCGCAGAAACCCCGAGGATGCCGGTCCGGACCGGCGCGGCCGCTGCGCTCAGCGCCGAGGCCGGTGACGTCCCGACCGCGTTGACCGCGCGGACGGTGAATCGGTAGCCCACCCCCGTGATCAGCCCGTTGACCATCGCTGCTCGGCTGGTGCCGGCGGCGGTCGTCCAGGCCCCGCCGGGCGACGCCGTGATGGTGTAGCGGGTGATCGTCGCCCCGCCGTTGCTGGCCGGAGCGACCCAGGTGACGCGCGCGGAAAGGTAGGAGCCGGTCGCCGCGACCGATCGTGGCGCGCTGGGCGCGGTGGCCGGGGTGACGCTGCGGCAACCCATCGGGTGATCGAGCCCCGGGCCGACGTTGAGCGCGGTCAGGCAGACCCGGTGGACTCCGGAGCTCAGCGGAACGTAGATCGTGTACCCGCGCTGTATGCCGGCGTTCGGGAAGTATCGCGGGACGTCCGGGCGGCTGGTGATGTGCACCGTCAGGGCCAGCGCGCGTCCGTCGACGGTGACGGCCACGGCGGTGGGCCCGCTGCGCTCGGGGTCCAGCGACCATCCGACCATGCGCGCCCGACCGACCTGCGCAGTGGCCGAATCCCAGTAGCCGGCCGGGCTTCCGGACAACACGAGGGTTTGGCAGCCGAGCAAGGTGGCGCCGCTGCCGGCCCCGACATTCACTGCGCTGACGCAGATTCGGTGAGTGCCCGCCGGTACGGCGTACGTGACCGCGAACCCGTGCCGGTCGCCGTAGCCGGGGTGCGCGGCGCCGAGGCCGGGGACGGTGCGCGCCGCCGTCGTTCGCGTACTTGCCACGCCGTCGATGCTGACCGCGATGGGGATCGCGCCGGTGGTGTTCGGGTCGATCGCCCAACCGGTGATGCGCGCACCAGGGGCCCTGGCGACCGCCGTGGACAGCACGCCGAACGGTGCAGTGGCCGCGGCGGCCACCGCCGGAAGCGGAGCGGCCGCCACCGCAGTGGCAGCAATGCCGGCAAACAGGGCCGTACGGGTACGCCGGAGAACTCTGCCAGGAAGCATCATGAGGGGATCGCCTTCGCCTCAGGGGCCCCTACTCGTGACGCAGGTGACCGCTCGGGACGCGGACGGCCAGGCGCCCGAGTCGCGTGCGTCGTCTTTCCCCAGCGGACCGACGACCCGTCGATTCAAACATCAACTGTGACGGGTGTGACAGCTGAGACTGTAACGATGCGATCACAATGATCATTTATGCGGTGCGGCGGCGCGCTGACCGCCCGGTCCGACCGCTAATGCGCGGCGTCGCCGGTCGGCTTCCCGGCCGGTCGCTCGGAGGAGCCGTCGGCCGGCTTGCGCACGGTGTCGCCGACGGTGTCGCCGCTGGGCATGGTCATCTCACCGGTGACGAGGTACAGCAGCGCGTGGGCGTAGGCCTGCTCCACGTCGACGTGGCTGAAAGTGGTGGGCTCGCCGTTGACCTCGATCGCCACCGCCCAGTCGCCGTCGGGTGCACGCTCGAGGCGACGGAAAGTGGCGGCCAGCAAGCTGCGTAGCTGTTCCTCACGGGGCAGCCACAGCGTGCGGTCCTGCTCGACGGAGTCCAACGCCCACTCCGTCGTTCCGTTGAAGCCGATGACCGTGCCCTGCGGAAAGCGATGGACGTCGACGGTCATGTTGCTGATGACGAACACGTCGTCAGCCATCTGCGGGTCGGTGACCACGAAGCGGTCGCCGGGAGCGGGGTCCCATCGCACTCCGGCCCGAGCCAGCCGCTGGGCCAGGTCAGTGGTGATCACGCGGCGCCGGCCGCACGGGAGTCCGACCGGTGCGGGCGCCCGGGCCGGGCCGGGCGTACGAACGACGTGGGCGCCGGCTCTGCCCGCAGGACCGCCACCTCGTCGCGCACCGCCGACATGATGGCGTCGGTCATGCGGCGTAGGTCGAGCTGGCCGGGCTCGGCGATGGAGCGCCAGGGCGACAGGTCGACCGGGTGTCCGACCGAGGCCGCCGCGACCTTGCGCGGGAACGGCCGGAACCGCCGCCGGCTCAGCGTGAACTGTGGACCCCACTGCCCGATCGGCACCACCGGCACGTCGGGGGCCAGCAGCGCCAGCCGCGCCACTCCCGTCTTGGCCTGCATCGGCCACCAGTCGGGATCCTGCGTGATCGTGCCCTCGGCGTAGATGACCACACACTCACCGCGGGTCAACGCGTCGCTGGCCGCCTGCAGCGAATGCTGGGCGTTCGTGGTCCCCCGGTGCACGGGGATCTGTCCGGCACCGGTCATCGCCCGGCCGACGACCGGCGTGGTGAAGACGTCACTCTTGATCATGAAGCGCGGGATGCGGCCGCTCTGCCAGACCAGGCGGGCCATGAGGATGGTGTCGATGTGGCTCAGGTGATTCACGACCAGTAGCACGCCACCTGTGGCCGGTACGCGGTCGAGGTGGCGAAAGCGGATCTTGAACAGCATCGCGTCGAGCGGGTACAGCAAGGCCACGCAGAGGCGGATCCAGAACCCCGCCTTGGGCTTG
The DNA here is from genome assembly GCA_040004775.1 of bacterium. Lineage (GTDB taxonomy): Bacteria > Actinomycetota > Actinomycetes > Mycobacteriales > Jatrophihabitantaceae > JALZBL01. Next base: position 7,536 of record JBDUAD010000048.1, on the reverse strand, counting down.
TGTAGTCGCGACACCGGGAGAGCTCCGTTCGTCGGCCGAGGCTGCCGGTCCGGAAAGAGGTGGCAGCCGTCTGCGAACGGTAGCCGGTGGCGTCCAGCGCGCGAGCTGGGCTCGTCGGCCGGGGGGCCTCAGCTCGTGGGCAGGTTGTGACCGGCGAACTTGTCGCGCAGCTCGCGCTTGGAGAACTTGCCCACGCTGGTCTTGGGCAGCTCGTCGACGAAGACCACGTCGTCGGGCAGGCCCCACCTGGACACGCCCTGCTCGGCGAGGAACTGCAGGATGTCCCGGTTCGACGGCGACGCCCCAGGCCGGGCCACGACACAGGCCAGCGGACGCTCCATCCACTTCGGGTGCGCGATCGCGATGACCGCGGCCTCGGCGACGTCGGGGTGACCCATGATCTTGTTCTCCAGGTCCACCGAACTTATCCACTCACCACCGGACTTGATCAGGTCCTTGGTGCGGTCGACGAGGCGGATGTAGCCGAGCGGGCTGACCGCAGCCACGTCACCGGTGCGCAGCCAGCCGTCGGCCGAAAACTGTTCCCCGGGCTCGTCGGTGCGGTAGTACTGGCGGGCCACCCATGGTCCACGGATCTCCAGCTCGCCGGTGGCCTCGTCGTCCCACGGCAGTTCCTCGCGGGTGGCGCTGTCGACGATGCGCGCCTCCACGCCGGGAAGGGGCATGCCCTGAGTGGCCCGCACGTCGGCCTGTACGTCCGGATCGGCCTCGGTGAACTCCGCGCGCAGGATCGACATCGATCCCACCGGCGAGATTTCGGTCATACCCCAGCCCTGGGTGATCGGCAGGCCGATGGCGGCGCGCCATCCTTCGGACAGTGACCGGGGTACCGCCGAGCCGCCGCACATGACCGCGCGCAGCGAGGAGACGTCGTAGTCGCCGAGCAGCGGCAACATGCCCATCCAGATGGTCGGCACGCCCGAGCTCACGGTGACCTTCTGCGACTGAACCAGGTCGAGCAGACCGGCCGGGGACATATCCGGACCGGGCATGACGACGTTGGCGCCGGCCAGGAACCCGGTGTACGGGATGCCCCAGGCCATGGCGTGAAACATCGGGACCACCGGCATGATCGTGTCCCGGTCGGTGAGGCCCAACGTGGCGGTGGTCAGACCGGCGTAGGCGTGCAGGAACGTCGAGCGGTGGGAGTACAGGACTCCCTTGGGGTCACCGGTGGTGCCGGTGGTGTAACACAGCGCGGCGGCTCGGTTCTCCTCGATCGCCCGGTCGGCGAAGTCGACCTCGGCCACGTCGGCGGCGACCTCGTCGTACAAGCGCACGCGGGCATCGCCCGGCAGTTCGCCGGTGGCGCCGTCGTCGAAGACGAGGACGTGGCGTACCGAGGGAAGGCTGGGCAGGTACTTGGCCAGCAGCGGCAGCAACGACCGGTCGACCAGGATCGCCTCGTCCTGGGCGTGCCCGATGGTGAAGATCAGTTGCTCCGGGAACAACCGGATGTTGCCGGTGTGCAGGACCCGCCCGGTGCCGGGTACGGCGAAGTAGGCCTGCATGTGGTCGCCGGTGTTCCACCCGAACGTGGCCACGCGGGCGTCGGCCGACAGGTCGAGCGTCTCGAGCACGCCGGCCATCCGACGGGTGGCCGCGACGAACTCGTTGTAGCTCAACGTCTCCAGGCCGTCGACGCGACGGGTGGTCACTCGCCGGTCGCCGTACAGAAGGGCTCCGCGCCGGAAGATGGCGTTGACGGTCAGCGGCCAGTCCTGCATCAGCGCGTCCATCGCTCGATGGTGGTGCACCCTCCTTCGAACGGCAACCGGCCGTCGCCCCGGCCGTCATCGGCGTTCCACGTGGTAGGTGACGGTGCTGACCGCGGTGCCCTCGAGGAACGGGCGAAGTCCGGCGACGGCGCCGCGCACGGACGGGTCGTCGGTGGCGTCGACGTCGCGGGCACCGGGTAGGTAGGACTGTTCGAGGGAGTGGTTGGCCAGCGGGTCACCGGTGTCGCGGTGGACGGTCACCGTGGTCACGTTGGTGCGGTCCTGGTTGTCGGCACCGTCGCAGTGCGGTACCACGTCGGCGTCGTTCTCCAGAGCGAGCACCTGTACCGAGCGCGGAACCGGGATCCGGGCGATTGGTGCGCCCGCGGTCACCACGTCGCTGACCTGGAACTCGCCGTCGGACCGGGCGTGCCGGGCTAGATTCACAGCCACCATCCCGCCCTGGCTGTGTCCGACGAGCAGCACCGGCTCGTTCCGGCGCACCCCCGCCCGTCTCATGGCCGCCCGCACGCCGGCCTCATAGGTGGTGGTGCTTCCGGTGATCGCCCGGACGTTTGTGCCGAAGCTGGTCGGATCAGGTTCGGCCGGCGACGGGTTCCAGTTCTTGGTGCCCGGGATGTCGACGATCACCCGCCGTCGGACCCGACCGTCGGCGTCGCGACCGAGAACGAAGCGCACGTCGATGTCCCCGCCTTGGCGGGGGGCATTGCAGCGGGCCAGCCCCGCCAGCAGGTCGGCCACGGTGCGGGGTGGGTGCCTCGCCTCGACGCCCCGGTCGGCACCGGTGGCGACGACGATTGGGCGCCCGTCGGGGTAGGCCGCGGCCCGGTCGAGCAGTTGCCGGTCGCTCCAAAAGCCGGTGAGCACGACGACGGCAGCGTCGACGAGCTCCGGGTCGCCGCTCAGCACGCCGGCCGGAGCGCGGCTGGGGTGCCGCCACTGGCTCACTACGTGGCCCGCCGGGCCAAGCTGTTGCAGCCCGGCCCGCGCCGGGCCGACCTGGTCGTCGATGCGATCCGCGGCCAGGTACGCGGCGGCCGCACCCCGCACCGTGCCCGCGGTCAGTCCCCAGGCCGCGGCCTGCCAGGTGAGCCCGTGCCGGCCGTCGAGGGCCGCCAGCAAGGTCGCCGTGAACGCGGCCGACCCGGTCGGGTCCAGGACCGCGGCGGCCAGGAGGGCGGGATCGGCGAGCATCCGGTGCAGTCGCCACGACCGCTCGGCTAGATCACCGGCGGCCGTGGCGAAGGTGCGGGAAACAATGGCCAGGTCGTCGTAGCGGGCCTCGACGCCCGCGACGCCGCCGGTCACCGACACGCTGCGCCGCACCTCACCCATCGGCTCGCCGTTCCGTGCACCCGCTGCGCCCCTCGAGAACCACAGGCCGCCGCTCAGAGCGCATCGGCCACCGCCCCGGCCACCGCCCGCACCCCGTGCGCCACCGACCGCCCGAGCGCCGCGGCGGCCTCCGCCACCTCCTCGACCCGCCGAGCCGCGCGGGCGTGCCTGCGTAAGGCGTCGGCGGCGTCGTCCAGTCGCCCGGCGGTCGTGCGCAGAGCGCCGGCCTGTCCGCCCACGCAGGCGCGGAACGCGTCGGCGCCACGTCCGCGCCAGACCACCGCGCCAGCGGCGTCGCGCAGGGACGCGGCCCGAGCCCGCAGCGCGCCCGCGTCCTGCTCCAGCCGCAGGGCCAGCTGCCCCAGCCGGTCGAAGTCCAGTCCGCTCATGGCATAAGCGTTGCGACCGGTATGGGTAGCCGCCGGTTCGTGGTCCCTGGTGTGGACGTGGGCCGCGGGCTGTGGATGCCGGTCAGGAACTGTCGGTCCGCCTTGCCCCGGCCCGGCACCCCGACGCGTGACGCCGACCGTGGTTCAATCGCCCGAGGAATGACACGCGTGCAATTCCGGTGCCAGGAGCCGGATCACGCCCGATGCAGCGAAGGGCTCGACGCACATGGAGTTCGCTTCCGCCACCGCCGCTGACGCCGGCGATCCCGCTGATCCGGCCACCGGGACCGACGGATTAGCGCGGCGCGACCGGGAGATCCTCGCCTTCGAGCGGCAATGGTGGAAGTTCGCCGGAGCCAAGGAGCAAGCGATCCGGGAACTGTTCGACATGTCCTCGACGCGCTACTACCAGCTGCTCAACAACCTGATCGACGAGCCCGCCGCACTGGCCGCGGACCCCATGCTGGTCAAGCGGTTACGGCGCCTGCGTGCCACTCGTCAGCGGCAGCGCTCGGCCCGTCGCCTCGGTCTCGACGTCTGATCCGGCGGTGGCCGGCCGCGACCGGCGGCCCACTAGGGTGGTGCGGCCATGGCGCACGCCCTCCCACCTCCTCCCGTCCATCACCGGGGGTGGCGGCTGCTGGGCATCCTGTGCGTCGTGCTCGGTGTGATGGCGGCCGGTGTCGCTGTGTACGCCCTGCGCCAGCCCGGCGGTCGTCAAGCCGCGCGCTCGTTCGTCTCGGCTAACTCCAGGAGCATGTCGGCCGGCACCGCTGATCTGGCGCCGTCGTCGACGTCCCGCCCGGGCACTACCGCGTCGGGCGGATCCGGCTGGTCCTCCGGCGCTCCGAACCCGCGAACGGACTCGGCCACGTCGCAACCGGTCATCGTTGCGCTGGTCATTGCCAACAACACCGCAGCGGCGAGCCTGGCCGGTGTTGCGGCCGCGCGTTTCGAGGCCAAGGGATGGCCGGTAACAGCAATGATCCACTTCAGCGGCGACATCCTGTCGACGTGTGCTTACTACGACCCCCGCCAACCGAACGCCGAGCGCGCCGCCGCGGCGCTGCAAAAGCAGTTTCCCGGGATCAAGCAGGTGAAGGAGCGCTTCGACGGCCTGCCCGAGGCTCCGATCGTCGTCGTATTGACCGACGACTGGAGGTAGTACGAAGCAACCGGCCCGGCTCCCCTGAGGGGAACCGGGCCGGCCTCGTAGATCGGTGTGGTTCTAGGTCAGACGACGCGAACCGCGTCGGCCTGCGGACCCTTGGGACCCTGCGCGACCTCGAACTCGACGCGCTGACCCTCGTCGAGGGAGCGGTAGCCATCCGACTGGATCGCCGAGTAGTGGACGAAGACGTCCTGGCCGCCGTCTACGGCGATGAAGCCGTAGCCCTTCTCATTGTTAAACCACTTCACACTGCCCTGTGCCACGTGCACTCCTTGCTAGGGGACAACCGGAAACCGCACCTCGCGGCATCCGGGGTCTTGACGCTCGTCCCGTTTGCGTGCAGCGCTGACGAACAGTCTGCTGGTTGTGCAAAACCGGAAACTTGCTACATCGACCGTGTCACAGGTTACACACGGCAGTGCCCGCTGCCAATACGCCCGCGGGTGCACCAGCGGTCCCGCTCAGAGCAGGCCGGCGGCCCGCATACCTTTGATCGTCGGCGGAATGACGGCCGTGCAACCGGAATCGGCGCCCACCGCGTCGAGGGTCTTCAGGCCGTCGCCGGTGTTGTAGAGAACGGTTTCGCGGCTGGTATCGAGCCGCCCCTCAGCCACCAGCTTCGCCAGTACGGCGGTGGTCACTCCGCCCGCGGTCTCGGCGAAGACTCCGGTCGTGCGGGCGAGCAGCCGGATACCTTCGCGGATCTCGTCGTCGTCGACGGCGGCCATCGTCCCGCCGGTCGAGCGGACCACGTCGAGGGCGTACGGACCGTCGGCCGGATTGCCGATGTTCAGCGACTTGGCGATTCCGGTGGGCTTGACCGGGTTCACCACGTCCTGGCCCGCGGCGAAGGCGGTGGCGATCGGCGCACATCCGGCCGACTGCGCTCCGTGCACGGTCCAGCCGGCGTCCTCGACCAGCCCGGTAGCCACCAGCTCCTTGAACGCCTTGTGCACCTTGGTCAGCAGGGACCCGGAGGCCATGGGGACGACGACCTGCTCCGGCAGGCGCCAGCCCAGCTGCTCGGCGACCTCATAGCCCAACGTCTTCGAACCCTCGGCGTAGTAGGGGCGGACGTTGACGTTGACGAACCCGGTCGACTCGAACTCCTCGGTCTCGGCCAGCTCGCTGCACAGCCGGTTGACGTCGTCGTAGCTGCCCTCGACGCCGACCAGGGTGCCGCCGTAGACGCTGGACTGGACGATCTTGGCCGGCTCGAGGTCGGCCGGGATGAAGACGATCGAGCGCATGCCGATCCTTGCCGCGTGGGCGGCCACGGAGTTGGCCAGATTGCCGGTCGACGCACAGGCGATGCGGTCGAAGCCGAGCTCGCGGGCGGCGGTGATGGCCACCGACACCACCCGGTCCTTGAACGAGTGGGTCGGGTTGGCCGAGTCGTCCTTGACCCACAGCGGGGCGGTGAAGCCAAGCTCGGCGCCCAGGCGATCGGCGCGGATCAGCGGGGTCATTCCGGTGCCGGAGTCGACGCGGGTGGCTGGGTCCTGGCCGACCGGCAGCAGGCCGGCGTAGCGCCAGAGCGAGTGCGGGCCGGCCTCGATGGAGGACCGGGTGACTGCGGCCAGCGCCGCGGCGTCGTAACCGATCTCCAGCGGCCCGAAGCACTCGAAGCAGGCGTGTTGGGCGCCCAGCGCATAGGTGGTGCGGCAGTTACGACACGCCAGGTGGTCGGCCGGGGACGCAGCCGAGGCCGGCCGGTCGAGTACAGCAGTCATGTGAGGCCCTCTCCTCATCTTTCCCCGGTCGGATATCGCCGGGGCCGGAGTTGGCACCGCCCACGGTGGCCTCGCCGCGACGTCGACGACACGCAGTCGCGACGGTGCGCTGAAAGCTCGTGGTGGTTGCCGGGGCTTCGTCGGGCCGGTCCCTCTGCCCCTCTGGATGAAGTGGTGCTGTGCAGTTGTACGGCCAGTCTCCCACACCGGCCGGTTCGACCCAGATGCCCGATCGTCAGGGAATGGGGGTCGTCGCGCCCGGCGTTACCTCGGGACAAGCGCGTCCCAGCCACCATGTCCGTCGTCGCCACCGTGTCTGTCGTCTGGAGCAAGAAGATGAGTGCTGCGCCCGCCCATTTCGGGGCCGTCCTGCAATTACGGGCCCAGCCCGGCCGCCGAGACGACCTGGTCACGCTGCTCGGTAACTACGTCAACACCCTCGACGACGGCGAGCCGGGCACGACCCTGCTGGCCGTGGCCCTGGACCCGGGCGATGAGGCCGCCGTGTGGATGTGGGAGGAGTTTGCCGACGCCGACGCGGTCGGCGCCCACTTCAGTCATGACTTCTTCCGGGCGTTGCAGCTCGAGTTGGCTGATCTGCTGGTCGAGGCGCCGGCGGTGCGTCCGCTGACGCCGGCCATCCGCCACGTCCGCTCCGGCGTCACCGCCGAGTAGCCGACCGCACCGGGGCCACCGCACGTCCGCGGTGCTGCTTGCACTCCCTGTGAACGAGTGCCAATATTGACCTGGCACTCAGCCCGGCTGAGTGCCAATTGCAGACGGTCGATGAGGCGCCAACTGGTGCCATCCGTCGCGGGCATCGGCCCGGCTGCTCCTACGAGCACACGAGTCCATCGACGAGTTAGGACAACACCGTATGGCCAAGATGATCGCGTTCGACGAGGAGGCCCGTCGCGGCCTCGAGCGCGGCATGAACCAGCTTGCCGACGCCGTGAAGGTGACGCTCGGCCCCAAGGGCCGCAACGTCGTACTGGAGAAGAAGTGGGGCGCCCCCACGATCACCAACGATGGCGTCTCCATCGCCAAGGAGATCGAGCTCGAGGACCCGTGGGAAAAGATCGGGGCCGAGCTGGTCAAGGAGGTCGCCAAGAAGACCGACGACGTCGCCGGTGACGGCACCACCACCG
>JBDUAD010000133.1:0-6284 GCA_040004775.1 bacterium | reverse complement strand
ACCGTTCACCGGCTTCGTTGCGGCGACCACCGACCACCTCGTGCCGCGGGTCAAAGGCGGTCCGTCCTGGCTCGAGAACGAGCTCGCGGCCTGTCGCCGCTGTAACCGCGACCGGGGCCACCGTGCGCCGGTCGAGTGGTTCGCCGAATGCCAACGCCGGGGCTGGCAGCCGGACCTGGCGAGGGTCCTGCGACTCCTCGAGTCCCTCGATGCGGCAATTGGGCAGCGGGGCGGGCAGCGCCGGGCGCGGCCCTACGTCGCCGGCCAACGGCGGCGGCTGCAGCGCCTCTAACGCATAGTGTCGCCGCGGTGACCGTCGTGGCGTTGGTCGACGTTGCGGCCGAGTTCGCGTAGCGGCCACCCGGCGGCGGCGGCGTGCGACTGGTCGGCATCGACGGCCCGAGCGGGTCCGGCAAGAGCACGCTGGCCCGGCGCCTCGTCGGGGTCAGTGCGGCCCATCTGGGTCGAAGCGGCCGAAGACGTGCGCCTGAAACGGGGCCTCGAGCGAGACGGCGAAAGCCACCGGACGCTGTGGCTGCGCTGGATGGCCGAGGAGCGCTGCTTCTTCGCCGAAGACGGCACCCGAGCCAGAGCCGACCTGCGCGTGGAGGGGAACTCCGGCGTCGCCTACGACCCGTCGACGTCCGTTGTCCTGCTCGACGCCTGAGTGCCGTGACGGGTCAGGCCGTGGTGGCCACACCCAGCTCGGCCGGCGAGGCCAGCAAGTCGTTGCGGGGCAGCACCCGGACGGTGTAGCCGAAGGCGCCGGTGCGCTCGAGCGGCACGTCGCCCTCGAACCGGCCGCTGCCGTCGGTGGCGTCGGTGAGCACCAGCGGGACGGTTTCCACCTCGCTGAGACGGTCCTCCCCGTCGACCGGCCCGAACGCGGCCTGCACCGTGACGTCCTGCGCCGCCAGTCCCGAGAGCGAGACCTCCGCGCGTAGACGCAGCGTGCCGCCGAGTTCGGGATCACCCTCAACGAAGGACTCCACGTGGTGGACCCGCACCCCGGGCCAGGCGGCCAGCACGTCACCGCGCCACTTGGAGAGGGTGCGGGCCGCGGCGAAGTCGTCGGCGGCGACTCGGGCGCCGGCCGCCGCGGCCGGGGCGTACAGGCTGGTGACGTACTCCCACACCATGCGGGTGGCCAGGACCCTAGGCCCCAGTGTCGAAAGCGTGTGGCGCACCATGGCCACCCACCGCACCGGCACGTCGGACTCGCTGCGCCCGTAGAACCGTGGCGCCACCTGGTGCTCGACCAGGTCGTACAGCGCCCGGGCCTCGACCTCGTCGCGCCGGTCGGGATCGCTCAGGCCGTCGGCGGTCGGGATCTCCCAGCCGTTCTCGCCGTCGAACCACTCGTCCCACCAGCCGTCACGGATCGACAGATTCAGCCCGCCGTTGAGCGCGGACTTCATCCCCGACGTCCCGCATGCCTCCAGCGGCCGCAGCGGGTTGTTCAGCCACACGTCCGAGCCCCAGTAGAGGTAGCGAGCCATGCCGATGTCGTAGTTGGGCAGGAACGCGATGCGGTGGCGCACCGCCGGGTCGTCGGCGAAGGCGACCATCTTCTTGATCAGTTCCTTGCCGCCGTCATCGGCCGGATGGCTCTTGCCGGCGATGACGATCTGCACCGGCCGCTCCCGGTCCAGCAGCAGCGCCTTGAGCCGCTCGGGGTCACGCAGCATCAGAGTCAGCCGCTTGTAGGACGGCACCCGGCGGGCGAAGCCGATGGTCAGGACGTCGGGGTCGAAGATGCCGGCCGTCCAGCCGAGCTCGGCCTCGGCCATCCCCCGCTGCCGTCCTGACTCGTGCACCCGGCGGCGGATCTCCTGAACCAACCGCTCGCGCAGATCGCGCCGGGTCTCCCACAGCTCAGCGTCGGTGATCGAGGAGAACGCCGACCAGGCCGTGCCGTCGTCCAGGGCGTCGGCACCGGGCACTCGCTCGACCACGTCGAAGAACTCGCGCGACATCCAGGTCGGCGCGTGCACCCCGTTGGTTACCGAGGAGATCGGCACCTCGGCCGAGTCGAAGTTCGGCCACAGCCCGGCGAACATGCCGCGCGACACCTCGCCGTGCAACCGCGAGACGCCGTTGGCCCGCTGGCCGAGTCGCAGACCCATATGCGCCATGTTGAAGATCGACGGGTCGTTCTCCGCGCCCAGCTGGAGCACCCGGTCGGTGGCGACGCCGTCGAACGCGGCGAAGTGTTCGGCGACCAGAGCCTTGGGAAAGCGGTCGATGCCGGCCGGCACGGGAGTGTGGGTGGTGAACACCGTGCCTGCCCGCACCGCCTGCAGAGCCTGGTCGAAGTCCAGCCCGTGCTCGGCGATCAGCTCGCGGATGCGCTCGACGCCCAGGAAGCCGGCGTGGCCCTCGTTGGTGTGGAAGACCTGGGGCGCGGCCCGGCCGGTGACGGCGCAGAACGCCCGGATGGCCCGCACCCCGCCGACGCCGAGCAGCAGTTCCTGCAGCAGCCGGTGCTCCGGGCCACCGCCGTAGAGCCGGTCGGTGACCTGGCGGGCCGCGGCGTCGTTGTCCTCGATGTCGCTGTCGAGGAGAAGCAGCGGCACGCGCCCGACCTGGGCCAGCCAGACCTGAGCCATGAGCACCCGGCCGCCGGACCGGTCGAGGGAGATCTTCACCAGCTCGCCGTCCGCGCCGGTGAACGGTTTGATCGGCAGGCCCTGCGGGTCCAGCGGCGGGTAGTGCTCGAGCTGCCAGCCGTCGGCCGAGAGGGACTGGCTGAAGTAGCCCGCCCGGTAGAGCAGGCCGACGCCGATGATCGGCACGCCGAGGTCGCTGGCCGCCTTGAGGTGGTCACCGGCCAGGATGCCGAGCCCACCGGAGTACTGCGGCAGCACCTCGGTGATGCCGAATTCCGGCGAGAAGTAAGCGATCGAGTCGGGCAGGGTGCCCGGCGCCTCCTGCTGACGGCGCTGATAGCCGCGCGGGGCGCTCAGGTAGTCCTGCAGGTCGTCGGCAACGTCTCCCAGGCGGCGCAGGAACTTGCGGTCACGGGCCAGCGCGGCCAGACGCTCGGCCGACACCTCGCCGAGCATGCGGCCGGGGTCGCCGGCGCAGGAGCGCCACAGGTCGGGGTCGACCGACTCCAGCAGGTCCTGGGACTCCGGGTGCCACGACCAGCGCAGGTTGTTGACGATGACGGTTAACGGCTCGAGGGCCTGCGGGAACCGGGCTCGCACAGTGAGCCGACGCAGCGCCTTCACGAGAGCAGCGCATTCATGGCACGAGTGCTTTCACGAGCCGAAACCCTACCGGCGGCGGAAGGGCTTCCGCGCACGCCGGACACCGGCCTCAGGTCGTTGCCGGAGGAGTCCGGGACGGCTGGGAGAACCGGGAACGGGCCTGGCGCCCGCCGGTTGAGCACGGTTTTCGTGGGTCCCGGGCTTCTCGCTAGGGTCTGGACGTGGTTGGCCGCATTGGACTGTCCGACGTCTTCCCCACCGTCGCCGGCGGCGAGTATCCGGCCCGTGCGGTGGTGGGCGAGCACGTGCCGGTGTCGGCGACGGTGTTTCGCGAGGGGCACGACGCCGTCGCGGCCAACGTCCGCTGGAGTCCTCCCGAGCGCGGTGCGGCCACCTTCGTGCCGATGACCCCGGGCGAACCCGGCACCGACCGCTGGCACGCCACCGTGACCGCCGACCGGCCAGGCCGGTGGAGCTTCGTCATCGAGGCCTGGAGCCATCCGCTGGAGACGTGGCACCACGCGATCACGGTGAAGCTGGCCGCCGGCCAGGATGCCGCCGAACTGGCCAACGACCTCGAGACCGGTGCCCGCCTGTTCGACCGGGTCAGCGACCGGCTGGACGGCCAGCCGGCCGACCTGATCCGTTCGGCCGCCTTCGTCCTGCGCGACGACACGCTCCATTTGGCGCAGCGGGTCGAGCCGGCGCTCAGCGAAGCGGTGCAGGCCATCCTCTTGGTGAATCCGGTGCGCGAGCTGATCACCCGATCGCGCCCGCACGACATCTGGGTGGACCGCGAGCGGGCGTTGTTCAGCGCCTGGTACGAGTTCTTTCCCCGCTCGATCGGCGCCGAGCTGTCCGACGACCCGGCTACGCCCAGCCGCCCGGTCCGCCACGGCACGCTGGCCGACGCGACGAAGCACCTGGACTACGTGGCCGGCCTGGGCTTCGACGTGGTTTACCTGCCTCCGATCCACCCGATCGGGCGGGTCAACCGCAAGGGGCCGAACAACACCCTCGACCCCGCGCCCTACGACGTCGGCTCGCCGTGGGCCATCGGCTCGGTCGAGGGTGGCCACGACGCCGTACACCCCGAGCTCGGCACGGAAGCCGACGTGGTGACGTTCGTCGAGCGGGCGCGCGACCTCGGCATGGAGGTGGCGCTGGACTACGCGTTGCAGGCGGCGCCGGACCACCCTTGGGTGTCGAGCCATCCCGAGTGGTTCACCACCAAGCCCGACGGCTCAATTGCCTACGCCGAGAACCCGCCGAAGAAGTACCAGGACATCTACCCGATCAACTTCGACAACGACCCGGCCGGCATCTACGCCGAGTGCCTGCGGGTGCTGCGCAAGTGGATCGACCTGGGGGTGCGGATCTTCCGGGTCGACAATCCGCATACCAAACCGTTGGATTTCTGGCACTGGTTGATCTGGCACGTCAAGCGCACCGACCCCGACGTGCTCTTCCTGGCCGAGGCGTTCACCCGGCCGGCGATGATGCACGCGCTGGCCCAGGTCGGCTTCACCCAGTCCTACACGTACTTCACCTGGCGCAACACCAAGTACGAGCTCACCGAGTACGCCGAGCAGCTGGTCGAGTCGGCGCACTACATGCGGCCCAACTTCTTCCCCAACACGCCGGACATCCTGCACGCCTACCTGCAGCACGGGGCGCCGGCCGCGTTCACCATCCGGGCCGTGCTGGCAGCCACGTTGTCGCCGTCGTACGGCATCTACTCCGGCTACGAGCTGTTCGAGCACGTTCCGGTACGCGAGGGCAGCGAGGAGTACCTGAACTCGGAGAAGTTCCATCTGCGTCCGCGCGATCTCGTCGGAGAGGACGAGGCCGGCCGCTCGCTGGCTCCGTTGCTCGGCCGGCTCAACGAAGTGCGCCGCCGACACCCGGCGCTGCACCGGCTACGCAATCTGCACTTCCACCACGCCGCCGACGACCAGGTCATCGTCTACAGCAAGCGCGACGAGGACACCGGAGACACCGTGCTCGTGGTCTGCTCCCTCGACCCGCACTCGGTGCGCGAGACGGTCACCTCGCTCGACCTGCCCGCCCTCGGCCTGCCCTGGGACGCCCGCTTCACGGTGCGCGACCAGCTCAACCCGGGCACGTACTCGTGGACCCAGAACAACTACGTCCGGCTCACCCCGCAGCACCCGGCGCACGTGTTCGTCGTCGGAGAGGGCGAGTGAGCGCGCCGGCCGGATCCGTCGAGCCCAGCCCCGAGACCGCGCGCGACCCCCAGTGGTTCAAGCGCGCCGTCTTCTACGAGGTGCTGGTCCGCGGGTTCGCCGACTCCAACGGCGACGGCACCGGTGACCTGCGCGGCCTGACCGACAAGCTCGACTACCTCCAGTGGCTCGGCGTCGACTGCCTGTGGTTGCCGCCGTTTTACTCCTCACCTCTACGCGACGGCGGCTACGACGTCAGCGACCTCACCGGCGTGCTGCCCGAGTTCGGGACGATCGAGGACTTCCGCGCCTTCCTCGACGCCGCCCACAGCCGTGGCGTCCGGGTGATCATCGACGTGGTCATGAACCACACATCGGACCAGCATCCGTGGTTCCAGGCCTCGCGCACCGACCCGGACGGGCCGTACGGGGACTTCTACGTCTGGAGCGACGACGACACGCGCTATCCGGACGCGCGGATCATCTTCGTCGATACCGAGCCCAGCAACTGGACGTTCGACCCGATCCGCAAGCAGTACTACTGGCACCGGTTCTTCAGCCACCAGCCCGACCTGAACTTCGACCACCCGGCGGTCGGCGACGCAATCATCGAGGCACTGCGGTTCTGGCTGGACATGGGCATCGACGGCTTACGGCTCGACGCGGTGCCCTACCTCTACGAACGCGACGGCACCAACGGCGAGAACCTGCCCGAGACGCACGACTTCCTGAAGCGGGTGCGGCGCTACGTCGACGACAACTACGCCGACCGGGTGTTGCTGTGCGAGGCCAACCAGTGGCCCGACGACGTCGTGCAGTACTTCGGTGACCCGGCGGTCGGCGGCGACGAGTGCCACATGGCCTTCCACTTCCCGGTCATGCCGCG
>JBDUAD010000047.1:0-21169 GCA_040004775.1 bacterium | reverse complement strand
CGCGTCGCGGGCGGGCGCGTCGGTGCCGGGCCCGTCGGTGGCCGATTCGTCGGTGGCTGGTTCGTCGGTGGCCGGTTGGTCAGTGCCCGATTTGTCGGTGGCCGATTTGTCGGTGGCCGACCAGAGGTCGTCGGGCCCGTCCTTGCCGAGCCGGTTCGCGGCGGACGAGCCCCTGCCCTCCTGGTCGGGCGGACGGTCCCGATCGGGCGGTCCGGCGGTGGCGGACACGTCGCGATCGGGCCCGGGCGCCGGGGCGGAGCTCAGACGCGGGCGGCCGAACAGGTCGTCCAACCCCACGTAGCCGGCGGCTCCTGAATCCGGTCCGGCATCAGTGGCGTCGGACGGGGGCGCGGCCAGTCGTAGGGGCAACGGCGGGGCATGGTGGTCGGCCTGCGATCCCCGCGACGGAGCGTCGAAGGCCGCGGCACCGGCGACGCTTCGAGCCGCGGGATAGGACGGCGGGGCGTCCTGGTCGTAGAGCTCGGCGTAGGCCTCGTCGTAGCGCGGTGGGTGCTCGCCCGGGTCGGAACCATCGGAGCCGTCGGCAGCATCGTTGCGGTCGGTAGCGCCAGCACCGCCGCCGCCGGCGGGGTCGGGACGGTCCGGCACCGCCCGTACCACCGGGCGCAGCGGACGGTCGGAGAGCAGGTCCGAGCCGATCTCGTCGGCCGGCAGCACGGTGCGGGCGGCCAGGGAGAAGGCCCAGTGCGCGCGGCGCTGGGTGCCCCCGCTGGTCCAGGTCGCGATCACCACCCACGAGCCGTCGGGCCGACGGAAGGAGTCCCACGACACCGTGGCCGGGTCGACTCCGTGGACGGCGAAGCGCCGGTCGACGGTTTCGCCGAAGGGCACCAGGACGCCGTCGCCCTCGCGGCGGGCACGGGCCCGCCGGGCCTCGTCGCCGATGCGGATGCGCTCCCCCATCACCGCGGAGGCGAAGCGCATGATCCGGTCCAGTGACGTGCCGCTCTCGTTGGCCAGATCCTCCGGCGACTCACCGGCGCGCACCCGCACCTGGATCTCGCGCGGGGTCAGCGGATGGACGGGCGGCGCGGCCGGGGTGGGCGGCGCGGCCGGGGTGGGCGGCGCGGCCGGGGTGGGGTCGGCGGCGGTCACGGCCACGCGCAGGGTGTCGTCGACAGCCAGGACCAGGCGTTCGCCGTCCTCGGTCTCGAGGATCACCAAGGGGCCACTGAGGTCCGACGGGTCCGACCCACCGTCGTCCGCGGGATCGCCGGGGCCGATCGCCCGTACCTTCCGCATTGTGTGACTGTAGGCCACCACAGCGCCGAAACGGCCGAGGATCGCGGGGTTATCCGGACCGGTCCGAGCCCATTCCCGGTCCCCGCCCAGCGCGGCCGAACCACTCGCTCACGCCGCCGCCGCGCCGACCACGAAGTCGATGCAGGCGGTCAGAGCGGCGACGTCGCCCGGGTCGACCGCCGGATACATCCCGATGCGCAGCTGGTTGCGGCCGAGGCCGCGGTAGGGCTCGGTGTCGACCACACCGTTGGCCCGCAGCGTGGCCGCCACCCAGGCCGCGTCGATTGCCGGGTCGAGGTCGATGGTGCCCACCACCGGGCTACGGCGCGCCGGGTCGGCGACGAACGGGGTCGCGTAGTGGCTGCGCTCGGCCCAGCCGTAGAGGGCAGCGGCGGACGCCGCGCTGCGGGCCGCGGCCCAGTGCACGCCACCGCGGGCCAGCAGGTCCTCGACCTGGTGGGCCATCAGCCACAGGCTGCCGATGGCCGGCGTGTTGTAGGTCTGGTCCAGCCGCGAGTTGGCCAGCGCCAACTGGAGGTCGAGCGAGGGCGGGATCCACCGGCCACCGCCGGCGATCGCGGCCACCCGCTCCAGTGCGGCCGGTGCCAGCACGGCGAACCACAGACCGGCCTCGGCCGCGAACACCTTCTGCGGCGCGAAATAGTAGGCGTCCACCTCGGCCAGATCGGTCTCGATCGCGCCCGCCGATGAGGTGGCGTCGACCAGCATCAACGCGCCGTCATCGGCGCCCCTCACGCGTCGCACCGGAAGCGTCACCCCGGTCGACGTCTCGTTCTGCGGCCAGGCGTAGGTGTCCACGCCCACGGCGGCCACCGGCTCGCGGCCCGCTCCGGGCTCGACTCGCCGGACGTCCGGCGCGGCCAGGAACGGGGCGCCCGTCGTGATGGCGGCGAATTTGGCCGAGAATTCCCCGCAGACCACGTGCTGGGCTCGCTCCTGTACCAGCCCGAACGCAGCCGCGTCCCAGAAGGCGGTCGACCCGCCGTTGCCGGCCAGTACCTCGTACCCGTCGGGCACCGCGAGCAGCTGGCCCAGGCCCGCACGCACCCGGGCGACCAAAGTGCGGACCGGAGCCTGGCGGTGGCTGGTGCCGAACGGGGCCTGCGCGGCCATCTGGCGCACCGCGGCGACCGGCACCTTGGACGGCCCGGACCCGAACCGGCCGTCGGCGGGCAGCAGCGCGGACGGGATGACGATCGCCGGTGCGGCGGTGGCACTCACGCCGGCGATTCTTCCATCGGCACCCGGTGCCGGACCCGCTCGCGGGGCTCGCGGAAGGCGTGCACCTCGTAGCTGATCAAGCCGACGAGCAGCACCGCCGGCACGGCCAGCTGGCCCAGCGGGCTGAGGCCGCCCATCACGGGCAGGGCGATCAGGAGGAGCACGGCGACGACCGCCCGGCCGCGGTTGATCGAACCGATGTTGCGCCAGCGGAACAACAGGTGGGCGATCAGGTAGGCGGCGATGCCGCCGTAGAGGGCGTAGCGGCCGGCGTCGATGTGGCCGTGGTCCTCGATGAGCAGGACCAGGCCCATCGCGGTGAAGACGATCCCGCCGACCATCGGCAGGTGGATGTAGGTGTAGGAGTCGCGGGCCAGCCGGGCCCGGCGGACTCCGCTCGACGCCCGCAGCACCTCCTCGGCGACCAGCGCGACGACGTCGAAGTACAGCCACCAGAGGGCCACGGCAATGGCCAGGCCGGCCACCAAGGCGATTGCCACCCGGACGGTCAACTCCGGTGTGGAACTGGCCAGGCCGACGCCGACCACCGACTCGCCGATGGCGATGAGCACGATCAATCCGAACCGCTCGGCGAAGTGGGAGGCGCTGGTGAGCCGCCAGCGGGTGGAGCGCACGAAGTACACCCCCAGCTGGTCGATGGTCACCGCGGTCAGCCACCACCACTTCTGCGCCCCGCCGCCGATCACCGCACCGGTCACCAGGACGACCAGCGCCACGGCGGCGACGGCGAGCATCCCGAGGACCACGCTGCGCAGCTGATGGTCGTCCCCGGCCACGATCAAGTACACGCACAGGTGGGTCAGCCGGACGACGCAGTAGGCCACGGCCAGCACGACCGCGGCATTGCTGGACTCGTCGAAGGCGTAGGGGACGCTGATGGCCACGAAGAACATGCTGGCCATGGCCAGGATCATCGCCAGCCGCAGCAGCCCCTCGTCGGCCTTGGCTGCGTTACCGAGCCAGGTGTAGGCGCACCAGCCGAACCAGATGAGGGCCAGGGTGATGATGCCTTCGAGCACCGTCGTCCCGCCGACGTCGTGCTCCATGAACTGCGTCAGATTGGTGATCGCGAAGACGAAGACGAGGTCGAAGAACAACTCCAGGTTCGTGACCCGATGGGAGTCGTCCGTGGGGTACAGGTGGGCGCGTACCGACTCCAGCACACCGGTCATGCGCCCTCCAGCGTCAGTCGTGGGCGATCTGTTCCCAGCCCTCGACGTCGCTGGGCTTGCGCGGGTCGGGGCCGATGTAGCGCGCCGACGGGCGGACCAGACGCCCGGTGCGCTTCTGCTCCATGATGTGCGCACCCCAGCCGGCCGTGCGGGCGCAGGTGAACATGGCCGGCATCATGTGCGGCGGGACGCCGGCGAAGTCGAGGATCACCGCGGCCCAGAACTCGACGTTGGTCTCGATCGGGCGGTCGGGGCGCCGCTCCCGCAGCTCGGCCAGAGCGGCCTGTTCCAGCGCGTCGGCCGCCTCGAAGCGGGGCGCGTCGAGCTCTCGACAGGTGCGGCGCAGGACGCGGGCCCGTGGGTCCTCGGCCCGGTAGACCCGGTGCCCGAAGCCCATGAGGCGCTCCTTGCGGTCCAGGATCCTGGCCACCACCTTGCGGGCGTCGCCGTTGCTCTCCACCTGCTCGATCATCGGCAGCACCCGGGCCGGCGCGCCGCCGTGCAGCGGGCCGCTCATGGCGCCGATCGCACCGGACATGGCGGCGGCCACGTCCGCTCCGGTGGAGGCGATCACCCGCGCGGTGAACGTGGAGGCGTTCATGCCGTGCTCGGCCGCGGAGACGAAATAGGCGTCCACCGCCCTGACCTGGGCCGGGTCGGGCTCGCCGCGCCAGCGGACCATGAACCGCTCAACGATGGTCCTGCTCTGGTCGATGCGCGACTGCGGCACCGCCGGTATGCCGACCCCGCGGGCCGACTGAGCCACGTAGGACAGGGCCATGACCGACGCCCGGGCCAGCTGTTCGCGGGCCTCGTCGTTACTGGTGTCCAGCAGCGGGCGGTAGCCCCAGACCGGCGCGAGCATGGCCAGTGCGGCCTGCACGTCGACGCGGACGTCGCCGGTGTGCACCGGGATGGGGAACGGCTCGGCCGGCGGCAGTCCCGGTCCGAACTTGCCGTCGACGAGCAGGGCCCACACGTTGCCGAAGGTCACGTGGCCGGCGAGGTCCTCGATGTCGACGCCGCGGTAGCGCAGCGCGCCGCCGTCCTTGTCGGGTTCGGCGATCTCGGTCTCGAAGGCGATGACACCCTCAAGGCCGGGGCTGTAGTCGGCCATCTGCCTCATCCTCGTTTCCGCGTGCACGGCGGGGATCCGCCGGCGACGACGGATTCGATCGCGACCCTAGTGCGGCCGGTGATCCGCCGCCGCACCCGGGCCGACCCTGCGCTCCGGCGGGCGACCTCTGCACGGCGGGTCACAGTTCGCAGGGCGGGTCACAGTCCGCAGGGGCGGGTCACAGTCGCAGGGCGGGTCACGGTCCGCAGGGCGCATGGCAGCATGACGCCAGTGAGTGGTGAGGTGCCGGGGAACTCGGACGTCGGCGGGCCGGCATTCCTCGCCCCGCCACCGTTGGCCGGGATGCGCGTGGCCTACCGCCGGGGCGAGCTGACCGAGGCCGACCTGCGCCCGACCTGGAGCGAGCAGTTCGACGCCTGGTTCGCCGACGCGGTGCTCGACGAACGGGTGGTCGAGCCCAACGCAATCCAGCTGGCCACCGCCGACGCCGCCGGGCGACCGTCCGTGCGCACGGTGCTGGCCAAGGCGGTGACCGCCGACGGGCTGGTCTTCTTCACCAACCACGACTCGGCCAAGGGGCGGGATCTGGCCGCCCAGCCGTGGGCGGAGGCGGTCTTCGCCTGGCTGCCCCTCGAACGCCAGGTCCGCCTGGCCGGCCGGACCGCCCCGGTGCCGCGGGCCGAGACCGAGGCCTACTTCGCCACCCGGCCTCGGGAGTCCCAGCTCGGCGCGTGGGCCTCGACCCAGTCACACGTGGTGGCCGGCCGCGACGCACTCGATGCCGCCCTGGCCGCCGTCGAGCAACGCTTCGCCGGCATGGACGTCGTTCCTCCGCCGCCCGGCTGGAGCGGCTTCCGCCTACGGCCGGAACGGGCGGAGTTCTGGCAGGGGCGAATGGGCCGGATGCACGACCGGCTGCAGTACCGGCTCGACGGTTCCACCTGGCGGGTGGAACGGCTGGCGCCCTGACTGTCCGTCACGTAATCCACGCCGCGCGGTAGTCGGCGACGAACTGGGCCAGGGTGCCGGCCGGACGCTCCAGGATCCGGGGCAGGTCGTCGGTGACCTTCTTGGCCAGCCCGAGCCGGGTGGTCGCGTCGATGACCAGTTGTACCCGGACGAGCGCCGGGTCCAGGCCCTCGGCCCGCAGCTCCCGCCGCCGCTTTCGCAGGCTCTGGGCCACGTAGACCACACGCCGGCCGAGTGCGTCGGAGAGCACCGAGGCCACGTCTTCGAAGCTGAGGGCCTCGGGGCCGGTCAAGGTGACCGGCCCGGGATCGAATCGGCCAGGCTCGGCCAGGACCCGGGCCGCGACCGCAGCGACGTCGCGCGTGTCGACGAAGGACAGCCGCCCGTTTCCGCAGGCCAGGCGCAGTTGGGATCTCCGCCGGATGTCGGCGCCAAAGGCGGTGACGAAATTCTGGGCAAAGTACGCCGGCCGCAGCGCGGTCAGGTCAAGGCCGGCTTTGCGCACCATGCGCTCCATCCGCCAATGCGGCATCGCCGGGTTGACGCCCATCACCGACAGCGCGACCACGCGGCTCACGCCGGCGGCCCCGGCCGATTCGACGAGCGGTCCCAGCGCCGTCCCCACGTCGCTGATCGCCGGTGGTCGCATGAGGAAGAGCCCCTCCGCTCCGGCCAGCGCGGGAGCGACCGTCGCCCGATCGGTGAAGTCGAGGCGGACGACCTCGACACCGGGAGGCAGATCGGCCGTCGCCGGGTTCCGCACCCCGGTCCGGACGGGCCGGCCCGCGGCCAGCAACTGCTCGACCACCGACCGTCCCACCGTCCCGGTTGCACCGGTGACCATTACCGGCCCCACCGGCCAGGCGTTGCCCATTCGGGCACCGTAGATCAGCGTCGCCGTGGCCCGCCTGCGTTCGCGGGACGACGACCCGGCAGACTTCTCGAGGTGGTCGATCGTCGCTCCCCTTCGTCGGTCGACGTCGGGATCGACGCGGTCGACGTCGGGATCGACACGGACGACCCGGCCGTCTCGGTGGTGGAGGAGTCGCCGGAACGGGTCGGTGGCGGCTTTTTGCGCACCCACCTGGCCGACACCCGCCCGCTGGCCGTGCTGCCCTACCGCCGTCTGCTCGTCGGCCAGGGCACTGCGTTCATCGGCACCATGCTGACCCAGGTCGCGGTGCCGGTGCAGGTGTACGCGTTGTCCAAGTCCTCGTTCGTGGTCGGCCTGGTCGGACTGGTCGGCCTCATCCCGCTGGTGGTGTTCGGTCTCTACGGCGGCGCGATCGCCGACGCCATGGACCGTCGGATCCTCTATCTACTGAGTTCGATCGGCACTTGGCTGGTCACACTGGCGTTGCTGGCCCAGTCCGTGCTGCACGTGGACCGGGTGGGCGTGATCCTCGTGCTGGTGTCCGTGCAGTCGGGCTTCTTTGCCATCGCCTCGGCCGCGCGCGGCGCGATCATTCCGCGCATCGTGCCCACCGACTTGGTGCCGTCGGCCAACACGCTGAACTTCACCGTGGGCAACGTGGGGTCGGTTCTCGGTCCGCTGTTGGCCGGTGTGCTCCTACAGCTGTCCGGCGGCTTCTCGCTGGCCTACGGCATCGACGCCGCCCTGTTCACCGTCGCGCTGTATTCAGCGCTGCGCCTGCCGTCCATCCCGCCCGACGGCACGCTGGCCAAAGCCGGGCTGCGCTCGGTGGTCGACGGGCTGCGCTTCATCGCCAGCCGTCCGGTCCTGCTCATGTCCTTCGGGGTCGACATCGTGGCCATGGTGCTGGCCATGCCTCGCTCGCTGTACCCCGAGGTCGCCGACGATCGATTCGGCGGCTCGGTCGGTCCGCTGTACGCCGCGATCGCCATCGGCGCGGTGGTGGGCGGCCTGAGCAGCGGCTGGATTGGCCGGGTCCGGCGCCAGGGCGTCGCCTTGACTCTCGCCATCGTCGGCTGGGGCCTGTCGGTGGCCCTTGCTGGGCTGGCGTCCTCGTTGTGGCTGGCCGTGCTGTTGCTGGCCGTGGCCGGCGCGGCCGACCTGGTCAGCGCGGTCTACCGCCAGACCATCCTGCAGACCTATGCGCCGGACGAGATGCGCGGCCGGATGCAGGGGGTGTTCATCGCCGTGGTCGCCGGCGGGCCGCGCCTGGGCGACCTGCGGGCCGGCGTCGGCGCCGACCTGACCTCGGCCACGGTCTCGTGGGTCGGCGGCGGGCTGGCCTGCGCGGCGGTGGTGGCCGTGCTCGGCGTGCTGGTGCGCCCGTTCTGGCGCTACGACGCGACGACCGCCGCCGCGGGGGAGCCGGCGACCCGCAACTGAGGGAACGGGTCCAGCTGTGCGGCGGCGGTCGCGCCGCTATCCGGCGACGACGTTGCCGCCGGAAAGCTTCACCGGGATGCGCGGCAGCGGGCTCGGCGCCGGGCCGGCCACCGGTGCCCCGGTGGAGACGTTGTACATCGAGCCGTGGCACGGGCAGTTCAGCGTCGGCCCCGGTCCCGGGTTGACGGTGCAGCCCTTATGGGTGCAGATCGAGCTGAACGCCTTCACCGTGCCCGCGCGCGGTCGGGTTACGAGGGCCTGCTTGCCGTTGATCGTGGCGGCCACCCAACCGCCCACCGGGATGTCGGCCAGGGCCACGATCTTCCTGCCGGATGGGGAGGACGTAGCGGCGCTCGACGGCGCGCTCGAAGCGGGGCTCGACGTCGCGGCGGCCGTGGACTTCGCCGTGGAACTACTGCTGCCATAGCTGGAGCCGCCGCACGCGGCCAGGGCGGCGAATCCCGGCCGCGCCGGCTGCCCCCACCCCCGCCACGCGCAGTACGGTGCGGCGGTCCATCTCTGTCTCGGTCATCGCTGTCGTCCTCCGGTTCGGGGCGTCCTGTCCTTGAGATCACGGCTC
This sequence comes from bacterium, assembly GCA_040004775.1. GTDB lineage: Bacteria > Actinomycetota > Actinomycetes > Mycobacteriales > Jatrophihabitantaceae > JALZBL01. Next base: position 12,527 of record JBDUAD010000047.1, on the reverse strand, counting down.
CTTGAATCACGGCGGCGAGCGCAGCGCGGTTCACTCGCGGCGATGTGAACCGGCTATGTGAACCGGCTATGTGAACCGGCTATGTGAACCGGCTATGTGAACCGTTGGACCGCCGCCGGCGTGGGAAGGACGGAGGTGGCCATGTCGAACGCAGCCGACGTCGAGCTGATGCGTGCGCTGCACGACGAACACGCCGCGGCGCTGTGGAGCTTCGCCTTGCGCCTGACCTCGGGGGACCGGACCCGGGCGGAGGATGTGGTCCAGGAAACGCTGCTGCGGGCCTGGCGCACCCCCAAGGTGCTCGACCAGTCCACCCGGTCGGCGCGATCGTGGCTGTTCACCGTGGCCAAACGCATAGTCATCGACGAATGGCGCAGCCCGCGAACCGCGCGGGAATTGGCCATGGCCGAGCCACCGGAACGAGCGGTCCCGGACGAGATCGACCAGGCGCTCGACGCCTGGCTGATCGCCGAAGCTCTGGGCCGGCTCACGCCCGACCACCGGGCGGTGCTGGTCGAATGCTTCTACCGCGGCAGCAGCACCGCCGAAGCTGCCCGCGCTCTCGACATCGCCGAGGGCACCGTGAAATCCCGCACGCACTACGCGCTGCGGGCGCTTCGACTGAGCTTTCAGGAACTGGGGGTGGAACGATGAGCGACGACCCGTTCGCCGAACTCGACGCCGCCTACGTCCTTGGGGCGCTGTCCCCGGCCGAGCGGCGCGACTACGAGCGCCATCTCGAAACCTGCGACGACTGCTCCCGCGCCGTCGGGGAGCTGGCCGGGATGCCGGGCATCTTGTCCCGGATTCCCGCTGCCGACGTCCTGGGCGATCCCGGGCCGCCGCTGCCGCCCTCGGTCCTGCCGGCGCTGGTCACCGCGGTCCACCGGGCACGGCGGACCGGCCGCCGGTGGGTGGTCGGCGCGGCGGGCCTGGCCGCGGCCGCCCTGATCGCGTTCTTCGTCCTCGCCGGATCCACCGAACTCGGCCAGGGCGGCTCGACGCCGAAATCGACGTCGACGATCGCGCTCGCCCAGACCTACCAGGGTGGGGCGCTGCACGCCTCCGTCGTCCTGCAGGCCAAGAAGTGGGGTACGCAGATCGACATGCGCTGCACCGACGACGGTTTCATCGGCGCGAAGCAGGTGTACCTGCTCTTCGTCGCCGACCGGTCGGGGAAGGCCGAACAGATCGGCACGTGGCGAGCCGGACCGGGGGATACCAGCGTGCTGGCCGCGGGAACGGCGCTGCCCGTGGACCAGATTGCTCGAGTCGAGATCCGCGCCTCCTCCGGCCGGGTCCTGCTGTCCGGCACCCGCTGAGTGCCTGGGCAGCGATAGGTTGCTGCCCGTGCAGGCGACGCCACGATGATCACCGGTACGCAGTACGAGATCGCTGACGGCGAGCACCGGGTCTGGGTGAGCGAGGTCGGCGCCACCTTGCGCGGCTACCGGGTCGGCGACCGTGAGGTCACCGTGGTGCACCATCCGGACCGGCTGCCGCCCAAGTCGAATGGGGCGGTGCTGATGCCGTGGCCGAACCGCATCCGCGACGGCCACTACGCCTTCGGCGGACAGGACCTCCAGCTGGCCCTGACCGAGCCGGCCAACGGCAACGCCAGCCACGGCCTGGCCAACTGGGTGCGCTGGTCGCTCACCGCGCAGACACCGAACGAGCTGAGCCTGGCCTGCGACGTCGTGCCGCAGAAGGGCTGGCCGTTCGAGTTGCGGGCGGAGGTGACTTACCGCGTCGAGGCCGCCGGTGGGCTGAGCGTGCGGCTGGGCGCGCAGAACACCGGCGCCGTCGCGCTCCCGTTCGGCGCCGGCTGCCACCCCTACCTCACGGTCGGCAACGTCGCGCTGGACGATGTCGAGCTGATGGTTCCGGCCGAGCGTCGCATCGCCACCGACGAGCGCTCGCTGCCCGTGGACACCGTGGACGTCGCGGGGACGGGGTACGACTTCCGCACGCGGCGCCGCCTCGGCGCCCTGCGCCTGGACACCGCTTTCACCGGCCTGCGCCAACGCGACGGGCGCGAGCACGTCGAGCTGCGCGCCGGGGAGCGGACCACCCGGGTGTGGTGGGACGCCGTGGCCTTCTCCACCGTGCAGGTGTTCACCCTGCCCACGCTCATCGACGGTGCCGCGGTGGCCGTCGAGCCGATGACCTGCCCGGCCGACGCATTCAACAGCGGCACCGACCTGCGGGTCCTGCAGGCGGGCGAGAGCTGGTCAGCTGAGTGGGGCATCGAACCGGACTGATCACGACCCGGCTCCTCGATCCGGTCCGATCCCCGGCTCATCGCACGCATCTGATTGAGCAGTTGCCGACGGCTCCAGGTCGAATCGACGAGCCGGCGGCGCAACGTGTACAGCGGACGGGCGGAGTCCATCGCCTTCTCGGTCAGCTGGAACGCGGGTTGCGTACCCCGCGACCGCGAGGTGGGCGAAGTCGGCTCGGTTCCAGGCACCGTAGGGATAGTTGAAGCGGGCGGCGATCGTCATGCCGGCCGCGGACAGGTGCCTTAGGTCGGCTCGAATCATCCAGCTCGGCTGATCAAGTACGACGGTCTTGATGAAGAAGGTTGCGCTCAGGCCGCGCCGTTTCACCTCCGGCAGGTCGACGGTGACCTGGCTGGCCTGGGCGTCGTCGAAGGTGAGCAGCACCGGTCGGGGCGACACGGCGGCACCGTGGACGAGGTGGCTGAGGTACTGGTCGGGGCTGATGGTGGTGTACCCGGCCCGGACGAGGGCATCGAGCTGAGCCCGGAAGGCGGCCGGGGGACAGACCAACACCTTCCGGTCGTACACGCGGTCCGCGCCGGTCCAGTTGCGCAACTGGTGCCAGCACAGCACGGGAAGGGTGGCCCGGAAGGCGATGACCGACGACGCGACGGCTGCCCCGCGTCGGGGAGGTGCTGCGCGTCGGGGAGGTGCTGCGCGTCGGGGAGGTGCTGCGCGCCGCGGCCGTGCGGGCAGAGGGGCTTTCCTCGCTACAGGGCCGCCAGCCCCGCCGCTGCCGCCATCAGGCGGGCTGCTCAGCCGAGCCCGTCGGCTGATCTCGTACGACACGGGCGCAATCTCCCACGCGAGGGCGCCTAGCGCGAGCCCCGCGCGCCGACCCGGTCAGCTGGCGCGGACCTCGTTGTAGCGGTCGAGTGCCACCTGGCGCTCCTTCTTGTGGTCCACGATCGGCGCCGGGTACCCGGGCGCGCCTCCGTGCAGCCACGGCTCGTGCACATCGGCGCCGGTGAGTCCGCGCAGTTCGGGCACCCAGCGGCGGACGTAGTCGCCCTGCGGGTCGAACTTCTGGCCCTGGGCGGTGGGGTTGAACACCCGGTAGAACGGCGCGGCGTCGGTTCCGGTGCCGGCGGTCCACTGCCAGCCGTGCTGGTTGCTGGCCAGGTCGCCGTCGACGAGATGCTCCATGAAGTATTTGGCGCCGATCGTCCACTCGATGTGCAGGTCCTTGACCAGGAACGACGCCACGATCATCCGCAGTCGGTTGTGCATCCAGCCCTCGGCCCGCATCTGGCGCATGCCGGCGTCGACGATGGGAAAGCCGGTGCGGCCGTCCTTCCAGGCTTGCAGGTGCTCGGCCGCCTGAGCGCCATCGGCGTAGGCGATCCGCTTCATCTCCGGCACGAAGTAGTCGCGCGCCGACTCGGGAAAGAAGTGCAGGATCGCGGCGTAGAACTCCCGCCAGGCCAGCTCCTTACGGTAGATCTCGTCGTGGGGGCCGAGCTGGGCCAGCAGGGTGCGCGGGTGCACCGCGCCGTACTTGAGGTACACCGACATCCGCGAGGTCGCGTCCCGGTCGGGCCGATTGCGGCCCTCGGCGTACGCGGCCAGGCGGTCCGGGGTGAAGCGGGCCCACGTGGCCGCGGCCGCCGCCTCGCCGGCCACGGGCAACGTGATCCCCTCGGCCAACTCCGGGTCGGCCGGGATGTCGATGCCCGGGTCGGTGTCGGCCCACTCGATCGCCGGGGCGTTGGTGTCCGCCGGGTCGCGCCACCCGTGCTCGCGCCAGCGACGGTAGAAGGCCGAATAGACCTTGTACGGCGTGCCGTCGGGCTTGGTCACCCGTCCGGGCGCCACCGCGTACGGCGACCCGGTGCGCACCAGGGTGGTTCCCGGGCCGAGAGCGTCCTCCACCCGGTCGTCGCGGGCCGCGCCGTAGGGGTTGAAGTCGGCGCTGACGTGCACGGAGGTGGCTCCGGCCTCGGCGGCCACCGCGGGCACGACCTGCTCCGGGCGGCCCTGGCGTACGACGAGTCGCCCGCCGGCCGCACGCAGATCGGCGTCCAGGGCGCGCAGGCTGCGGTAGAGAAAGGCCAGCCGCGGTCCGCCGGACGGGCGGCGCAGGACATCGTCGAGGACGAACAGCGCGGTGACCGGACCGGCCGCCGCGGCGGCGGACAGGGCGGGATGGTCGTGCAGGCGCAGATCCCGCCGGAACCACATCACTGAAGGCATGAGACCACGCTAATAGGGCCCTACGACGGACTCGGGCGTCCCCTGGCCCAGGCCCGACGGCCGGTGGCCCAGCGTCGGTACCCGACATGGTTGAGTGGCGCCATGACCGATGACTCCCTGTACGGCGACGTGGTCTACGAGGGCCAGGAGAACAATCCGCAGTGGGACAACACCGACAGCCAGGTTCTGGAGGACCCTCGCGCAGACCCGCTGGACACCGGCTACTCCCCGCCCGACCGTCAGCCGCAGAACACCCGCTTCGGCACAACGGAGGCCGAGCAGCTCGAGGGCGAGTCGCTGGATCAGCGTCTGGCCGAGGAGGAGCCAGACGTGGGCGCCGGCGACGACCCGGCCGACGATCCCGACTTCGACACCGGCGTGCCGGACCCCCGCGCCGGGCGACTCATCGCACCGGACGAGGGCGCACACGGCGACGCGGAGACCGACCAGATCGGCTACGACGCCGGCATCGACGGCGGCGCGGCCAGTGCCGAAGAGGCCGCCGTCCACGTGATCGGCGAGGAATCCGCACTCGACACCTGAGCGCTCGATACCTGAGCCCTTGTGTCGCCGATGCTGCCCGTAATGCGGCTGACGCCGGTGACGCCGGCTTCCGCGACGAAGGAACGGATGGCCTCCGCCAGGAGCACCGGCGCGCTGTAGTTGACCGCGTGGGCGCAGCCTGGGATCACCACGAGCCGGCCCTGCGGCACGAGTTCCCGCACCCGCTCGCACCAGGCCGCCCCGGCCACCGGATCACGCGCGCCGCGAACCACGAGGACCGGTCCGCGCAGCGCAGTCAGCTGGCGTTCCTCCGGCGCCCGCAACGCCTCGGCGAACAGTCCGGCCATGCCAAGAGGACCGGCCCCCGTAGTCGCGCACGGCGACCAGCAGCAGGCCCGGCGGTTCCCGCAAGCCGTCCAGGGCCAGTCGCAGTCCCTGCCCGAACAGCCCGCCGACGGCCGGGTCGCCGGTCGGGCCGATGAGCACGGCGGCAGCCGGACGGTGTGGGTGCCGCGCCGCCAGGGTGGAGATCACCTGGACGCCGAGGCTGTTGCCGACGAGCACGCACCGGTCGATGCCGGTGGCGTCGAGCCAGGCGGCCAGGCCGCCGGCCAGCTCGCCGAGGTTCCAGCGCCGGCGAGGCGAGTCGGACCGGCTGTAGCCGGGCAGGTCCGGGGCGAGCACGCGATGGGTGCGGGCCAGCTCGCGCAACACCGGCAGCACGTAGCGGCTGGACATCCCCAGCCCGTGCACCAGCACGAACACCGGCTGCCCGGGCTCGGGATCGGGACCGGCCACGAGGGCGTGGATCCGCAACCTGTCCACTGTGGTCCACGTCGAGCGAAGCCCGGCGTTGGTCCGGCTCCGACGCGGCGTCATCAGCCGCACGGTACGCACGAGGGCCGGAGATAAGGTCTCGGTCAGCCTCGGCCCGCGGCACGGGTCGCGGCACGATCTCCACTTCTCGGAAAGGGGCGCAGCATGAGCGACATAACGTCGTTGATCATGGACGACCACGAATGGTTCCGCCGCCAGTTCGCCCGCCTCGACGACGTCAGCACGCCGGCCGACCTTGCCGCGGTGTGGCAGCCCCTGGCCACCCGGCTCGACTTGCACGCCGAGGCCGAGGAGACGGTCTTCTATCCGCACCTGCTGAAGCGTGGCGAGCAGGATCCGCGGGAGGAGACCGAGGACGCGGTCGAGGACCACAACAAGATCCGCGACGCCATCGCCGAGGCCGCGCGGCAGGACGTCGGCTCGGATGCGTGGTTCGAGGCGGTCGGCCGGGCTCGCACGGAAAACAGCGAGCACCTGGCCGAGGAGGAGGACCAGGGGCTGCCGGACTTCCGCAAGCATGCCGGCCTGGAGCTGCGCGCCCAGCTGGCCGAGGCCTGGCTGCGCTTCTACGCCGAGCATCCGAACGGCCAGGGCATATCGGGAGCCGACGTCGACCCGGAGCAGTATCTGGAGGCGCACTCCTGATGGAGATGACCAAGTACGGGCACTCCTGCGTGCGGTTGGAGAAGGACGGCGCCGCGCTGGTCATCGACCCCGGTGGCTTCTCCGACGCCGCCACCGCCCTGCGTGACGCCGATGCGTTACTGATCACCCACGAGCACCAGGACCACATCGATAACGACGCCGTGCGGGCGGCCGCGGCGGCCAATCGCGAGCTGCGGATCTGGGCGCCGGAGACCGTCGCGACCTCGCTGGCCGACCTCGGCGAGCGGGTCAGCGTGGCCGCGGGCGACACCCAGTTCCAGGCCGCCGGGTTCGATGTGCAGACCTTCGGCGGCCAGCACGCCCTCATCCATCCGCTGATCCCGGTGGTGGCCAACGTCTGCTACCTCGTCGAGGGCAGCGTCTATCACCCGGGTGACTCGTTCATCGTGCCGACGCAACCGGTCACCACTCTGCTGGCGCCGATCCACGCGCCGTGGTCCAAGGTGGCCGAGGTCATCGACTTCGTCACCGCCGTCCGCGCCCCCACCGTGCACCAGATCCACGACGGACTGCTCAACCCGGCCGGCCTCGGGCTGGTCGAAAGCCTGGTCACCGGGTTGGGCGCCCGGACCGGCTCGCAGTATCGGCATCTCGACGACGACGCCCGGTTCACCGTGGCGTGAGCGCAGCCCAGCAGCGGGTGCTGTCCGTGTTGGCCCGCGCGCCGGTGATCGACGGGCACAACGACCTGCCGTGGGCGCTACGCGAGCTGAATGCCTACGACCTCGACGCCTATGACCTCGGGCAGCGCCAGTCGGCCACGCATACCGACTTGCCCCGGCTGGCCGAGGGCGGGGTCGGCGGGCAGTTCTGGTCGGTGTTCGTTCCGGCCGGCCTGGCCGGTATCACTGCCGTCACCGCGACGCTGGCGCAGATCGACTTCGTGCATCGGCTAGTCGCCCGGTTCCCCGACCGCCTGGCCCTGGCCACCTCGGCCGCCGACGTGGACGCCGCGTTCATGGCCGGGCGCGTCGCCTCGCTGATGGGCGCGGAGGGCGGCCACTCGATCGATTCATCGCTGGCGGTGCTGCGGATGCTGCACAGGCTGGGCGTCCGGTACATGACGCTGACCCACAACGACAACGTGCCGTGGGCCGACAGCGCGACCGACGCCGAGGTCCTCGGCGGTCTGAACGACTTCGGGCGCGCCGTCGTACGGGAGATGAACCGGCTGGGGATGCTGGTCGATCTCTCCCACGTCTCCCCGGGGACGATGCGCGACGCGCTGGCCACCACGTCGGTGCCCGTGATCTTCAGCCACTCCTCGGCCCGGTCGGTCTGCGACCACGTGCGCAATGTTCCCGACGACGTGTTGACCGCCCTGGCCGCCAACGGCGGAGTGTGCATGGTGACCTTCGTGCCGGCGTTCGTCTCGCCGCGCTGCCGGGACTGGGACGTCGAGGTGCTGGCGGTCATGGCTGACCGGGGTGAGGACCGCCGCGACTGGGCCGCCCACACCCGTGCCGCGCAGGAGTACGAGCGCCGCCATCCCCGTCCCCAGGCGACGGTGGCCGACGTGGCCGACCACGTGGAGCGGGTCCGCGATGTGGCCGGTGCCGAGCACGTCGGCTTGGGCGGGGACTTCGACGGCTGCGACCGGTTGCCGGTCGGGCTCGAGGACGTCAGCGGCTATCCGCGCCTGCTCCTGGCGCTGGCCGAGCGCGGCTGGAGCGACGACGAACTCGCGGCCCTGACCAGCGGCAACATCCGCCGGGTGCTGGCCGACTCGGCGCCGGGGACCTGAAGCGGCATTCAGGTCCGCCGACCTGAAGCGACATTGAGGTCCGCGGTAAACTTGGACGGGTGGCCCGGCATCCGGAACCGGAAATGACGGTCGGCCAGGTGGCGGCCCGGTGCGGCGTCGCGGTGTCCACCCTGCACTTCTACGAACGCAGCGGTCTGCTCACCGCCCGACGTTCCTCCGGCAACCAACGGCGGTATCCGCGGGAGGTGGTGCGCCGCGTGTCGGTCATCCGCGCCGCGCAACGCCTGGGCGTTCCGCTAGCCCGCATCCGGGCGGCTCTGGACGAGTTGCCCGACGGCCGCACGCCGACCCGCGCGGACTGGGCCCGGCTCTCGGCGTCCTGGCGGGCCGAGCTGGACCAGCGCATCGCCGATCTCGAGCGGCTGCGGGACGGACTGAGTGGGTGCATCGGCTGCGGCTGCCTGTCGCTGAAGAACTGCGCGCTGGTCAATCCCGACGACGCCCTTAGTACGGAGGGTGCCGGTCCCCGTCGCCTATTGAGCTGAGCCGACGCCGGCGCAGCGACCGGGGCCGGAACACTCGCCGGCGCTGGCTCAGTCGGTGCGCAACTGCTCCACTGCGTGGCGGATGTCCTCGGGGACGTCGACCGGCTGGCGCGAGGTGCGGTCGACGTACACGTGGACGAATCGGCCGATGGCCGCCGCGGTCGGCCCTGAGCCGAACAGGCCGAGGCGGTAGGTCACGCTGCGCCGGCCGAGTCGTTCGAGCCCGATGCCGACACTCACCTCGCCCGGGTAGTGCAACTCGTCGACGTATCGGCAGCCGGTCTCGGCCACCACGCCGATCGCTTTACCCTCCCGCACATCGCGCCCGACCGTCTCGATCAGCCAGCCGTTCACGGCGGTATCCATCAGCTGGTAATGCACCGTGTTGTTCACGTGGCCGTAGACGTCGACGTCCCCCCAGCGCAGGGTGATCGGCACGTGGACCCGGAACTCCTCGCGCCGGTCACCGTCGGTGCTCACCGTCCGATTGTGCCCGCCACGGTCGTCGCTACCGGACGCCGTTACACAGTGAGGCGGCTCAGGACGAGGTGCAGGTGCCGCCGTCGGCCACGGTGGCCGGCGGAGGCGGCCCGCCACCCACCCAGTTGGCCAACCACGGCAACGACTGCTGAAGTGCGCGGGTCCATAAGTCGAAGTCGTGACCGCCGGGACTTTCGACGACGCAGGTCGGGATACCGGCGCGGGTGGTCAGCGGGGACAACCCGCGCTGCGCGGCCAGCGGCTGCTGGGGGTCCCGTGCCTTCGCGAATATCGGGGTCAGTTCCACCCGGGGAGGACGCGTAGCCCGAGGGCAGTACGCGGCGTCATGCGATCTCGACGGTGGGTCTCAGCGGTCGCTCGAGGAGAGTGGCGAGTCTGGACACCTCCTCCTCCAATGCCTTCCATGGCGGTGGCCCGTGCTCCCCGAACCAGGTCACCGCCACCTCGCCACGCCCGGCCGACCAGGTGCCGCTCACAACGCCGCCCGCGACTACGAGGTTCGCCTTGCGCGTGACCGGCGTACGGCGCGCCGGCGGCACGACGTGCTCGTCCCTGGTGCTCGGGCCGATGACCCACTGGTCGTGCCCCGGTAGGAGTCGCACCGCTTTCGAGGGTCGCGCCGTCATCAATTCGTCCACGTCCTCGCGGAGGACGTAGGCGGTCACGCCCTCGACATCGACTGCCTCCAGCCGGCCTCCGAGACCCGTGAGCCAGGAGTCCAGGCGCCTGCGACCAGCGCTCAGCCCGTTGCCTAGCCAGTAATGGATGTGGTCGGGGTCGCCGGACCGTACGTGCGGAAGTACGACGTAATCGCGTGGAGACCCGCCTCGTCGATGTCCCAGATTCCCGCCCAGCGCGGGTTTTCGTCGAGCCGCTGAAATGTGTGTTGCCCGTCGCGCGGTGGATTGAAGCTCATGTCGCCCTGCCAGGTGAGCGGCTTGACCAGCGTGTCGGCCCCGTCGTCGAAGACTGGGCGCAGGTGCCGCCATGCCGCTTTGTGGGTCACCGCGGCACCCAGCGCGTCGACAGTCAGTGGCCCGTCCGTGAGCGCGTCCCGAACGACCTCGCGGAAGGCTAACCAGTCCGTGGGCTTCAGCTCGTAGTGCTCCTACCAACTGGGCAGCTCCCACTGGCGACCGGACGCCCGGAGCGCAAGGTAGGCGCCACCGTCCTCCGGCGAGAGGTAGTGCATCGCACTTCATCCATCGCCGGGACTGCGCCAAGCCGCCCCACCACACCCCCCGCGACGGACTCCTTCCCGACTGGCTCAAGCAGCTGGCGCTGTGGCGCAACGCCGCCATGGAAGCGCCCGTCGGCGGTATCAGCATCGGCCAGTTCGGCAGTTACTTCTCGCTCATCCTGGTGACCACGACATTGCAGTTCACTCAACCGGTGATCTTCGAGTCGGACTGGCTGGTCTACAGCGACGAGCTGTCCGCCCGCGTGCTCGAGCGTGTGCAGCGAGAAGGGGTGCCGCGCCGTCGACGTAGAGCCGCCGGGACAGCTCGAGGCCAGGAACGAATTGGTCAGGCACGAATGCGACCTTTCCTGGTGCGGTTCCCGATGATCGCCGATGTTCATTGCAACACGGACGGGGTCGGCTAGCATGGCCGCGCGGCCGGCGCGGTTCGGGCCACGATATCCGCGTCGCTTCTGCCCGCGAGGTCGTCCGACACGGTGCGCGGATAGCGACTACGACAGCGTGGGCGGCGACGATGGTGCGGTGAGACGGATCGGATGGGCCGCGGCCTTGCTCGTGCTGGCCGGCTGTGCGTCGTCGACGTCCTCTCCGCCGGGCACCACGGTCTCGCGACCCACGCTGTCGGTCTCGAGCGCTTCGCCGACCCGTCCTGCGTCGGTCTCGTCGTCGACCGCCAAGCCGATTCCGCCCACAGCGGCCCAGCGGCGGGCGCGCGCGGCGAAGCAGCTCGCCGCGGTCGTCGCGGACCAGCCGGCCGGCGCGGTGTCCGTCGCGGCGCTCAACACCGAGACGGGGGCCGAGTTCTTCGGCGGCGCGACATCCGGAATGTGGACCGCGAGCGTCTATAAACTCTTTGTCCTCGAGACGCTCATGCTGCGCGGCCCCCTGTCGTCATCCGAGCAGTCGCGCGCGACGACGATGATCGAAAACAGCGACAACGTCGCCGGCTACAGCCTGTTTCTCGCTGCGGGGGGCCGTCCCGCGCTGGTGTCCGCGGCCCGGCGGTTCGGCATGGCGAACACCGTGCCCGGGTACAGCGATCCCACCCTCACGCGGACGAGCGGGCACGACTGTCTCGCACTGCTGCGCAACCTCGTAGCCCCCGGGCCGTTGTCCAAGGCCCAGCGCGTGTTCGCCCTCGACCTCATGCGCAGCGTCGAGCGCGATCAGCGTTGGGGGGTCGGCGTGGTCGCCGACAAGGGCTCGAGCTTCGCGAACAAGAACGGGTGGCTGTCGATCGACGACAACGGGCCGGGTGAATCAGACGATGGTCTCTGGGCGGTGACCAGCCTGGGTGTCGTCGCCCTCGGCGGCGACCAGGTGCTCATGGCCGTTCTCACCCGCCATCAACCTGATTTCGACACCGGCGTGCGGCTCGTGGAGAGGCTGGCGCGGATCGTTGCCCCGACGGTGCGCGCTGCTTCATGACGCCCAATCAGTGCGGCGGCGCCAGCCGGGCCCGCTTCGCCGGCACGTCAAGCACCGGACGCGGGTACTGCGGGTCGAGTTCGGCGAGCTTCTCGTGCAGCAGCTGCCCGACGGCCCAGTTCCGGTACTTCTTGTGGTCGGCGGGCACGAGATACCACCGGGCATGGTCGGTCGACGTGCGCTTCGAGCACGGCCTTGTACGCAGCCTGGTAGTCGTTCCACAGCGCGCGCTCGTCCACGTCGCCGGCCTTGTACTTCCAGTGCTTGTCCGGGTCGTCGAGGCGGGCGAGCAGCCGCTCCCGCTGCGTGTTGAAGCCGACGTGCAGGAACACCTTGAGCACGCTCGTCCCGCCGTCTACGAGCTCGCGCTCGAAGGCGTTGATCGTGTCGTAGCGGGTCTCCCACTCCGCCTGCGGGACGAGCTCGTGGACGCGCACCACCAGCACGTCCTCGTAGTGCGAGCGGTCGAAACAAACCGATCACTCCCGGCGGCGGCACGCACTTGCGGATCCGCCACAGGAAGTCGTGCGCCCATTCCTCCTCCGTCGGCTTTTTGAACGCGGTGTACTGCACCCCGATCGGCGCGAAGATGCCGACAGACTGAACTTGAGCGGGTCGGTCTATGACCCCACCGACGCAGTCGGCCGGCTGATGTTCAACGTGCT
>JBDUAD010000132.1:0-6314 GCA_040004775.1 bacterium | reverse complement strand
GACGCCGAGGACGGCGGGAAGCCGAGGACCTGGGGGACGCGGGGACGCCGAGGACGGGGGGACGCCGAGGACGGCGGGAAGCCGAGGACCTGGGGGACGCGGGAGGCCGCGCACGACTGGGACACTGGGCGCCGCTCCCGGCGCGACACCGGCGGCTGCTCGCCGGGTGGCGGGCCCCGGGGCACACTGTGCAGGCCATGGCTTCTATTCCGAGGATGCCCATCCCCGATGGCCGGCGACCGCGGGTTCCGCGTCGCCGCCCGTCGAGTGCTCGTCCGCATGTGCCCTGGATACCGGACGTGGACCACGTCACCGCCATCGTCGACTGCGCGGTCTACCGCGACGGCGTGCGCCAGCCCGGTACGCCCACCTGGCAGGGAGCCATCCGCGACGTGCGCTCGCGCGGCGACGGCTTCGTGTGGATCGGGCTGCACGAGCCAAGTCCCCGCCAGCTCGGCGGCATTGCCGATGCCCTCGGGCTGCATCCGCTGGCGGTCGAAGACGCGATCCACGCCCACCAGCGGCCCAAGGTCGACCGCTACGAGGACAGCCTCTTCGCCGTGGTCAAGACCGTCCACTACAACGACGACGGGCAGCAGAAGGTGGAGGTGGTCGAGAGCGGCGAGGTCATGCTGTTCCTCGGTCCGGACTTCGTCGTGACGGTGCGCCACGGCGAACACGGTGGCCTGCACCGTGTCCGACTCGCCCTGGAAACCAGGCCGGACATGCTGCGCCTCGGGCCGTCGTCCGTGCTGCATGCGGTGCTCGATCACGTGGTCGACGAGTACCTGCATGTGGTCGATGAATTGCAGACCGACATCGACCAGATCGAGACTGCAGTCTTCGACCCCGACAACCGAGGCTCGCGCACCGGACGGATCTACCTGTTGAAGCGCGAGGTCGTCGAGTTGCGCCGCGCGCTGGCTCCCCTGTCCGCTCCGCTGGCCGAGTTGACCGACCACCCCTCGGTGTCTGTCGCGGAGCCCATCCGCGCGTACTTCCGCGACGTCGACGACCACCTGCGGCGCGCGGTGGACCAGGTGACCTCCTTCGACGACCTGCTCAACACCCTGGTGTCGGCCAATCTGGCCCAGGCCGGGATCATGCAGAACGAGGACATGCGCAAGATCTCGGCTTGGGTGGCGATCGTGGCCGTCCCCACCATGGTCGCCGGGATCTACGGCATGAACTTCACCCACATGCCCGAGCTCGGATGGAAGTACGGCTACCCCACCGTCCTCGCGGGCATCGCAGTCGTCTGCTCTTTCCTGTTCCGCGCGTTCAAACGCAACGGCTGGCTGTAGCAGCCCGGTGCCCCGCCTGCCCGAGGTCGCTGATCCGCCCACGGCGGCCGACGTGGTCGAGCTGTCGGCGCGGTCGCGAGTGCTGCGCCTGATGGCCGCGGCCGGTGCGCTGGTTCTGTTGACCGCGGGCGCGCTGTACGGCCAGGACAACGACTTTCCATTCGGTCCGATGCGGATGTACGCCACCCGGGACGACCCCAACGGGACCGTGACCCAAGTCGTGGTCGTCGCCGTGGCCGCCGACGGCCGCACATTCGACGTCACCAACTCTCCGGGCGCGCCACGGCGGGCCGAGCTGGAGGGCCAGCTGGGCCAGCTGCAGTACGACGCCGCGCGCTTCGCCGCGATCGGGGCCCTGTACGTCACCCGCACCGGAGGACTGCGCCAACATCCCGGCGCCCACGCGGTCGAAATCCGCCTGGTGCGACGGCTGTACCCGCTGCGGGGCGGCCGGGCGGGGCGCGCCACCGACGAGGTGGTCGCCCGCTGGAGCCCTCCGTGAGCGGGCACATGAGGGCGGGCTCGTCCCTCCCGCTCAACCGAGCCGCCAGCCCGTTCTGGTTCGAGCCGGTTCCCCTCGCGCGGATCCTCTGGCTGCGGGTGGTCGTCTACTGCTTCATTCCTCTCGACGTGGCGTTAACGCAGTCCTGGGTGCGTGGGCACGCGCGTTCCGGGCTGAATCTGTATCAGCCGCTGCGGGTGGCCCGGATCCTCCACCTGCCAGTTCCCACCGAGACGTCCGCGACCGTGCTGGCCGCAACCCTCGTGGTGTTCGCCATCGTCGCCGCCACCGGATGGCGGCCTCGGGCCACCGGAAGCCTCGTGGCCGGGCTCTATCTGGCCTGGATGCTCGTCGCGATGAGCTACGGCAAGGTCGACCACGACCGGCTCTCGTTCCTCGTTGCGCTTGCTGTCCTGCCGACGGTGGGAACAGCTCGCGCGCATGACCACCGCCGGGCGCCCGCGGCAGGTTGGTCGCTGCAATGCATACGGGTCGCGGTGACTCTCACCTACTTCTACGCCGCGTGGGCCAAGATCCGCTTCGGTGGCTGGAACTGGCCGACCGGGGCGACGCTCGAGCGGGCTCTGCTGCGCCGGGCAACGCCCATGTCGCACTTCCTGGTCGACCAGCCCCGCCTGCTGATGCCTCTGCAGTTCGGCATGATCGCGCTGGAACTCCTGTCGCCATTGATACTGCTCGCACGTACCGACCGGGCGCGCACGCTCGTTGCAGCGGCGTTGTGGGGCTTTCATCTGAGCGTCTTCGCCGGCGTATCGATCATCTTCTTGCCGCACTGCGTGGCGATCGCCGCGTTCGTGCCGTTGGAACGATGGGCAGCGGTAGTCGGCGAATGGTGCGTACGGACCGCGCCCGGCCACGCAGCGCCACCGTTGCCGGACCGACCGCATCAGGAGCGAAACGTCGAGGCGATGTAGCGCTCGGCCTCGGCGTAGGACGTGCCCGCGCCCTGCAGCAGACCGCCGATGCCGTCCAGCGCCTCGTTCATGCTTCGCGCGCCGGCGTCGAACTTCTCGTACAGAGCCGTGAACTGGGCCGCCGCCGTACCGGACCAGTCAGCTCCGAACAGCGGATCGAGCTGCGCCTTGAGTGCGTGGTGTGAACCGGAGACATCGGCCGCGGTCCGCTTCACCGATCCTGACAGAGCGTGCAGTTGTTCGGGCGTGACCTTGAGCATCGCGGATCCTTTCCGATTCACTGGCGGTGCGACCGGCGCAGAAACGCCGCCGATCGTCGAGCGAGTCCGGCGAACGTAGCCACGGACGGCGACTTGGCGCGGTGGCGTGACGCCGGGTTGTGGACAGACGCACCCGACCTCGCCGGTTGTCCACAGGTCGCTTGCTCTCCGGTCGGACCAACTCACGCCTCACGCATGCTGGCGCCATGCGGACCGGCCTCACCTTGCACGTCGGCGACCTCCGCCGGGACGTGGAAATCAACGCTGCGCGCGGCACCACCGTGGGCCAGGTGCACGCAGCCCTGGCGGCAGCAGATCCTGCGGGTGTGCCCAGCCCCGGGGCATGGTGGGCCGGCACGCGCGCCGTCGCCCCGGCCGCGCGCATCGGCCAACCCGGCCTGCGCCATGGGTGCGTGGTCGGGGTCAACCGGCCGGGCCCGGGCGCGGGTGGTGACCCGTCGACGGTGTTGCGCCTGCACGTGGTCGGCGGTCCGGACGCCGGGGCGGTGCTGCCGCTTCCGCGCGAGGGATCGGTCGTCATCGGCCGGGGACCCGACTGCTCCCTCCAACTGAGCGATCCCGAAGTGTCGCGCCATCACGCCGAGGTGCGCATGACGCCGAGCGGTTTGCGCGTTCGGGACTTGGGGTCAACCAACGGTTCCGCGCTGGAGACACCCGGCGGGTCGGCAGGGGCGGTGAGCGGGCAAGCCGTCGCTCTCGCCGTAGCCCAGCGCTTCACCGTGGGCGAGTCGGTCCTGTGCGTCGCCGGGGCGGCCGCACCACCGGCGATGGTGACCACGGATGACGACGGCCGGCTGATGGTGAACCGTCCGCCCCGTGTGCTGTTCCCACTGTCGGATCGAACGGTGGAACTTCCCGTGCCGGCGTCGTCCTCCGCGCGCGCGGCGTTGCCGTGGCTCGCCGCCGCCCTACCGGCCGTTGCCGGCGTCGCCGTTGCGTGGTACGTCGGCAACGCCCAGTTCTTGGCCTTCGCGCTGCTGTCGCCGGTGATGATGCTCGGGAGCGCGCTTGGCGAGCGCCTGACCGGCCGCCGAGGACGGCGTCGGGCCCGCGGTGAGTTCCGTCGCCTGGAGGCCGCTCGTCGCGACGAGGTGCAGCACCTCCTGCAGTCCGAAATCACCGCCCGCCATAGCGCCCGACCCGACGCCGCCGAAACCGCGCACATCGCTGGCACTCCGAGCGCTCGGATCTGGGAGCGACGTCGTGGTGACGCCGACTTCCTCCAGGTACGGCTGGGCCTCGGCCCGCAGGACGCCTCACTGGTGGTCCGCCGAGGCACCGCGACCGAACCACCGGTCCGACTCGACGCGGTACCGATCGCCGTAGACCTGCGAGAACCACTCGGCATCTGCGGACCGGCCCCGGTCACTCGCTCCCTGGCGCGATGGCTCCTGTGTCAGCTGGCCACCCTGCACTCGCCCGGCGACGTCACCGTGGTGGCCGTCCTGACCGACGCAGCCGCCACGGGCTGGGAATGGCTGCGGTGGTTGCCGCACTGCCCGGAGGCTGCGGCGGTGGCTCGCCGAGACGATCAGCGACGTGCACTGGTGGGCCGGTTGTTGGTTCAGCTCGACCAGCGGGTGGCTGGCGCTCCCGTCGGCGCGGGCCGCACGGAACCGAGGCGGGACTGGACCGGGCCGTGGACGTTAGTACTCCTGGACCGCACCTCGGAGTTGGCTGATGTCACCGGTCTCGGCCGGCTCCTGCGCGACGGACGGTCTGTCGGCTTCACCGCGCTGTGCCTGGAGGACGACAGCCGCCGCCTTCCGCCATGGTGTGGCACGGTCGCCCGCACGAGCGGCGAGTTGGGCAGCCGACTCGACCTCAGCCACCCCCGCGGACCGAGCGACATCCTGGCCGACCAGGTCACGGTCCAGTGGGCGGAGCGAACCGCCCGGGGGCTGGCGCCCCTCGTTGACCCAGGCACGGACGCGTCCGCAGCGGTGCCCCGGATCGCACGGCTGGGCGACATCCTGGGCGGCGTCGACCTTTTACCGGAGGACGTTCTCCTGCGCTGGCGGTCCGGAGACGGTCGCGCCACCAGCGTCCTGGGACTCGGCGCAGAGGCGCCCCTTGCGGTGGACCTCGACCGCGACGGTCCGCACGTCCTCGTCGCCGGGACCACCGGCGCGGGCAAGTCGGAGTTGTTGCAAACCCTCGTCGTGGGGCTGGCGGTACACGCCTCGCCAGTAGACCTGCAGTTCGTGCTGGTCGACTACAAGGGCGGCGCCGCCTTCGCTGACTGTGCCCGTCTGCCGCACACCGCAGGACTGGTCACCGACCTCGACGCGCAACTCACCCAACGGGCACTGAGGTCGCTAAACGCCGAGCTGCGCCGACGGGAGGAGCTGTTCGCGTCAGCGCGCGTGACCGACCTGGCCGCTTATCGCCGCACGCCGAGCCATCGGGCTGCATCGGTGGGACGGCTCGTCCTGGTGGTCGACGAGTTTGCGGCGCTGGCCGTGGAGCTGCCCGACTTCGTCGACGGCTTGGTCAGCATCGCTCAACGCGGCCGCTCGTTGGGAGTCCATCTGGTTCTCGCCACTCAGCGACCGGCCGGCGTGGTGTCAGCCGAGATCCGGGCCAACACAGCCTTGCGGATCGCACTGCGGGTTACCGACCCGGCCGAGTCGCTCGACATCATCGGGACCGATGTCGCGGCGACCATCGACCCGGCCCTCCCGGGACGGGCCTACGTGCGCACCGGCCAGGGTCTGGTCGAGATGCAGGCCCTTCACCTCGGCGCAGCACGCGAGGACTCCTCCGAAGTCCGGGTGGTGACGCTCGATGCGTGGGGTCATCCGGGCCAGACGGCGTTTACCGGTGAGCGGTCGACCGGACCGACCGACCTTTGTGAAGTCGTGCAAGCCGTTCGGTCTGCGGCACAGTCCGGCGGGTTCGGCGCTGCGCGCCGACCGTGGCTGCCTCCGTTGCCGACCGTCCTCGACGCGGCCACGCTGTCCAGCTGGCCGCCGACGGGCAGGATCCCACTCGGCCTGATGGATCGTCCTGACGAGCAGGCTCAGCGCCCGCTGGAGATCGATCTCGAAGAGGGAACAGCACTTCTCTTGACCGGTGGCCCGCGCAGCGGGCGAACCAACGCCGTGCGGCTCCTGGCCACGACGGCGGTGGGTCGGCTGCCGGCCGATCGCCTGCACCTGTACGTGATCGACGGGTCCGGCGGTGGCCTGCGCGCTTTGCAGGACACTCCGCACTGCGGCGCGGTGGTGCCCGGGCGCGACGGTCCGCTCGCGGCCCGCCTGCTCCAACGACTGAGCGACGAGGTCGCTCG
>JBDUAD010000131.1:0-6383 GCA_040004775.1 bacterium | reverse complement strand
CACGCCGACCGGCTCCGGACATGAAAGGTCCCGGCGCTCACGGGGGGAAGCGCCGGGACCAGACCAGTGTAACCGCATTTCGGCCGGGCAACGCAACTTCCTTCAGCGGCGATTTGCGATCGATGCCGCGAACTGTCGTCGTGCGATCCGGCGGTTGAGCGCTCCGGTTGATAGCGTCCGCTGCCGTGTATCGGGTGGTTGACGTGGTGGCGGCGATGGAGGAGTGGTTCGACCCTCGCGCGGCCGAGCCCTGGGACGCGGTGGGCCTGGTCTGCGGCGATCCGCGGAACGAGGTCGAGCGGGTGCTGCTGGCCGTCGACGCCACCCCGGCCACGGTGGCCGAGGCCGAGGACCGTGCCGCCGGCCTGTTGATCACTCACCACCCGTTGCTGCTGACCGCGGTTCATGGCGTCGCCGCCGACCAACCCAAGGGCGCTCTGGTGCACCGGATGATCCGTTCCGGCATCGCCCACTTCGTGGCCCACAGCAATGCCGAGATCGCCCGTCCCGGGGTCTCCGACGCGCTGGCCGAGCGCCTGGACGTGCGCGACTGCGACCCGCTCGAGCCGGTCCCGGGCCCGCCGTTGGACAAGCTGGTGGTCTTCGTTCCCGCGGCCGCGGCGGAGGGGCTGATCGACGCGCTGGCCGACGCCGGCGCCGGGCGACTTGGCCGGTACGAGCGGGCGGCCTGGCTCGGGTCCGGCACCGGCACGTTCCGTCCCCTGGACGGATCGGCCCCGGCCATCGGTACTGCAGGACGCGTCGAATCGGTCGCCGAGGTCCGGGTGGAGATGGTGCTGCCACCCAAGCGGCGGGCAGAGGTGATCGCGGCCCTGCGGCGTGCGCACCCTTACGAGGAACCGGCATTCGACGTGTTCGGCTCTGTGGCCCTGCCCGCGGACCGCGGGGTCGGGCGCATCGGCCGGTTGGCGGCGCCGATGCCGCTCACGGAGTTCGTGCACCACGTGGCCGACCGACTGCCCGCCGTACCCGCCGGGCTGCGTTGGGCCGGCTCGGTTGACCGCGTCGTCGAACGGGTCGCCCTGTGCGCCGGCTCCGGCGGAAGCCTCATCGACGCGGCACGGGCGCGCGGCGCCGACATGCTGCTTACGGCTGACCTCAAACACCACTACGGAGTCGAGGCGGTGCTGCAGCGCACCGGGTTCGAGCCGGCGCCGATGGCCCTGGTCGATGCCTCGCACTGGGCCACCGAGGTCCCGTGGCTGGACACCGTCGCCGCCCGCCTGGCCGACCGGTTCGGGACTACGGTGAACGCGGTCGTGTCGCTGCTGGTCACCGATCCCTGGACCGGCTCATCGCGGGCCACTGGTACCGCTGCCCCGACTTCGACTGCCCCCAGCTGATCACCGCAGCATCCGCCGACCCGAATCGAGACGCCCGCTTCCGTGGTAACCGCCGATCCCGCTGTCCAGGCCCGCCTGCTCGACGTGCAGGCCCTCGACACGCTGCTGGCCCAGCTGGCCCATCGGCGTCGCAACCTGCCCGAGTTGGCGACGATCAGCAGCGCCGAGGCCGACGCCGATCGCCTGCGCCAGCAACGGGTCGGCATCGAGACCCGCCTGAGCGACATCGCCCGCGAGCAGCGCCGGCTGGAGGACGAAATCGACGTCGTGCGCAGCCGCGAGGATCGCGACCAGGCCCGCCTGACATCCGGCGGCATTCCGGCCAAGGAACTCGAACGCCTGCAGCACGAACTGCAGAGCCTGTCCCGTCGCCAGAGCACCCTGGAGGACGACGCCCTCACCGTGATGGAGAGTCGCGAAGAGCTGGAGACCCAGTTGACCGAGGTCTCGGCCCAGCAGAACGAGATCGATGCCACGCGCACGCAGGCCGTCGTCGTCCGCGACGCAGCTTGGGCCGAGATCGACGCCGACATCGCCCGCCACAGCAAGCGGCGCGCGCAACTGGCTGGGACGATGCCGTCCGACCTCATGACGCTGTACGACACCGTGCGCAGGGCTCAAGGCGGGGTCGGTGCGGCCCTGCTCCGCCAACGCCGCTGCGAGGGCTGCCGGCTGGAATTGGCCGGCAGCGAGCTCAGCGGGGTCCGGCAGGCAGCCCCGGAGGACGTCGTGCGCTGCGAGAACTGCCGGCGCATCCTCGTGCGCACCGCCGAGTCCGGACTGTGAGCGTTTCGCGCAGGTCGTTGCGCGCGCCGACGAATCGCGCTGACGAGCCGACGTGCTCGCGGAGGGCCGGCTCGTGCGCGTGATCGTCGAAGCCGACGGTGGGTCGCGGGGCAACCCTGGACCGGCGGGGTACGGCGCGGTGGTGCTCGACCCCGACGGTGAGACCGTGCTGGCGGAGCGCGCGGAGTCCCTCGGCGTGGCCAGCAACAACGTGGCCGAGTACCGCGGCCTCATCGCTGGGCTGGAGGCGGCGCTCGAAATGGGCGCGGACGAGGTCGCCGTGCGGATGGATTCGAAGCTGGTGGTCGAGCAGATGTCGGGCCGTTGGCAGGTCAAGCACCCGGACATGCGGCCACTGGCCCGCCGAGCGTCCGGGCTGGTGGCCCAGCTCCGTTACGTAACGTTCGAGTGGATCCCGCGCGAGCGCAACACCCGCGCGGACCGGCTGGCCAACCTGGCGATGGACCGGGCGGCCGGCCGTGCCCCGTCCGCGCCCGCCGCGGTCAAGGCGCCACGAGGGGTGCCAAGCCGAGCGACCTCGGCCGAGCTCGGCGCCCGCGTGGTCGCCGCCGGCGGTCACGGACCCGATCCCGACCCGTACCGGGTTCAGGCCGACCCGGGCCTGCTGCGCGAGCTCGGCGCGGCGGTGGCGTCCTTGCTGCCGCCCGGCACCGAGCTGCTCGCCGGCGTCGCTGCGGGGGGCCTGCCTCTGGTCACGGCGCTGGCGGCAGCGACCGGAACCCCGGCGCGTTTCGTGCTTCCGTCGGCGGAGGAGCCGGTAGCGGGCGGGCCGGTTGACGGTCGGCGCACCGTCCTGGTCACCGACGTCGTGCGCACCGGGGCCACCGCACTGGTCGCCGCCAGCCGATTGCGGGCGGCCGGAGCCGTCGTGGCCGACGCGGTCTGCCTGGTGGACGCCGAGCAGGACGGAGCCGAGGCGCTGACCGAGGCCGGCGTCCGCCTGTGGCCGTTGCTGCTCCGCAGCGCCCTGGCCGCCGTCGATTGATTCCCCGCCGCCGTCGACTTGTCCCGCGCCGCCGTCGACTGATCCCGCACCGCCCACGGTTGGTTACGCGCCCAGGACGCCCACCGAGAGCCACAACAGCACCGTCGTGACCGAGATGATCACCGGGACGGTAGCCACACCGTAGGCGTGGAACACCGCGGCGCGCGGCCGGTCGGGGACTGGGAGCAGGCGACGCCACAGCAAGGTGGCCAGCGATCCGGCGTACGTCGCATTCGCCTCCGACGTTGACTCCGATCAGCACGGCCAGCACCGCCGCCGGATGCCCGGCGACCAACGGCACGATGACCAGCGTCGCCGGCAGGTTGTTGACCACGTTGGCCAGCATCGCGGCGCCGAACGCCAGCCCGAGCAACGCCGGTAGCGCGGTGCCGGTCGGCAGGACATTGCCGAGGGCTGAGCTCAGACCGTGGCGGGTCAGCCCGTCCACCAGGACGCCGAGAGCCAGTACGAACCCGCAGAAGCCGAGGTTGGCCTCGCGCAGGAGGGCGCCGGATGTGGTCGCCCGCCGCCGCAGCTGCGGCGCGGCCAGCACCACCACGTCGGCCAGCGCGGCCCACGCCGGAGGAACTCCCACTGCCGTGGTCACCACGAAGCCGAGAACCGTGGCGGCGAGCACGGTCAACGCGAACCGGGGCGCGGGGGTGACCGGGACGCTCGGCGCGGCCTCGATCCGCAGGTCGGCCCGGAGAAAGCTGCGCAGGGCCAGCCACTCGAGGGCACAGGCGGCCAACCACGGCAGGACCATCAAGCCGGTGAACCGAACGAAGGTGAGCCCCGACGCCGAGAAGGCCAGCAGGTTGGTCAGGTTGGACACCGGCAACAGCAAGGAGCCGGCGTTGGCCAGCTGGGTGCAGGCGTAGAGGTGTACCCGCGGCGGCACCCGCAGCCGGCACGCGGTGCGCAGAAATCACCGGGCTCAGCAGCACCACAGTGGCGTCGAGGGTGAGGATCGTGGCGACCACCGCGGCAAGTGCGACGACGAGAGCGAGCAGGCGGGCCGCTGACCCACGGCTCGCGGCCGCTGCCCGGGCGCCGAGGTGGTCGAACACCCGGCCTCGGCGCAGAGGTGACCGAACACGAGGATGGCGGCCAGGAAGGCGACGGTGGGGAACAGCTCGCGCAACGTCGTTCCCGCCGCGGAGGCTGGCACGACGCCGAGGACCACGACCAGCGCGGCCGCCGGCCCGGCAACAATCACTTCGTTGACGCTGGCCGGCCGAACTACCGCGACGGCCAGCGCGGCGCCCAACAGGACGAGGGCGAGGAGTTCGGCCGCCGTCCCCGTCACCTTCGGGCAGGCTACGGGGCGAGCCGGCGAGCCGATCGCTTCACCGCTGGTAACTCCACCCGGCGCCGTTCGGGCCTACGATGACCGTGCGGCGGACGAGCCGGCCGGGCGACCGCGTCACCTGCGCTTCGGTGCAGGTGCCGAGGAAAGTCCGGGCTCCACAGGGCAGGGTGGTTGTCAACGGCAACCCGGGGTGACCCGCGGGACAGTGCCACAGAGAACAGACCGCCACCGCAACCGGTCCGAGTCTGGACCGGCGCAGTGGTAAGGGTGAAACGGCGGTGTAAGAGACCACCAGCGCTGCGGGTGACCGCGGCGGCTCGGCAAACCCCACCCGGAGCAAGGTCAAGAGCGCGGGCTCCGGCCCGTGTGCGCAGGCGTTCGAGGGCGGCCCGCCCGAGCCTGCGGGTAGACCGCTGGAGCCTGTCGGTGACGGCAGGCCGAGATGGATGGTCGCCACCGGACGGCGCGAGCCGACCGGTACAGGACCCGGCTTACAGGCCGACTCGTCCGTCGCCCGCACTGCGATGATCTGTCTCATGCCGACGCTGCCGGCTCTCGATGTCGGGGGCACCCATGTCACCGGCGCGCTGGTCGACACCGACTCGTGGACGTTGACCGGTCACAGCGCCCGCCGCTCGCTTGACAGCAGCGGGTCGGCTGACGCGATCCTCGCCGAGTTCTGCGCCGCGGTCGACGCACTGGCCACACCGGGCCGGCCGCTAGGCGTGGCCATGCCCGACCCGTTCGACTACGAACGCGGCATCGCGTTGTTCGCCGACGTCGGCAAGTTCGACCGGTTGCACGGAGTCGACGTGCGCGTGGGCATCATCGATGGCGTGCGGGCCCGACCGTCGTCGGTGGCCTTCGTCAACGACGCCGACGCCTTCACCCTCGGCGAGTGGATCGCCGGCTCAGCGCGGGGCACCGAGCGCTGCGTAGGGATCACCCTCGGCACCGGCATCGGTTCGGGCTTCCTCGTGTCCGGGCGACCGGCCCGCGGACCCGGCTTGCCGCGTAACGGACGGGTGCACACGCTGCGCCTCGGCGACGTGCCGTTGGAGGACATGGTGTCGCGCCGCGCGATCCGCCGGCAGTACGCGTTCCACGGTGGAGATCGCAACGCCGATGTGCGCGACATCGCCCATCGAGCCCGTGACGGAGAGGCCGTTGCCGCCGCGGTGCTCGACCGGGTCATGCGCGATCTCGCTGCCACGCTGGCCGACGTCCTGAGGTCTTTCGCACCGGAGATCATCGTCGTTGGCGGCTCGATGAGCGCGTCGTGGGACCTGTTCGAGCCGTCGTTCCGATCCGGGTTGCGCGATGCGGGCGGTAGCGATGAGGTTGCGATCGTCGCCGTACGAGACACGGAACGGGCGGCATTGATCGGCGCCGCCTTCTTCGCCGCGGACGCCTATCCGGCAGCGAGGTAGGCCAGCAAACCGTTGTGGCACAAGGGTTTGTGTCACCGGGACGTCGGAAGGCCTTGCCGTGCCTGGGAATCCGGGCCTTCACGGATGCGGCGCGGCGCATTGACCGTGCGCCCGCCTGTCGTCCACTGTGAGTTCACCGCGACTGTGCAGACGTCGCTCGGAGGAAGGCTCGACCCATGACGGCACCAGGACGCACCGCGAAGTCGACGGCGGCGAAGAAGTCGCCGGCGAAGAAGACCACGACGGTCAAGTCGAGCGCCGCGAAGAAGTCGCCGGCGAAGAAGACGACCACGGCCAAGACCACGGCGGCCAAGAAGTCCCCCGCGGCCAAGACGACGAAGGCGGCGGCAACCAAGACCGCGACCAAGCGCTCGGGTACCAAGTCCGGCCCGGCCAAGAAGGCGACCACTGGGGTCAAGTCCGCGGTCAAGTCCGCGGTGAAGAAGGTGGCCAAGTCTTCGAGTCCCGCCAAGAAGTCTTCGGCC
>JBDUAD010000130.1:0-6536 GCA_040004775.1 bacterium | reverse complement strand
GCAGCCGGGACGGAGCGGCCGGCGAACGGGGCGCGTCGACGTGAGCTGAGCCGGCCCAGGGCCCGAGGCGAGTTAGGCGGGCTTGACCAGGGTGTGCATCCAGCCGTGGCGGTCGGGCTCGGTGCCGGTCTGCAACCCGAGCAGAGCCTGGCGAAGCTGCGCGCTGACCGGTCCGGTGCCACCGTCGCCAACCGTCCACGAGCCGGCGGCGCTCTTGACGTGACCAACCGGGGTGATGACCGCCGCGGTGCCGCAGGCGAAGACCTCGGTGATGTCGCCGGAGGCGTTGCCGGCCTGCCACTCCTCGGTGGTGATCGGCCCCTCCTCCACCGCGTACCCGAGCTCGCCGGCCAGGGTCAGCAGGGAGTCGCGGGTCACGCCGGCCAGCAGGGTGCCGGTCAGTGCCGGAGTAACGACCCGGGCCGAGGCGCCGGTGCCGAAGACGAAGAACAGGTTCATCCCGCCCATCTCCTCGACGTAACGGTGCTCGAGCGCGTCGAGCCACACCACCTGGTCACAGCCCTCGGCGGCCGCCTCGGCCTGGGCGGCCAGCGACGCGGCGTAGTTGCCGGCGAACTTGGCCGCCCCGGTGCCGCCGGGCGCGGCGCGGGTGTACTCGGTGGACAGCCAGACGCTCACCGGCTGCACGCCGCTGGCGAAGTAGGCCCCGGCCGGTGAGGCGATGAGCAGATAGCTGTAGCGGTTGGCCGGCCGCACGCCGAGCCCGATCTCGGTGGCCAGCATGAAGGGGCGCAAGTAGAGCGAGGCGTCGGCGCCGGTGGGAACCCAGTCGCGGTCGACGTCGACCAGGGCCTCGATGGACTCCACGAATGTCGTGGCGGGCAGCGCGGGCATGGCCAGGCGGGCCGCGCTCAGCGCGAAGCGGGCCGCGTTGAGTTCAGGCCGGAACGTCGCGATCGATCCGTCGGGCTGGTGGTAGGCCTTGAGCCCCTCGAAGATCAGCTGGCCGTAGTGCAGGGACATCGTCGCCGGGTCGAGCGTCAACGGCTGGTAGGGCAGGACACGCGCCGGCTGCCAGGTGCCGTCGGCGAAATCCGCCCGCACCATGTGGTCAGTGAAACTGCGTCCGAAACCCGGATCGGCCAGGATGGCCGTGCGGTCCGCAGCCGACCGGGGGTGCGGGTTGGCGGTCAGATCCAGCGGCATACTCGGAGATCCTAGTATTCGTCGGCGGGCCGTGACCCGGCGCTCGACGGGTCAGACGACAGGCTCCGGCCGCCGGTCCAATGCGAGCAGCTGCGATGTCGTGACGAACCGGTAGCCCTGGTCCTGCAGCCGCGTGATCAGGCTGGGCAGGGCGGCGACGACCACATCGCAGGGCATCGACCCTCCGTCGTGGCCGAGCACGACGCTGCCGGGTCCGATCGCGCCGGCCAGCCGTTCGACGTTCGACGTCGGGCTCTGCCCGTGGCGGTCGAACGCCTGGTCCCAGAGCACCACCGGCAGGTCGAGCCCGGCCGCCGCCATGACGGTCGCGCCGGAGAAGTAGCCGTAGGGCGGGCGGAAGGTGCCCGGACGCACACCCGTGACGTCGGCGATCACGGTGGCGGCGCGTTGCAGCTGGCGGGTGGCCTGCGGGGCCGGCGTGAGGCTGAGGTCGGGGTGGGACCAGGTGTGGTTGCCCAGCTCGTGACGCTCGGCGGCCCGCCGGGCCAGTGCCGGGTACTGGGCCGCGTGCCGACCGACCAGGTTGAACGTGGCCACCACGCCGGCCGCCTCGAGGATGTCGAGCACGGCGGCGGTGTAGCGCCTCGACGGGCCGTCGTCGAAGGTCAGCGCGACGACGCGCTCGGACGTGCGCGCCCGGTACGTGACCGTGGTCCCCGTCAGCCCGGCCGGACGGTAGGCGCCCACCGCGTGGCCGCTGCGGCGCAACGTCGCCTCGTCGCGCTCCTGCGTCGTTGCCGCGCCGGCTGCCGCCACCAGGACCCCTCCACCGACGAGGCCGGTGGATCGCAGGAAGCGACGGCGGTTCACGACGCGAACGTAGTGCCGCGAGGACTTCCCGTCGCCCGCTTTGCCGGATGAACCACCGGATACGGTTGCTCATCGTGACCGCCACCCATCCCGTCGTGGATCCGACCGCGGAGCCGGAGGTTGACGCGGAGGCCGGCCCCGTCCGCGAGTCGACGGTGATCGTGATCGGCGCGGGCTTCGCCGGCATCGGCATGGCCGCCGAGCTCAACCGCCGCGGCCTGCACGACTTCGTGGTGCTGGAGCGGGCGGACGACGTCGGCGGAACCTGGCGCGACAACACCTATCCCGGTGCGGCCTGCGACGTGCCGAGCCACCTCTACTCCTTCTCCTTCGCTCCCAACTCGGCCTGGACGCGGTCGTTCTCGGGGCAGGCGGAGATCCAGCGCTACCTGCAGAGGGTGGCCCGTGAGCAGGGCGTCTACGAGCGCTGCGTCTTCGGCGCCGAGCTGCTCGACGCGCGGTGGGACGGGGACACCCACCGCTGGACTGTGCGCACGCCGAACGGCGTCTTCCGCGCCCCGTTCCTCGTCTCCGGCGCCGGCGGGCTGAGCGACCCGGCGCCGCCGAACATCCCCGGCCTGGCCGACTTCGCCGGTCCGGTGTTCCACTCCGCCCGCTGGCGGCACGAGGTCGACCTGACCGGTCAGCGGGTGGCGGTCGTCGGCACCGGCGCGTCGGCGATCCAGATCGTGCCGGCCATCGCCGAGCGGGTGGCCCATCTGGACGTCTACCAGCGCACACCGCCGTGGGTGGTGCCGCGGGCCGACCGTGACCTCACCCGCCCGGAGCGCTGGCTCTTCGCCCGGATGCCCTTGGCCGAGCGGCTGGCCCGTCTGGGCATCTACAGCGCGCGGGAATCCTATGTCTTCGCCTTCGCCAAGCGGCCTGGACTGGCCCGGGCCGGCCGCCGGGTAGCCGAGCGCCACCTGGCCTCACAGGTGGCCGATCCGGCGCTGCGCGAGCGGCTGCGCCCGAACTACGCATTCGGCTGCAAGCGCGTCCTGATCAGCAACGATTACTACCCGACGCTCCAGCGGGACAACGTCGACCTGATCAACGCCCCGATCGCCGAGGTGCGTCCGGACGGCGTAGTCACCAGCGAGGGCACCGTGCGTCCGACGGACGTGATCATCCTGGCCACCGGCTTCCGCATCACCGACCAGCCGAGCGTCCACCGCATCCGCGATGCCCGCGGAGTGACGCTGGCCGAGCACTGGCGCGGCGGCATGTCGGCGCTGCACGGAACCACGGTCAGCGGTTTCCCCAACCTGTTCTTCATCGTCGGCCCGAATACCGGTCTCGGCCATACGTCGATGGTCTACATGATCGAGTCGCAGGTGGCCTACATCAGCGACGCCATCCGTACCGTCCGCGAGCGCGGGCTGGACGCGATCGAGCCCGAGCCGGCGGCCCAACAGCGTTACAACTCCGCGCTGCAAGCACAGCTCGCCGGGACGGTGTGGAACAGCGGCGGGTGCCGCAGCTGGTACCTCGACCAGCACGGGCGCAACACCACCATCTGGCCCGACTTCACCTTCCGCTTCCGCCGCCAGACCCGCCGCATCGACCTGGCCGAGTACCGCGTGGTTCCGTCCACGTCCGACGGCGCAATCGACCCGGCGTCGGCGCCGTCGGTGCCGACGGCCCACAGCGTCGCGCCGTCCGGTCCGGTGTCAGTGTGAGGACGTTCGCTGGCCGGACGGCCGTAATCACTGGAGCCGGCTCCGGCATCGGCCGCGCGCTGGCGCTGGAGCTGACCCGCCGTGGCGCGCGAACCGCCTTGTCCGACGTGGACACGGAAGCGGTCGAAGCGACTGCCGCCGCCTGCCGCGAACTCGGCGGCGAGGCCCGCGCCTACCGGTTGGACGTGCGCGACGCCGGGGCGATGGACGCCCACGCCACCTCGGTGCGCGCGGACTTCGGGGCGGTGCACCTGCTGGTGAACAACGCCGGCGTCGGCCTCACGGCGGACATCGTCGACATGACGGTCGAGCAGCTGGCCCGGGTGATGGACGTCGACTTCTGGGGGGTCGTCCACGGCACCCGCGCCTTCCTGCCCGACCTGATCGCCGGCGGCGACGGCCACGTGGTGAACCTGTCCAGCGTGTTCGGCCTCATCGCGGTGCCCTCGCAGAGCGCGTACAACGCGGCCAAGTTCGCCGTGCGCGGGTTCACCGAGGCGCTAGCCCAGGAGATGCGGCTGGCCGGCCACCCGGTCGCGGTCTCGTGCGTGCACCCGGGCGGCGTTCGCACCGCGATCATGCGCAACTCGGTCACCGTCGGCTACGACCCGGCGGCGATGAACGAGCACTTCGAGCGCTCCCTGGCCCGCCTTTCCCCCGAGCGCGCGGCCGAGATCATCCTGCGTGGCGTGCTGCGCGGGCGCACGCGCATCCTGGTCGGCGCCGACGCCCACGTGATCGACGCGCTGGCCCGGGTGCTCGGTTCCCATTACTTCGGCCTGGTTGCCCGTAACAGCCGAGCCGTCGAGCGCACCGCCCGCATCGACCGCGCACCGATCTCGGCCGACGACGCCCGGCGGCCGGGTTGATGCCGGCCCGCCCGCACGTCCACTCGCGTCCGGTGCACCTGCCGCTGGTGATCGTGCGCGGCGGGCTGTTCCTCCAGCGGGCCGGTCTGGGCGGCCGCATGCCGCTGCCTCTGGCCCGGCGCTATCTGGATCGCCTCGGCGCCGGTCTGCCCGCACCGGCCGGCACGACATCGCGGTGGACGATGCTCGGCGGCCGCCGCACGCTGGTCGTCTCCCCGTCCGGTGATTTCAGCGCCGACCGGGCGATCCTGTACTTCCACGGCGGCGGCTACACCGTCGGCACGCCCGCGGCCTACCGCTCCACGGCCGGTTTCCTGGCCCGCGCCAGCGGCGCACCGGTGTACCTGCCCGACTACCGACTCGCACCCGAGGACCCGTTCCCTGCCGCGCGCGACGACGCGCTGGCCGCGTACGCCGAGCTGACCGAGCCGACCCGCCGCCGACTGGTTGGCCCGTCCGGCGACGGATCCGCGTCCGACGGCGCGTCGACCGAGCGGCGGGTGGTGCTGGCCGGTGACTCCGCCGGCGGCGGTTTGGCCGTGGTCGCCGCCCGCAACGCCCTCGACGCCGGCCTGCGCGCTCCCGTCGGCCTGGCCCTGCTCTCGCCCTGGGTCGACGTCGGCGAGCGGATCGGCGAGCCCAGCGTGGCCGGTGTGCCCGTG
Organism: bacterium; assembly: GCA_040004775.1. Classification (GTDB taxonomy): domain Bacteria; phylum Actinomycetota; class Actinomycetes; order Mycobacteriales; family Jatrophihabitantaceae; genus JALZBL01. The sequence goes on along the minus strand of JBDUAD010000130.1, from coordinate 1,325 downwards.
CGTGACCGGGACCGCATCGTGCGGGCGTCGTGGGGCGACTTCAACGCCCGCAGCTACACCGCCGGGGTGGACGCCGCGGATCCCGACATCTCACCGATCAACGCCGAGCTGGCCGGGCTGCCGCCGATGCTGATCCACGTCGGCACCGAGGAGCTACTGCTCGGGCAGGTCCGGCACTTCGCCGAACGGGCGGCGGCGGCCGGGGTGGACGTCGAGCTGACCGAGTACGACTGGATGTGGCACGTGGCCCATCTGCAGGCCGGGTTGCTGGGCGCGGCGGCCGAGGCCGCCGACGAGCTCGGCCGGTTCGCCGGGGCGCGGCTCAGCCCGGGCTGATCCGCCCGACGACGTGCGGGCGACCCGAGCCGGCGGCGCGCACCGCGACGTCCCAGCCGCCGTCGCTGGCCACCGCCTGGAACGCCACCGTGGACGGTAGGAGCGCCGGCGTCTTGAAATCGACCTCGGCGGTGAACGCCGACGGCAATCGTGGTGCCAGCGTGGCGAGCACCCGCGCCTGCAGCCACATGCCGTGGGCGATGGCCCGTGGAAAGCCGAACGCGCGGGCCGACAGCGCTGACAGGTGGATCGGATTGCGGTCGCCCGACACCGCGGCGTAGCGGCGACCGAGGTCGGCCGGCAGCCGCCACACCATTGTCGGATCTGCGCGGGGCTCGTCCGTCGACGGAGGCCGGCCGCCGGACGACCTGGTGCCCGACGGCGCGCCGCGGTGCAGATAGGTGCTGAGGCCGGTCCACACCAGCTCTCCGGCCACCGCCGCGTCGGCAACCAGGTCGACCTGCTCCCCCGACGGATGCGGTCGCCGGTTCTCGGCCCGCACGGTCAGGTCGAGCCGCGCGCTGACATCGACCGGTCGTAGTTGGGTGATCCGGTTGGCCACGTGGACCAGGCCGAGCAGCGGGAACGGAAAGGCCGGGTCGGCCATAAGCGCCACGCCGAGGGGAAAGGCCAGCACGTGCACGAAGGTCGCCGGGACCGCGCCGGACACGTCGAACCCGCACAGCCGCTGGTACCGAGCCAGTCGACCGGCATCGACCGGCTGATCACTCAGAGTGAGCGCGGTGTCCGGCAGGCCACCGGGATCTCCGTTGCCGGACCCGGCCCGGTCGCCCGGGCGCCGTCGCCGCCGGCTTTGGTTGAAAAGTGACCGCGCGGCCAGGCCGGGCACGGATGGCGGCCCGGCGAGCACGCGGGCCGCCGCCGCGGAGCCGGCCGGCGGTGCGGTCCGGGTCTCGCTCATGCCCGACCCCTCATAGGACGACCCCTCATGCGCCGACCCTCATGCGACGACCCCTCATGCGCCGACC
>JBDUAD010000129.1:0-6634 GCA_040004775.1 bacterium | reverse complement strand
GACCGGAGAACCAGGACACCGACTTCACCTGGGCCGAGTTCGTGCGCCGCAACAACGACGAGTTGGTGGCCGGCTGGGGCAACCTGGTCAACCGCACCGTCTCCATCGCGGCCAAGAACTTCGGCGCCGTCCCGCAGCCGGAGACGATCGCCGACGCCGACGCGACGCTGCTGGCCCGCTCGGCCGGGGCATTCGCCACGGTCGGTGCGCTGGTCGAGCGCTCGCGGTTCAAAGCCGCCCTGGCCGAGGTCATGGCCGTGGTTGCCGACGCCAACCGCTACCTGTCCGACCAGGCGCCGTGGAAGCTCAAGGACGATCCCGCCCGAATGGCCACGGTCCTGCACACGGCCTTGCAGGCGATCGACGACGCGAAGACCTTGCTGACGCCGTTCCTGCCGGGGTCGTCCTCGCGGGTGCACGCCGCCTTGGGCGGAGGTCCGGCCTGGGCGCCGATGCCCCAGTTGGTCGAGGTGGAGGAGACGACGGCCGCCGGCACGCCCTCCTACCCCGTGCTGACCGGCGACTACACGCACACGCCGCGCTGGACCTCGGTGCCGCTGCCGGTCGGGCGAGCGCTGTCCGCGCCGACGCCGGTGTTCGCCAAGCTCGACCCGTCGGTCGTGGACGAGGAGCTGGCCCGCCTGGTCGACGGCGCCGCGTGAGCCGCGGTCGCTCCCGCGACGCCTCACCTCCGCCGGCCCCGCCCGCGCTGCCCGGCGAGGTCTTCGACGCGCACTGCCACCTCGACGCCATGGCCGCCCGGGCCGGCCGCGCACCGGATACCGACTACGTAGCCGAGGTGATGGACCAAGCCCGCGCCGTGGGCGTCACCCGGGTGATCACGGTCGGCGACTCCGTGACCGCCAGCCGGTGGTGCGTAGCCACGGCCGAGGCGCATCCCGACGTGTACGCCGCGGTCGCCGTCCATCCGACGGAGGTCGGCGACCTCGACGAGGCCGGCTACGCCGAGCTCGCCGAGCTGGCCGCGCACCCGCGCGTGGTCGCGGTCGGCGAAACCGGCCTGGACTACTACTGGGACACCGTGTCGCCGGACGTCCAACAGCGCCACTTCCGCCGCCACATCGAGCTGGCTTCCTCCGCGGGCAAGCCGCTGATGATCCACGACCGCGACGCCCACGCCGACGTTGTGCGCATCGTCGGCGAGGTTGGTGCGCCCGTGGCCGGCGTCGTCTTCCACGCCTTCTCCGGGGACGCGGCGATGGCCCGGACGTGCCAGGCCGCGGGCTACGTGCTGTCCTTCCCCGGCGTGGTCACCTTCACCAATGCCCGCCAACTGCACGACGCCGTCCGCGCGACGTCACCCGAGGCGCTGCTGGTCGAGACCGACGCGCCGTTCCTGACTCCACACCCCTACCGTGGCCGGCCCAATTCGCCCTACCTCGTACCCCTGACGACGACCACGGTGGCCGACCTCACACGCACAGACCTCAGCGTCCTGTGCGCGGGCATCCGGGCCACCGGCGAGCGCCTGTTCGGCTGGTGAATCCACCGGCTGAACGCCCAGTTTTGTACCGACCGGTAGGCGGTTGTTATCGTGTCGTGACTTCGTGACCGACCGTATCTGGGCCGGCGCGAACCGGGCCGCACCCCCACCCCGAGCGCCCGGCTCGCCTTATGTGCCGCCGCAGAACCGCTGCGGGCAGCACCGCGAGCAGACCACCGACCAGGGAGACCGTGTGCGCAGTAGCGCCAAATACGCCTTGTACGGCCTCGTCCTCACCGCCATGGTGGGCGGGACGACGGCCTGGGTGACCACCGACAAGGCCATCGCGATCAGCGTCGACGGGCAGAGCCGCACCGTCCGCACGCGGGCCGGAACCGTCGGCGGGGCTCTGCACGACGCTCACCTCGACGTCACCGCCCACGACGCAGTGGCGCCGGCGGTTCCGGCATCCGTCCACGACGGCAGCCGGGTGGTGTTGCGCCGCGGGCGCCTGCTACACCTGAACGTCGATGGCTCGAAGGTCGACGTGTGGACGACGGCAACCACCGTGCAGGAGGCGTTGGCCCAGCTCGGGTACGGCAGCGGCAAAGCGGTGAGCGTCTCGCGCTCGACCCGTCTGCCCCTCACGCCGACCCAAATAAGCCTGCTCACGCCCAAGCCGGTCACCTTGAAGGCCGACGGCCACACCCGGGTCTACCGGACCACGGCCGACTCGGTGTCGCTGCTGCTGCTCGAGGCCGGGGTCCGCCTCGGCCTCCACGACCGCATCTCGGTGCCGATGTCCACGCCGACCAAGGCCGGTCAGGTGATCGTCGTCCAGCGGGTCAAGACGGTGGTCAGGTCCACGAAGGTCGCCATCCCGTACGAGACGACGACGAAGAAGGACCCAACCGCCCGCAAGGGCGACACCAGCGTGGTCCGCGAAGGCCGCGAAGGCCTGCGCCGGATCACCTACCAACTGATCTACGTCGACGGCAAGCTGGTCGGCAAGCGTCAGATCGGCAGCGTGGTGCTGCGCCAGCCGGTCGATCAGCAGGAGAAGGTCGGCACCAAGAACCCGCCCCCGCCGCCGCCCGCACCCGCGCCCACCAGCGGCGGGTCTTCGGGTGGATCCTCGGGGAGCTCGTCCGGCGGCTCGGGTGGTCCCGCCCCGGTCTCTTCGGGCGACGCTCAGGCCATCGCCGCAAAGATGGTCAGCGCCCGCGGTTGGGGCAGTGGAGAGTTCCAGTGCCTGGTGGACCTGTGGAACCGCGAAAGCGGCTGGAACGTGCATGCGTCGAACCCCAGTGGCGCCTACGGCATCCCCCAGGCCCTGCCCGGGTCGAAGATGGCCACGGCGGGGCCGGACTGGGAGAACAACGCGTCTACGCAGATCACCTGGGGCCTCGGCTACATCGCCTCGGTGTATGGCACGCCGTGCGCAGCGTGGGCCCACAGCAACGCCTACAACTGGTACTGATCGACGTCGTCGTAACCGAACTTCTCACGGAAGGGATCGCGCCTCATGGCCCGGCCCCTTCCGTGCGCGGCGGTTAATCTCTCGGACATCGACACCGAACTGTTCGGCCCCGCTGAGGACGAGGGGTCAGGCGACGAGCCGGTCGCTCTGCTGGGCCCCGGCGAGATCCGCCGCCGGGCGACGGGGCTCGGGCTGCGACCGACCAAGAAGCTCGGCCAGAACTTCCTGCACGACGCCAACACCATCCGACGCATCGTGCGGGTGGCGGGCGTCGGCCCGAACGACATCGTGCTGGAGGTCGGCCCCGGCCTGGGCTCGTTGACGCTGGGCCTGCTCGCCGCCGGTGCGCAGGTCACCGCGGTGGAGATCGACCCGGCACTGGCCCGAGCGTTGCCGGACGTGGCCGACTCGCGGGGGCTGGCTGATCGGCTCACGGTCGTGACCGCCGACGCGCTGCGCGTCGAGGCGCTCCCCGGCCCAGCGCCAACCGCGCTGGTGGCCAACCTGCCGTACAACGTCGCTGTCCCCGTGGTACTCACCTTGCTCGAGCGGTTCCCGACACTCGCCTCAGGTCTCGTGCTGGTCCAGGCCGAGGTGGCGCATCGACTGGTCGCCGCGCCCGGGAGCCGGGTCTACGGCGCGCCCAGCGTCAAGCTGGCCTGGTACGCGCGGGCAGAGTCGGCCGGCACGGTGGCGCGGACGGTCTTCTGGCCGGTGCCCAACGTCGACTCCGAGCTCGTTCGTTTCACCCGGCGGCCGACCCCGCCGCTGGCTGCGGGGATCGGGCGCGCCGATGTGTTCGCGGTGGTCGAGGCCGCCTTCGCCCAGCGGCGCAAGACGCTGCGCGCGGCGTTGCGGGGCTGGGCCGGGTCGCCTGAGGCGGCCGGCGGGGCCCTGGCTGCGGCGGGGATAGATCCGTCGGCCCGCGGGGAGACGCTGGACGTCGCCGCCTTCGCCGCCTTGGCGGCAGCCCGACCCACCCGGCCACGCGGTACCCGCGAGGACCTGGCCAGCCCGGTGATTACACGCTTACAGTGACGCCCATGGACGCGGCCGCGACACCCACGCTGTTCGATTGGGCCGGCGGCGCGGACGCGATCTCGGGGCTCATCGACGCGTTCTACGACCGGGTGGAGGCCGACGACCTGTTGGCCGGCTTCTTTCCCGGTGGCGTGAGCGAGGAGCACCGCCGCCACGTCAGCGCCTGGTGGATCGAGGTGTTCGGCGGACCGCCGACCTACAGCGAACGCCTCGGCGGCTACGAGCAGATGGTGGCTCACCACCGCGGCCTCGGCATCGTGCCCGAGCAGCGGCTGCGCTTCGCCACGCTGATGAGCCGCGCCGCCGACGACGCCGCCCTGCCGGCCGATCCCGAGTTCCGCGCCGCCCTCGTCGGCTACTTGGAGTGGGGCACCCGGCTGGCTGTGGCCAACTCCCAGCCTGGCGCGGACGTCGCCGCGCACGCCCCGGTGCCGCGCTGGGGATGGGGCGTCGCACCGCCCTACCGTCCCTGAGCCCCGGGTCCACCACCGCCGGCCGCGTCAGCGGCGGGCCAGGCGGTCGTGCTCGTCCCTGGCCGCCAGTGCGGTGACCACCGCCGCGCCGGCCGCGGTCCATGCGCGCTGGGTCTGCGGCCGCAGCCTGGTCCAGTCCATGGGGCCACCGAGGGCTATCAACGGGTCGTAGGGCACCTCGACCACCGCGCTGGTACGGGCGGTGAAGTGGTCGATCAGCTCGGCCCGCACCCGGGGGTCCGGAGTGGGGTCGGCCGCGGTGAGCACCGTGACCGCGCCGCGGGCCAGCCGCTCCCGCCCGGTCTCGGTGAGGTGGTCCAGCACCCATGAACCGGAGTAGCCCACGTCGCGCTGGTAGGTCGACACCACGACGACCAGGTCCGCGGCATTGACCGCGGCCTGCCAGTTGGGGGACCGGACGTTGTTGCCGGTGTCGATCACGATCTGGCGGTAGAAGCGCTGCAGCACCGAGTGCAGCCGGCGGAACTCTTCCTCGCCGATCTGGGCCATGTTGGCCGGGTTGTCGTCGCTGACCAGCGCGTCGAACTGGGCCTCGCCCTGCGGACGGACGAAGTGGCTGAGGTCGCCCACCCGGGCGTCGGTGCGCTCGAACGTAGGCAGCGAGCCGAGCAGGTCCCACACCGTGGACTTCTGACCGCTCGGATTGGTCACCCGAACGGCCAGGGTGCCGCGGGTCTCGTTGTCGTCCCAACCGATGACGTACCCGCCGCGGTGGGCGCCGAGGGCGGAGGCCAGACCGATCGTGGTCGGCGTCTTTCCGGCACCGCCCTTCGGCTGGATGACCACCACGGTCATCGGTCGGGAGAACGTGCGGCGGATGTCGACCAGGGCCTGGCGATGAGCCAGTTCCTCCGCAGTGGGCGGCGGCGTGATCAGGCCACCGCTGAGCCGGCTCACGCGTCCGCGCCACCCCCAACGGGCCGGCCCGCGAGAGACGGCCGGCTCGTCAGGCAGCAGGAGCGCCTCGGGCCGCGGTAGGGGTGGCGGCGGTGCCGGCGCGGCTGGTGCGGCTGGCGGCCCGGCCGCAGCCGCGCGTGGACGCGGGTACGGTCCGGGCTGGCCGGCCATCGGCTTACTGGCCACAGTCCCGCCGCGGTCCGGCCCGTCGCTGCCGCGCAGTCCGGTCGGAGGGATGGCATCCGTGCGCACGCCGCTCCAGCCCGGCACGGCCCGCTCGGCGGCCGCGAAGTCGCCCCGGTCGCCCGGGTCGCTGTGGTTGCCCAGGTTGCCCCGGTTTGCTCGGTCGCCATGGTCCCGGTCGCCCCAGTCGACTACACCGCCCGGCCCGGGCAGGCCCGGCTCACCCCAGCCCGGCGGAGGGTAGGCGTGGCGGTCTTGAGCGGTGGACGGGTTCGCGGTCGAGGCGACCCCCGACGTGTCTGGCCCCGCGGACGACGTCGTGCCTGCCGAAGCCTCGGGCGACCAGGGCCAGGGGCTGGAGACGTCCGAGTCTTCGTAGGTCACTGGTTCCTCTGCGGTCGGGCGACGGCGGGGCCGGTCGCAGCGGGGGAGCGGAGAGCCGAGCGGCGGGCAGCGTCGAGCAGTGCGTCGATCCCGGTCATCGGCGCTGCGGTGGTCATCCGCGCCCGTCGAACAGGCTGGTCACCGAGCCGTCCTCGAAGACCTGCTTGATCGCCTGCGCGATCAACGGCGCCACCGAGAGGACGGTCAGCTTGTCGAACTGTTTGTCGGTCGAGATCGGCAGGGTGTTGGTCACCACCACCTCGCTCACCCGGCAGTTCTTGAGCCGGTCGGTGGCCGGCGCCGAGAAGATCCCGTGCGTGGCGGCGATGATCACGTCGCGGGCGCCGGCCTCGAACAGCAGGTCGGCCGCCTTGGTGATGCTGGTGCCGGTGTCGATCATGTCGTCGGCCAGAACGCACAACCGGCCTCGGACCTCGCCGACCACGCGGTTGGCGATGACCTCGTTGGCCACGTCCGGATCGCGGGTCTTGTGGATGAAAGCGATCGGAGTTCCGCCGAGCCGGTCGGCCCACTGCTCGGCGGTGCGGACTCGGCCGGTGTCGGGGGAGACCACGGTCAGCTCCTCGCCGCCGTGGTGGCGGGCCACATGCTCGGCCAGGATGGGCATCGCGAAGAGGTGGTCGACCGGTCCGTCAAAGAAGCCCTGGATCTGCGCGGTGTGCAGGTCGATCGACATGATCCGGTCGGCGC
>JBDUAD010000128.1:0-6673 GCA_040004775.1 bacterium | reverse complement strand
TCCCCGTGGGCTAATTGGTGTCGATCCCGGCCCGCCACAGGGCCGCCTCGACCGGGTCTACGGAAAGGACAGCGGCCGGCAGGGACCGGCCGAGATCCTCGACCACGGCGCTTTTGCCGGCCGCGGGTAGGCCGGCGAGAACGATCAGCATGCGGTCGAGCCTGCCATCCGAACCATCGGGCCTCTGGGTTGCGCCGGTAGAGGTGACGGGTGGCGCGATGCGACCGCCAGCGCCTCACTCGCCCATAGCCATGGCGTGCGCTCGGGCGCACGCCGCGTATACGGGTCGTTGATCCACCGGCTCGGTGAGAAGGTGCAACGATGGAGGGGTGATCCGCCAGTCGAGCCCGGCCGACGCGCCCTGGCTGCGGGTAGCGGCAGTGCGGCGATGTGTCGTGGCCTACGGCTGGCGCGCTTACGCGGTACCCGTCCTGGCGTTGGTCACCGTAGCCGCGCTGTTCGGCCCGTCGACCGCAGGCACCGGGTCTCATCCGGCCGCGGCGGCGGGGATCTTGCGTTCGGCCGGACCGACCACCGCGCCGTCGACCGTTGCGCTCACCCCATCCTCGGACAGAGCCCGCGTCGCCGACGCCGCGGCGGCCAAGTCCGCAGCCGCCCGCACCGCAGCGGCCGCCCGCGACGCCCATGCGTGTGCCAGGAACACCGATCCCCAGCTGGTCCTGGTCAGCGTGGCCCAGCAACGGACGTGGATGTGCGCCGGGCGTCGCCTGCTTCGGGCCACCGCCGTGACCACCGGCAAGACCGACGGCCACGACACCCCGATCGGCATCTGGCAGATCCAGGCCAAGCAGACCGACCGGACGCTGGTCGGGCCGGGCTACAGCCAGTTCGTGCGTTACTGGCTGCCGTTCAACGGCGACTTCGGCTTCCACGACGCGTCCTGGCAGACTCTGCCGTTCGGCAGCTCCGGCTACCGCACCCAGGGCTCGCACGGCTGCGTGCATCTGCCGACGGCCACGATGGGCTGGCTTTACCGCTGGGCCCGCGTCGGCGCGACGGTCACCGTCACCGCGTAGCCGCCCAAAGCCGCCCCGAGCCGCCTTCAGCTGATCCGGTGGCGGGTCCACCAGAAGCAGAACCCGGTGACCAGCCCCGACCCGAGCAGTAACAGGGCCGTCTCCCGCAGCTGCAGCGTCCAGAACCGGTCGGCGGGCTGGTACTCGACCCGCTGGCGGTAGCCCTCGTCGGTCAACCGGCGCAAACAGCTACCGAGATCGGATTTCTCCTCCCGAACCACGCCGACCCCCGGCGGTGGAAGGCAGGTGTCGAACCACGACGGAATGGTCGCGGCGTGTCCTCCGGCGTCGACGGTGCGGTTGCTGAGCACCCAGGCGCCGGGCGCGTTCGTCCGGGCGGTGATGTGCAGGACTTTGCCCGACCCGTTGACGGCGATGCCGTCTAGCGTGCCGAGGCTCAGGACGACGGTGCGCACCACCGGTGGCGCCAGGTGGGGCCGCACCCACAGCGCCGCGGCAATCTGCAGGAATGTGACCACGGCGAGGGCCAGCGCGATCGCGGCCACGGAGCGGCGCAGTACCGCTCCGATCGCTACCGCCAGAACGACGGCGAGCACGGCGTAGCCGACCGGGACGATGCCGCGCATGGCGAAGGAGACCGGAGTGAGTCGGGCCGGCAGGTTGCCGTGGGTCTGGCTCTGCGCTCCGTCGAGCGGCTCGGACCACCAGGTGACCGCGAAGGTCAGGACGCCGACCACGGCGGCCACGCTTGCGACCACCACGGTCAGCTTGGTGGCCAGCCAGCGGGTCCGGGTGACCGACTGGTTCCAGGCGAGTCGATGGGTGCCGGCTTCCACTTCCTTGGCGACGAGCGTCGCCCCCCAGAAGGCGCCGATGACCGCAGGGGCGACGGCCATGATCACGATCCCGGCGAAGAAAAGGTTTCGGTCGGCCCGGGTGAGTTGTTCGTAGACGGTGGTCGGCTCACGGCCGAGCCGGGCCACCCGCGCACCGGTGGCGGCCAGCACGGTCACCATGGCCACGGCGGCGGCAGCGACCACCAGGGCCTGGGCGCGGAACTGACGCCAGGTCAGCCAGATCATCGCCGGACCGCCAGCAGGGTGGGGCCCGCTGCCGAGGCGGCTGCCAAGACCGGGGCCGGTTGGTTCGAGCGCTGCAGGTAGGCCAGTACGAGGTCCTCGAGACCGAGCCGGCTCACCGTCCACGCCGGGTCGAGGATCGGGGCGTCGGTCCGCACGACGAACGTGCTCTGGCGGTCGGTGGCGCTGCCCGAGATTAGCTGCTGATCGGCGGGCAGGGTGTGCGGCTCGCGCCGCGGTCCGCTGAGCCGGTGGTGGGTGGCCAGCAGGGTCTCGACCTCGCCGGTGACGCGCACGGTCGAGTCGACCAGCACGACGAGGTGGTCGCACACCCGCTCGAGGTCGGAGACGACGTGGGAGGACAGGATCACGCTGAGCTCGAACTCGGCGACCGCCTCCATCAGGCTCTGCAGGAACTCCCGCCGGGCCAGCGGGTCGAGGCTGGCCACCGGTTCGTCGAGAACGAGCAGCTGCGGTCGCTTGGCCAGCCCCAGCGTGAGGGCGAGTTGCGCGCGCTGGCCGCCGGAGAGCTTGCCCGCCCGTTGCGCCGTATCGAGGCCCAGCTGCGCGATCCGGGCCCGGGCCAGCGCGTCGTCCCAGGCCGGGTTGAGCCGGGCCCCGAGGCGTAAGTGTTCGGCCACGGTGAGGGTCGGGTAGGTCGGTGTGTCCTGCGCGACGAAGCCGACCTTGGCCAGCTGGGCCGCGTCCGCGGCCGGGCGTCCACCGCAGACCTCGATCGCGCCGGTCGTCGGCGACATCATCCCGACGGCCAGGCTGAGCAGCGTGGTCTTGCCCGCACCGTTGGGCCCGACCAGCCCGGTGACGTGGCCGGGCGGAACCTCGAGCGTGCAGTCGGCCAGGGCCCACCGTCGGCGGTAGCGCTTACCCAGTCCCTGGGCCCGCAGGATCGCGCTCATGCCGTCTTCTCCTCGGCGGCGCGAAACGTGCTCACGAAGAGCGCCTCGATGCTCTCTTCGTCGAGACCGGCCGTGCGCGCGGCGGTGAGCCAGCGGCGCAGGTCGCGGCGCAACGGCTCGTGCGCGGCCAGCGACCCATCGCTGAGCGAGCGGGTGACGAAGGTCCCGACGCCCGGCCGGGCGGCCACCAGGCCCTCGTGCTCGAGCTCGCGGTAGGCCTTGAGGACCGTGTTGGGGTTGATGGCCAGGCTGGCCACGACGTCCTTGACCGTGGGCAGGCGGTCGCCTTTGCCGAGGAGCCCGAGGCGCAGCGCCTGACGGACCTGCTGCACCACTTGTTGATAGGGCGCTACCCCGGAACGGCTGTCGAGCGAGAACTCGATCATTTCGTCTCCAATATGCTAGGAGCCTAGGATTCTAGACCTTTCAGACGGCGCCTGACCAGAGCCACCGGGTGGAGGACGGCCGAACATCGCGCCGTCTTTTTTGGTAGGAGCCGCCGACCTCGTCGCAGTCCCTCAGCGGTTCCGGGGCGTGTCTCACCAAGTTGTCGCTGGTGTTCTCACGGACTTGTTGTAATCCTCACCGGATGACCTGCCGCCGCCGCCGGGGTAGCCAGATCGCCGGGGTCGGATGGGCGGGCCGCGCTCCCCGTGGGACGTCCGTCCGTGGCGCGCATTCAGTGTCGGCGTTCTTCTCATAGCCGCGTGCTTCGCCGGTTGTGTCCAATCCCTCGTCGCTGTATCCCTCGCTGGCGGACTGGTCCGTGCCGGCTTCCCGCAGCGATGAAACGGGCCTGTGGACCGTCGGCGCGGTCCTGATCTTCAGTGGCATGGGGACCTCGGTTCAGGGGTCGCGCGATTACGGCGCCGTTACTGCAAACAGCATCGGGCTAGCGGTTTACCGCCCTCCACCGAGGCATGCGGCGTTCCTGATGTCGGTGAGCCTGTTTGCGTCCTGGATCGTCGGTTGCCTGTGCGTCACGGCGCTGACCTTCAAGGCAGTCGACACCGTCAGGCATCGACCAGATCTGTAGCGCCGAAGCCTTGATCAACCGGGCACGGGGACCTTCGGTTGCGCTGCCCCGTATCGGTGGGCATGCCACGAGCTGGTGCCCCACGTACGGCGGCCTCCCCGTCGATGTGCCCGGGGACGTACCAACCAACACTTCCTCTGGACGGGACCTGCGCGTCCAACCGGCGGATGGCAGCGCGGACCGAGTCCGGAACCGACGGGGCACCTCTAGCCGCAAACGGTAACTACCGAGCGAGACGGGTGCGTGTCGGGGCTGGAAGTGTCACGGGCCGCGATGACGTCGTCTCGTTCGGCGCCAGATCGAGCGGTGGCGGTCCCGCGTGCTCAAACGACGTCGTGCTCGGTGGCCGGCAGCTTGGCGACAGTAAGCAGGACCGCGGCGTCCTCGAGGGCTTCCAGGGTGTGACGGGAGTCCGGGACGGTGAGCAGATCGCCGGGTATGCCGTCCCAGTCGTCGTCGCCGGCGGTCAGCCGGACCCGTCCGTGCAACACGTGCACGGTTGCCTCACCCGGGTTGTCGTGTTCGTGGAGCATCTGCCCGGCGCCCAGCGCGATCAGGGTCTGACGCAACACGTGTTCGTGGCCGCCGTAGACGGTGTGCGCGCTGCGACCGCTGGAGACGCTCCGCGCCAACTCGAGTTGGTGACGGATCAGGGCGGTGAGGGACGACTTTCCCATTCATGCTCCTTGGTTGGTCCGACGACGTGATAGTGCCGTCTAGAGGGATTGGCGGTAGCCGAAGAACTCGTGGTCCTGGTTGTAACCGCCGTAGCCGCCGCCGATCTCGGCGTAGTGCGTGACGAACTCCACGCCCTTGACCCACTTGACCTGTTTGAAGCCGAGCTGGGTCTCGTTGCGTAGCCGTAGCGGGGCGCCATGCCCGAACGACAAGGGCTCGTCGTTCATGTCGTAGGCGAGCATCGTCAGGTGATAGGCCATCTGCTCGATTGGGTGGGCGTCGTAGTAGATCCCGCCGTCCGGTCCATCGCCCAGGGAGTAGAACACGACCCACCGAGCCTCAGGTTGCGGGTGAACGAGGTCGATGATCGTCTGCATCGACACCCCGCCCCATTTGGCGATGCCGGACCAACCTTGGATGCAGAAATGCTGGGTGATCTGTTCGTGGTGCGGCAGAGCGCGCAGCTGGGCGAGGTCCAACTCCACCGGGTTGTCGACGAGCCCGTTGATCCGTAGCCGGTAGTCGAGGAAGGATCCGTCCTGCAGGGCGGTGTAGGCCGCGGAGTCGGGGTAAACGCCGTTGTGCCAGAAGTACGGGGAGATGTCGGCCTGGCTGTACTGGCCGGGTTTAGCGTCGAGGTGTTCGAACAGCCGCTGCGCCGGCCCGACGAGCGCGAACCCGGCCCGCTGCACGACCCGTGGGTGGCGCAACGTGAGCGGGGTCGCCGCGACCCAGCCGACGACAACGATGACCATCGACGCGGCGAACACTCCGAATCCGATCCAGCTGGCGTCGCTCCGGTGGGCGTAGACGTGATTGAGGTTGTGCAACAGCCCCGTGGTGAAGACCAGGGCCACGTGCACGACGATGAAGACCAGGAACCAGACGAGGACAAGAAAGTGCAGGGAACGGGCGGTCTGGATACTCAGGACCGAGCTGATCCGCCGGAACCGGGTGGACAACGCCGGTGACATTCCCAGGCCGGTGATGAACGCTAGCGGTGCGGCGATGAACACGGTGATGAAGTAGGCGAGCAGCTGCAGGCTGTTGTAGGCGCCGCCGGTGGATTCGGCCGGCCAGTCCAGCGACAGGTATTGCACCAGCGTCGAGACGGCATTGGGAAACACGGCCCACGTCGCCGGAACCACCCGCCGCCACTCCCCGGTGGTGAAGATCAGAACGTAGAACACGATGCCGTTAAGCAGCCAGAGCACATCGACGCCCAAATGCCACCACCGGGCGAGACCGATCGAATGCCTTAGCCCGGGTAAACCCACCTGCCCAGGCAGGCTGATGGAGTCCTTCTTCGCCGTCCACAGCGGGTCGGCCGGGACGGGCTTCTGAATGCGCAACCAGTCCCGACCTGGCGTGCTGTGACGGGTCCAGTAGAGGCGAGGGTGGTCGGTAAGAATCTGCAGGCCCGAGCGAATGATGAAGATCAGCAGGAACAGGTTGAAGAAGTGCTGCACCCCAAGCCAGATCGGCAACGCTGGTGATCGCGGGCCGCCGGCGGACGCCACCGAGCCCGGATGCTTGGCGATGAACCGCTGCACTGATTCGATGTTGCGCAGCCCCTTCGTGGCCGCGATAGCCACGATCAGCAGGACGAATCCGATCGGCAGCAGCCACAGCAGGTTGAACCACCGGCTGCGTCCGATGCGTACCCGCGGGGCCACACCGTAGGCCACCGGAACTGAACCGGCCCAGGTACTCGGGTCGACCGTGTCCTCACCTGAGGAGAGCTGAGACCTGTAGCTCGACGTCGGGTCAGAGAAGCCCGCTGTATCGTCAGTCGGTGCCCTACCTGCTGCTCTCACCGGTCTTGACACCCCCTCCATACTCCGCCGGTTACTGCGGTCGCTCAGGGCCGTCGAAGCGCCTGTCGGTGCCGGGTGCATTCGTCTTCAGTCATCTCGCCTCTGGCGAACCGCTGATCGAGGACTCGATCCGCACTGTCGCCGGCGC
>JBDUAD010000005.1:0-60270 GCA_040004775.1 bacterium | reverse complement strand
CGCGAGGCGCCGCTGCAGGCCGTCACCAGTAGTAGCGCGGCGACGGTAGCGAAACCCCGTCGGCCCCCGCTCGGCATCGCACTAGCATCCACTGTCGGCGGCCACCGTGGACCGCGCAGCGCGCCGCGGTGGCCGAATCCGCCCGCTGTCCGTTCCTGCCGTCCACGCCTGGAGCCCCCGTTGTCCGTCGGTCTTGCCCCGCCCTCGTCCGAGCCGGCCCAGGACCGCCGGCTGACGGTCCCGGCCGGCAGCACCGCGCGGGCCGCCCTCGAGGCGGCCGGGATGTCGCTGGACGGGCCGGCCGGAGCGGTGGTCGTCCGCGAGGTCGACGGCGGCACCCTGCGTGATCTCGACGTTGCGTTCGACACGGCCGTCGATGTGGAACCGGTGGCCGCCAGCTCCGCCGACGGCCTGGCCGTGATCCGTCACTCCAGTGCCCACGTGTTGGCCCAGGCGGTGCAGGACCTGTTCCCGGGCACGTTGCTCGGCATCGGCCCACCGATCGAGAACGGCTTCTACTACGACTTCCTGCCCGCCCGCCCGTTCACTCCTGAGGACCTGACCGCAATCGAAAAGCGGATGCAGGAGATCATCAAGGCCGCTCAGCGCTTCTTCCGTCGGCCGATCTCCGACGACGACGCCCGCGCCGAGCTGGCCGCCGAGCGGTTCAAGCTCGAGCTGATCGGCCTCAAGAGCACGGCCGGCGAGGTCGAGGACGTCGAGGGCGCGTCGACCGAGGTCGGCGCCGGCGGGCTGACGATGTACGACAACCTCGACGCCCGCACCGGGGAGCGGATCTGGACCGATCTGTGCCGCGGGCCGCATCTGCCCACCACCCGCCGCATCCCGGCGGTCAAGCTGATGCGTGGCGCGGCGGCCTACTGGCGCGGCAGCGAGAAGAACCCTCAGCTGCAGCGCATCTACGGCACGGCGTGGGCCAGCCGCGAGGACCTTAAAGCCCACCTCGCTCGGCTCGAGGAGGCGGCCAAGCGCGACCATCGCAAGCTCGGCGCGGAGCTCGACCTGTTCAGCTTCCCGGACGAGATCGGCTCCGGGCTGGCCGTATTCCACCCCAAGGGCGGCATCCTGCGCCGGGAGATGGAGGCCTACTCCCGCCAGCGCCACGAGGAGGCGGGGTATGAGTTCGTCAACACTCCGCACATCAGCAAGGAGGGCCTGTTCCGCACGTCCGGGCACCTGCCGTACTACGCGGACACGATGTTCCCGCCGATCACCTTCGAGGGCGCGGACTACTACCTCAAGGCCATGAACTGCCCGATGCACAACCTGATCTTCCGGGCCCGCGGGCGCTCGTACCGCGAGTTGCCGCTGCGGCTGTTCGAGTTCGGCACGGTCTACCGCTACGAGAAGTCCGGAGTGGTGCACGGCCTGACCCGCGTTCGCGGGCTCACCATGGACGACGCGCACATCTACTGCACCAAGGAACAGATGCCAGGCGAGCTGGCCGCGCTGCTGCGCTTCGTGCTCGACCTGCTGCGCGACTACGGCCTCGACGACTTCTACCTCGAGCTGTCCACGCGCGACGACTCGCCGAAGTTCATCGGCGCGGACGACGAGTGGGAGGAGGCCACCGAGACGCTGCGCCGGGCGGCCGAGGAGTCCGGCCTGGAGCTCGTGCCCGACCCGGGCGGTGCGGCCTATTACGGGCCCAAGATCAGCGTCCAGGCCCGCGATGCCATCGGGCGGACCTGGCAGATGTCCACCATCCAGGTCGACTTCAACCAGCCCCGCCGCTTCGGGCTCGAGTACCAGGGCGAGGACGGCCAGCGCCACCAGCCGATGATGATCCACCGCGCCCTTTTCGGCTCGATCGAGCGCTTCGTCGGCGTGCTCACCGAGCACTACGCCGGGGCGTTTCCGGCCTGGCTGTCGCCGGTGCAGGTGGTGGCCATCCCGGTCACCGACGGCCAGAACGACTACCTGCACGACGTCGCCGCCCGGTTGCGTTCGGCTCGTATCCGCGTCGAGGTTGACGATTCCGACGACCGGATGCAGAAGAAGATCCGCACCGCGCAGCGGCAGAAGGTGCCGTTCATGCTCATCGCCGGCGCCGAGGACGCCGGGCAGCGTGCGGTGTCGTTCCGTTACCGCGACGGCAGCCAGCGCAACGGCATCCCGGTCGAGGACGCCGTCGCCGAGATCGCCGACGTGGTCGCCCGCCGGATGAACGTGTCCCCCACGGCCGCCATCCTGTGACCGACGCTGAGACCGACGCTGTGCCGGCACCGCTTCCCGAGACTGCGGACCGTTTCGCCGGGGACCCGGACGGGTACGGGCGCCTGTGGACCCCGCACCGCATGGTCTATATCCAGGGCGAGAACAAGCCGGCCTCGGGCGATGGGGGGCAGGAGTGCCCGTTCTGCCGCATCCCGTCCGGGACGGACGAGGCCGGCCTGATCGTCGCCCGCGGCCGTACGGCCTACGCCGTGCTCAACCTCTACCCCTACAACCCCGGCCACCTGATGATCTGTCCGTACCGCCACGTCGCCGATTACACCAACCTCGACGCGGACGAGGTGGCCGAGGTCGCCACCCTGACCCAGGCCGCAGTGCGCACGCTGCGGGCAGTGTCGGCGCCGCACGGGTTCAACATCGGAATGAACCAGGGGGCGCCGGCCGGGGCCGGGATCGCCGCCCACCTGCACCAGCACGTCGTTCCGCGTTGGGGCGGGGACACCAACTTCATGCCGATCGTGGCCTCCACCCGGGTGCTGCCGCAGCTGCTGGCCGACGTCCGCGCGGCGCTGGCCGCGGCCTGGCCGGGCCGGTCCTGACCGTCTCGTCGCCCCGTAGCCGGAGCACGAGAGCGATAACCTGAGCCGTGCTCAACAACTACCGCGCTTCGATCACGAAGGCGACGGCTCCGCTCGGCCACGCACTCGTCCGCGCCGGCGTCACAGCCGACATGATCACTGTCCTGGGCACGATCGGCGCCACCGCCTCGGCCCTGATCTTCTATCCGCGCGGCCTGTGGTTCACCGGCTCGTTCGCGATCTCGATATTCGTGATGCTGGACATGGTCGACGGCGCGGTGGCGCGGGCGTCCGGCCGGAGCAGCAAGTTCGGTGCGCTGCTGGACTCCTCCTGCGACCGGGTGGCCGACGCCGCCATCTTCGGTGCCCTGGCCTGGTACTTCGCTCGCCACGACGAGCCGGCATTGCTGGCCGCGGCCCTGCTCTGCCTTGTGCTCGGCTCGCTGACCAGCTACATCCGGGCCCGGGCCGAAGGTTTGGGCCTGAGCGCCAGCGTCGGATTTGCCGAGCGGGCCGAGCGGCTCATCATCGCGCTGACCGGCACCGGCGTCAGCGGCGGCTTCCTCGGCATCCCCTACGCCCAGGCGGTCAGCCTCTGGTTCCTCGTCGCGGCCTCCACGGTGACGGTGGGGCAGCGGCTGGCCACCGTGTGGCAGCAATCCAAGGCGATCGAGCGGGCCGGGCAGCCTGCGTGAGCACCGCCGCGACGCTGAGCCAGGCGCGCGACTGGGCGGTCGACGGCAGCTACGCCGCGGGCTGGCGGTTGGTGCGGGCATTGCCGGAGCCGGCCGCCCGGGCGGCGTTCGACCGGGGCGCCGACGTTGCCGGGCGACGTAACCGCCGCGGGGTGCGCCAGCTGCGGGCCAACCTGCGCCGCGTCGTCGGGCCCGCCGTACCCGAAGCCGACTTGGACGCCATCGTCGGCGCCGGATTGCGCTCCTACGCCCGCTACTGGCGCGAGACCTTCCGCCTGCCGAGCATGGACCGGGCCTCAGTGCTGGCCCGCACCTCGACCAGCGGGGCGGAGCACATCGACGCGGGCCTGGCCGCTGGCCGTGGGGTGATCCTGGCCCTGCCCCACAGCGGCAACTGGGACATCGCCGGCGTGTGGCTGATCGATCGTGGCGTGCCGTTCACGACCGTGGCCGAACGGTTACGGCCGGAATCGCTGTTCAACCGCTTCGTGGCCTACCGCGAGAGCCTGGGGTTCGAGATCGTCGCGCTGCACGGCGGTGAGCGCACCCCGACCGAGGTGCTCAGGCAACGACTGCAGGGCGGCGGCTGCGTGTGCCTGCTGGCCGACCGGGACCTGTCCCGCAGCGGCATGGAGGTGGACTTCTTCGGCGAACCGGCCCGGATGCCGCCCGGGCCGGCGCTGCTGGCCGCCCGCACCGGCGCAGCGCTGCTGCCGGTCTGCGTGGACTTCGGATCCCCCGAGCCGCAGGGATGGGGCCAGTGGATCGGGACGCCGCTGATAGCGGCACCGGAACGCCTGCGCGACCAGGTCCAGGACCTCACCCAGCAGCTGGCCGACACGTTCGCCGGCCGGATCGCCGGGCGGCCGGAGGACTGGCACATGCTGCAGAAGCTGTGGACGGCGGACCTGAGCGCGCCGGTCAGCGTGCTGCGGTGACGTCCGTACCGACCACCGTTGCAATTCCGGCGCCGCTGCGGATCGGGATGGTCTGCCCGTACTCGTGGGACATCCCTGGCGGGGTCCAGGCCCACGTGCGCGACCTCGCCGAGACTCTGCTGGCCGAGGGCCACCACGTGTCGGTGCTGGCCCCAGGGGAGGACGACGCACCGGGCCTGCCGCCCTACGTGGTGGCCGCCGGCAAGGCCGTGCCCATTCCGTACAACGGGTCGGTGGCGCGCCTGCAGTTCGGCGTGGTCTCCGCCGCCCGCGTGCGCCGCTGGTTGCGCGACGGGGACTTCGACGTGGTCCACGTCCACGAACCGGCTCCGCCCAGCCTGTCCCTGCTGACCTGCATCATCCACGACGGTCCGCTGGTGGCCACCTTCCACTCGGCGTCCACCCGCTCGCGCATCCTGGCGCTGTCCGAGGGGTTCATCCAGCCGTTCCTGGAAAAGCTGTCCGGACGGATCGCGGTGTCACCGGCGGCGCGAAAGATGATCGTCGAGCACCTGGGTGCCGACGCTGTCGTCATCCCCAACGGAGTGGCCGTCTCGCACTACTCCGGAGCGGTGCCGTTCGACGGCTATCCCCGCGCCGGCGCGACCATCGGCTTCATCGGGCGCTACGACGAGCCTCGCAAGGGCCTGGACGTGCTCATCCAGGCCCTCGACCTGATGGCCGCCGACCGGCCTGACCTGCGCCTGCTTCTCGCCGGCCGCGGCGACGCCGAGGACCTGCTCGACCGGCTGCCGCGGTCCCTGCGCGGACGGGTCGAAATGCTCGGGGTGGTCAGCGAGGCCGACAAGGCCCGGCTGCTGCGCAGCGTCGACGTCTACTGCGCGCCGAACACCGGCGGCGAGAGCTTCGGCGTCATCCTGCTCGAGGCCATGGCCGCGGGCACGCCGGTCGTGGCCAGCGACCTCGAGGCGTTCCGGCGGGTGCTGACCGACGGCGACGGCGACGGCGTCAGCGCACCCGGCCCGGTCGGGGAGCCGGCCGGGGTGCTGTTCGAGGCCGGGTCGGCCCGCGCGCTGGCGGCGGCGCTGGCGGAGGTCCTTGACAGTCCGGCCCGCCGGGCTCGGTCGGTGGCCCGCGCGAGTGAGGTCGTGCGCCGCTACGACTGGACCGTGGTGGCCCGCCAGGTCCTCATGGTGTACGAGGTCGCGATCGGTGAACCGGACACCGCGCCGGCCCTCCAGCCGGTGCCGCCACGGGTCCGGCGCAGCCTGCGCGAGCGGCGTTCCGGGAGTGGGCTGAGCAGCTAGGGTTCCGCCTCGTGTTCGTGAGCTGGCTGGTCGTGGCGGTCGTCCTGACCGTCCTGGCCACTTCCTGGGTCACCTTCACCGCCACCCGGCTCGACCGTCTGCACGCCCGCGTGGACGCGGCCCAGGCCGCCCTCGACGCCCAGCTCGTGCGCCGGGCCGCGGCGGTGCTGCACGCGGCCGACCAGGCCCGTGACGAGCTCGGGGCGGACGTCGCCGCCCGGATGGGCGGCGCGGCCCAACGGGCTCTGTCGCCCGGTGAGGTGGAACGCGAGCAGGCTGAGAATGCGGTCGGCAAGGCGGCCAACGAGTTGGCCGATCGCCAGGACACACTGGCCCCGACCCACCGCCCCGCGCTGCGGGAGGTGGCCGACGCCGCCGATCGGGTGGTAATCGCCCGGCGTTTCTACAACGACGCCGTCCGCGACACCAGGACACTTCGCCGCGGACGCATGCCGCGGCTGCTGCGACTGGCCGGTCACCGCGCCGCACCGGAGTTCTTCGACATCGACGACTCGACCCGCTTCCCACTTGCCCGGGCCGCCTTTGCCGCGCGCACCGAGCCGACCACGGCCCCTGACGCTGGAGGAACCGCGTGACGACACGCCGGACTCGACGGCTGCACACTGCCGTCACCGCCCTGGCCTCGGCTGCCCTACTTGCCGCGTGCAGCGGCGGAGGGTCGAAGCCGACTCCGACGCCATCGTCGACTCCTCCTACTAGCGCGAAGCCGACCCCGACCCCGACCCCGACCCCGACGCCGACCCCCACGTCCACGCCCAAGGCCCCGCCCGCGCCGAAGCCGGTCAATCCGTTGACCGGTACAGGCTCCGCGGCGACCGGTCCGGTGATTGCGGTCAAGATCGACGACACCCCGCCCGGGCGGCCGCAGCGCAACATCGACAAGGCGGACATCGTCTACATCGAGGAGGCCGAGGGAGGCCTGTCCCGGCTGCTGGCGGTTTACGCCAGCAAGAAGCCGGTGGTCGGTTACGTGCGCAGCACCCGCCCGAGTGACCCCGAATTGCTGCTGCAGTACGGCCGGATCACGCTGGCCGCCTCGGGCGGCGCACCCAATCCCCTGTCCATCCTCGATCGCTCGGGGTTGCACAGCTGGATCCGGGACCGCAACGCGCCCTTCTACCAGCGGGTGGCCCGCCAGTCCGACTACATCAACGTCATCCTTGATCTGGCCAAAGTGGCCGCGAAGGCGAAGACGCCGTCCGCGCATTCCATGGGTTTTACCTGGGCGGCGTCCTACCCGGCGCTGGCTGAGGCCGCCCCCGGGCGTAGCGTTCGCACGCGGGTCGGCCAGCAGGCAATTTCCTTCCGCTACGACGCCGCGTCGAAGCGCTACGTCCGCTACATCGGCCGGGTGCGCCAGGTCGCCGACGACGGTCGGCCGGTCATGACCCCCAACGTGATCGTTCAGACCTGCAGGGTCAGCCCCCACCCGCGGGACACTGACAGCAACGGCCATCCCTCCCAGTGGACCCACACCATCGGCAGGGGACCGGTCGCCGTCCTGCGCAACGGCAAGCGAATCGACGGGACCTGGACCCGGACGTCGCGGGTTGGGGGGACACGGCTGCTCGACCGGGCCGGCCACCCGATCCCGCTGACTCCGGGCGGGGCATGGGTGGCCCTGGTCCGGACCGGCACGAAGGTGACCGCCTGACTGAGTGCCGGGGTCGACGAGGCGCGGCGCCAGGCGTTCGTAGCCCCCGGATCAAGGCCATCGACGGCGGGTTGGCCCGCCCGAGGAGAAGTGCGCGACCGTAGACTGAGACCATGTCCAGTGAGCTCGCGAACGACCACCGTACCGGCACCTCGCGCGTCAAGCGGGGCATGGCCGAGATGCTCAAGGGCGGCGTCATCATGGACGTCGTCACCGCCGAACAGTCCAAGATCGCCGAGGACGCCGGCGCCGTCGCAGTGATGGCCCTTGAGCGCGTCCCGGCCGACATCCGGGCCCAGGGCGGCGTGTCCCGCATGAGTGACCCCGACATGATCGACTCGATCATCTCGGCCGTCACCATCCCGGTCATGGCCAAGGCCCGCATCGGTCACTTCGTCGAGGCCCAGGTCCTGCAGTCGCTCGGCGTGGACTACATCGACGAGTCCGAGGTGCTCACCCCGGCCGACTACGCCAACCACATCGACAAGTGGCAGTTCACCGTGCCGTTCGTGTGCGGGGCCACCGGCCTCGGCGAGGCACTCCGACGAATCACCGAGGGCGCGGCGATGATCCGATCCAAGGGCGAGGCCGGCACCGGCGACGTCTCCAACGCCACCACCCACATGCGCACGATCGGCGCCGAGATCCGCCGCCTCACGTCACTGTCGGCCGACGAGCTGTACGTGGCAGCGAAGGAGCTGCAGGCGCCGTACGACCTGGTCGCCGAGGTGGCCGAGCTCGGCAAGCTGCCGGTCGTGCTCTTCACCGCCGGCGGGATCGCCACCCCGGCGGACGCGGCGATGATGATGCAGCTCGGCGCCGAGGGGGTCTTCGTCGGCTCAGGGATCTTCAAGTCCGGCAACCCGGCTCAACGCGCCGAGGCCATCGTCAAGGCGACGACGTTCTATGACGACCCCGACGTCATCGCCAAGGTGTCGCGCGGATTGGGCGAGGCCATGGTCGGCATCAACGTCGAGGAGATCCCGCAATCGCACCGGCTGGCCGACCGGGGCTGGTAACGCGATCTGAACGCGCAGTCGTCGGCGTAGCCGGTTCCGTTTTGTACGCGCGCGTTAGTTCGGTCCTTGGTCACCTGCCCAAGAGCAGTACAGGTCACCTCGCCCGAGACTTCGCTCGGCATCGGCTTCGGCCGCCGACCATGGCTCATCCGGCGTTGGTGATCATGTTGGGGTAACTTCGGCAGAACATGACAGACATCCGGCGTCGTCGTTGGTACCACCGGCGTGGTTTGGCCCCGGTGGTCGGTGCTGCGCTGAGCTGGTTCCCGACGGCCGCGCCGACGGAAGCGCCGGCCGGAGCCGCGGTTCCGGCCCCGCCGCTGGACACCCCTGCCGTACTGCGGCGGCTGCACGACTACCTCCGTGTCCAGGTGCGCAGCGGGGTGTACGAGCTGGCCGCGCTTCGCCAGTTCAGCCTCGACGCCGCGTCGAGCGAGACGCCCGATCCGCGGGTGGCCGACGAGTTGGCCCGTGAGGTGCTCTCCGCCGAATTTCACGCCTGGGTCGCCGACGCCGCCCGCTGGAGCGCGCGCACCGACTGCGATCGCCTGGACGCGGCGCTGGCGCAGGTGAGGTCCACCGGTGCGCTCGTACTGCCCGGGCTGGTCGACGACCAGGCGCTGGCCGTGTCGCTGCGGATCCACGGCGCGGAGTCCGGCTGCGTGGCCTATTTCGTCACCGACATCTGGCGCGCGATCGACACGACGTCACTGCATCTCACCGTCCTCGACGGTGCGGGCGTGGCGGCACCGCGGACCCATCCGGTGCTCAGCGCGGTTGTCGACGCCATCGGCGAGCAGGGCCTGCTGGCCTCGACCCTGCGCACCGGTGGCGTCGACGTCGCCATGACCTGGCGGCGTCGCCCGCGCTCCTGAGAGGGTGCGCTCACGCCACAGCGCAGGCCGAGGGCACGGGGCTCGATCGCTAAACTGGGCAGTCGATCATCGGGGCGTCGACATCGGCGACATCGACGCGGCCAGGTCGACGGAGAATCGGAGTAGGCGTGCGCATCGGGGTGCTGGCCCTGCAGGGTGACGTGCGCGAGCACCTGGAAGCGCTGCGCGCATGCGGCGCCGAGGCCGTTGCCGTCCGCCGTCCGGCCGAGCTGGCTGAGATCGACGGGTTGATCATCCCCGGTGGGGAGTCCACCACGATCTCGAAGCTGGCCGTGGCGTTCGACCTCATGGCGCCGCTACGCGCGCGGCTGGCCGAGGGCATGCCGGCCTTCGGGTCCTGCGCCGGAATGGTCCTGCTCGCCGACCGCATCCTCGACGCCCCGGCGGACCAGCAGAGCATCGGCGGCATCGACATGACGGTGCGGCGCAATGCCTTCGGCCGCCAGGTGGACTCCTTCGAAGAGCACGTCCGGGTGGACGGGATGCCCGGGCCACCGGTACCCGCGGTCTTCATCCGCGCGCCGTGGGTCGAGGAGGTCGGTCCCGGCGCGGAGGCCCTGGCCACGGTGGTCGGGGACCCGTCCGGCGGTAGGGACGCCGGTAGGGTGGTCGCGGTTCGGCAGGGCGCCCTCCTGGCCACCTCGTTCCATCCCGAGTTGACGGGCGACCACCGCATGCACGAGTACTTCTGCAGCATGGTGAAGGAGACGATCCGGTGAGCGGCCACTCCAAATGGGCGACGACCAAGCACAAGAAGGCGGTCATCGACGCCAAGCGCGGCAAGCTGTTCGCCAAGCTCATCAAGAACATCGAGGTCGCGGCGCGCACCGGCGGCGCCGACCCAGACGGTAACCCCACGCTGTACGACGCGATCCAGAAGGCCCGTAGGACCTCCGTCCCGCTGGACAACATCGAGCGGGCGGTCAAGCGTGGGTCGGGTGCTGAAGCCGGCGCCGCCGACTGGCAGACGATCATGTACGAGGGCTACGGGCCGGCCGGCGTGGCCGTGCTGATCGAGTGCCTCACCGACAATCGCAACCGGGCGGCCAGCGAGGTCCGCACAGCGATGACCCGCAACGGCGGTTCCATGGCCGACCCCGGCTCGGTGTCCTACCTGTTCAACCGCAAGGGCGTGGTCTTGGTGCCGCGGCAAACCCTGTCCGAGGACGACGTGCTGACCGCGGTGCTCGATGCGGGCGCGGAAGAGGTGAACGACCTCGGAGACTCGTTCGAGGTGATCAGCGAGCCGACGGACCTCGTCGCGGTGCGCACCGCGCTGCAGGACGCAGGCATCGACTACGACTCGGCCGACTCTTCCTTCGTTCCCACCGTGCAGGTCCCCCTCGACGAGGACGGTGCCCGCAAGGTGTTCCGGCTGGTCGATGCACTCGAGGACAGCGACGACGTCCAGAACGTCTACGCCAACTTCGACGTCACGGACGAGGTCCTTGCCCTGGTGGACGCCTGAGCCGACGCCGTCAGCCGACGCGCCTGGCGGCTGATCGGCCGTGGCTGTGCCGGCTCCCGGCGTGGCGCGGCCGACACGGTGCTTCAGCCTCGTAGCGTCCCGGTCGAACGTCCGTTCGAGGTGGACACCGGAGGAGGGCCAGCCGCATGCGGGTGCTGGGCGTCGATCCCGGCCTGACCCGGTGCGGGGTCGGCGTCGTGGACGGCGCACCGGGACGGCCGCTGACCCTGGTTCGGGTCGAGGTGGTCCGTACCCCGGCCGGTGACGACCTCGGCCGGCGTCTGCTGGTCATCGCCGACGCGCTGGCCGAGGTGGTGGAGCGTCACCAGCCGGATGTCGTCGCCGTAGAGCGGGTGTTCAGCCAGCAGAACGTGCGCACCGTGATGGGCACGGCCCAAGTGTCCGGGCTGGCTATCGTCGCCGCGGAGCGGGCCGGGGCGCGGGTGGCCCTGCACACTCCGACCGAGGTGAAGGCCGCGGTCACGGGTTCCGGGGCGGCGGGAAAGGCCCAGGTCGCGACGATGGTCGCCCGACTCTTAGGACTGGAGGCGGCTCCCCGGCCGGCCGACGCCTCCGACGCGCTGGCCCTGGCCATCTGCCATTTGTGGCGGGGGGCGGCGCAGGACCGCCTGGCCGCCGCGGTGGCCGGAAGCCGGCGATGATCGGGGCCATCCCGAGCCCGTCCGCCGCCACCCCCTCGGCGGCCGAGCGGTACGAGAGGATTGCCGCGTGATCGCCAGTGTGCATGGACGGGTCACCGCGCTCGCGCCGGACGGCGCCGTGGTCGAGGTCGGGGGAGTCGGCCTGGCTGTCTCCTGCTCGCCCGGCACTCTGGCCCGGCTGCGAGTCGGGGAGCCGGCCCGGCTGGCCACCAGCCTGATCGTGCGGGAGGACTCGCTGACCCTCTACGGCTTCGCCGACGACGACGAGCGTGCGTTGTTCGAGCTGCTGCAGACCGCCAACGGGGTGGGTCCGAAGCTGGCCCAGACCGTGCTGGCCGTCCATCCGCCGCGCGAGGTCCGCCGGGCCCTGGTGACCAGTGACCTCACCACGCTCATGGCTGTTCCTGGCATCGGCCGTAAGGGCGCCGAGCGGCTGGTCCTGGAACTGCGGGACCGGGTCGGCGCGATCGACGGCTCCGACGCGCCGGCGCCCGCGGTTGCCGGGGTGAGCGCGGTGGCCCCGTGGCGCGACCAGCTCCGCCATGCGCTGGCCGGGCTGGGCTTCACCGGCCGGGAGGCGGCCGAGGCGATCGACGCGGTGGCGGCCGACGTTCCCGGCGACTCGGCGGCCGATCTCTCCGCGCTGCTGCGCCGCAGCATCCAACTGCTCGGGAGGACCCGGACATGAGCGCCGAGGAGGACCTGGTGACGCCGTTGGCCGCACCGGGCGAGCGCGAGGTCGAGGCGACCCTGCGGCCGCGGACGCTGGCCGAGTTCGTCGGCCAGGTCAAGGTGCGCGAGCAGCTGCAGCTGGTTCTCGAGTCGGCGGTGCGGCGCAACCGGGCGCCGGACCATGTCTTGCTCTCCGGGCCGCCCGGGTTGGGCAAGACCAGCCTGGCGATGATCATCGCCGCCGAACTCGGTGCACCGATCCGCATCACCAGCGGCCCGGCGATCGAGCGGGCCGGGGATCTCGCCGCCCTGCTGACCAGCCTGACCGAGGGCGAGGTGCTGTTCATCGACGAGATCCATCGCATCGCCCGTCCGGCCGAGGAACTGTTGTACATGGCCATGGAGGACTTCCGGGTCGACGTCGTGGTCGGCAAGGGCCCTGGATCCACCGCCATCCCGCTCGACCTGGCCCCGTTCACACTGGTCGGTGCGACCACGCGCTCAGGCCGGCTGACCGGTCCGCTGCGTGACCGCTTCGGCTTCACCGGCCACATGGACTTCTACGACACCGACCAGCTCGAGCAGGTGCTGCGCCGCTCGGCCGGCGTCCTCGGCGCGGATCTGCGGGCGCAGGGAGCGGCGGAGATCGCCGGCCGGTCCCGCGGCACACCGCGCATCGCCAACCGGCTGCTGCGCCGGGTCCGCGACTTTGCCGAGGTCCGCGGCGACGGCGTCATCACTGAGGCGGTCGCGGCCGAGGCCCTCGCGGTTTACGACGTCGATCCGATGGGTCTCGACCGCCTCGACCGCGCCGTGCTCGACGCGCTGGTCCGGCGCTTCGGCGGTGGGCCGACGGGCGTGAGCACCATCGCGGTCGCGATCGGCGAGGAGGTCGAGACGGTGGAGGAGGTGGTGGAGCCGTTCCTCGTCCGTACCGGTCTGCTCGCGCGTACGCCGCGCGGTCGCGTGGCCACTCCGACGGCGTGGCGACACCTGGGTTTGAAGCCCCCGGTAAGCATTGCGTCACAAGGCGGTATCGGACCCGGTCTCTTCGACGCATGATCCGTAGGCTCGCCGTCACCCACGTTCGATACGCCGGCTGTGAGGATCCGCTGTGGAGTTTCTGTCCCTCCTTGTACCCCTGCTGGTGATCGCCGCCTTGCTGCTGATCGCCTGGCGCTCGCGGCGGCGCGCCGCGGAAAGCGATGCCCGGATGCGCCGGGACATCACGGTCGGTACGCACGTCATGACGACGTCCGGCCTCTACGGGACGGTGGTGGCCATGAACTCCGACGACACCGTCATTCTCGCTGTGGCTCCGGGGGTCGAGGTCCGCTGGGCGTTCGCCGCGCTGAGAGATGCCACTGCCCTGCCGCCGCGCTACCGGCGCGCGGCCACGGCTGAGACTGCGTCCTCCGGCACCGCGACCCGGCCGGATCGACCTGCCCGGACCACCTGAGCCGGTCCTCCGGTCGGCCCGATCGCCCGGCGGCCCCGGCGGAATCGCCTAGGCTGGCCCGGCGGCAGGTACCGGTTCTCGGCCATACTTGCCCCGATCGCCTCGCGTTGCGGCTGTGCCCGCCCGACGTCCGGCCGACCCGAA
The DNA here is from genome assembly GCA_040004775.1 of bacterium. Classification (GTDB taxonomy): domain Bacteria; phylum Actinomycetota; class Actinomycetes; order Mycobacteriales; family Jatrophihabitantaceae; genus JALZBL01. The sequence goes on along the minus strand of JBDUAD010000005.1, from coordinate 46,600 downwards.
CCCGGCGCCGAAGCCGGGCGCTGACGCGTCAAGGAGACTCTGCACCGTGCCACCCACCGCCGCATCCCAACTGCGCGTCGGGCGTTACTTCCTCTCGCTGCTCGCGATCTTCGCCGTGCTGTACGGGTTGGTGTTCCTGCCCGGCCGGGCGCACAGGCCCAAGCTGGGGCTGGACCTCGAGGGTGGCGCGCAGGTCGTGTTCCGAGCGAAGGTTCCCGGTGGCGGGACCCCTTCCCAGGCCAGCATGAAGATCGCCCGGCAAATCCTCACCGACCGGGTCAACGGCGCGGGTGTCTCCTCGGCCGAGGTCGTGCAGCAGGGCTCGGACCGGATCGTCGTCTCGGTGCCGGGCGCGCGGGCCGACAAGCTCGAGGGGGTGGGCGCGGCCGCTGAGTTGAACTTCCGACCGGTGGCGATGCCAGCGGTGGCCGGCGCGGCCACCGCTCCGGCCACCGGCACGAGCGGCGCGACCGGTACTGCTACGCCGACCGCCGGCGCCACCAACCGTCCGACCGGATCGGCCACCAGCACGGCGACCCCGTCGGCCACCGCGACCTCGGGCGCCACCGGCGCTTCCAGCTCGGCCAACGGCATCGTGGCGCCCCAGGCCGCCGCCCCGACCACGGCCGCCTCTACTCCGGCCGCCACCGGCGGCGCGCTTGCCAACACCTCGCCGGCTGCGGCGGCCAGCGATCCGTTCAAGGCGCTCGGGTTCCCGCTGCCGAAGTCCGAGGCCGAGTTCGACAAGTTGAGCCAGGCTCAGCAGCAGGCGCTCACCGCGGCCCTGACAAAGTTCGACTGCAGTTCCCGTCCGGTCGACGTCGCTACCCAGCCGCTGGCCGCATGTGACCCGGTCAGCGGGCTGAAGTACCTGCTCGGTCCGGTGATCGTCCCGGGTCGGGAGATCAAGACCGCCGCAGCCGTGCCGCCGAGCGGGCAGGACCCCGCTTGGACGGTCTCGATCGACCTCAAGAGCGCCGGTCAGAAATCCTGGGCCAACTACACCAACGCCCATCACTCGGCCAACAATTCGGTCGGCGTGACGCAGTGCGGGGCGAGCACCACGCCGTGCGCGGAGTTCGTCGCCTTCACCCTGGACGGCAACGTCGTCTCCTCTCCACACAACGAGGCGACGATCAACAGCACGACCTCGGTGTCCGGCACGTTCACCGCCGACTCGGCCAACAAGCTGGCCAACCAACTCAAGTACGGCGCCCTGCCGCTGAGCTTCACCCAGGAGACGGCCACAGACCTGTCGCCGACCCTGGGCACGAGTCAGCTCAAAGCCGGGCTGCTGGCCGGCGGTATCGGGCTGGTGCTGGTCGTCCTCTACTCGCTCGTCTACTACCGGGCCCTCGGCTTCGTGACCATCGCGTCCCTGCTGGTGTCCGGCGGCCTGACCTACGCCTGCCTGGTGATCCTGGGGCGGGAGATCGGTTTCACCCTGACGCTGGCCGGCATCGCCGGCTTCGTGATCGCTATCGGCATCACCGCGGATTCTTTCATCGTCTTCTTCGAACGGATCAAGGACGAGGTTCACGGCGGGCGCTCCGTTCGGGTTGCGGTGCCCCGGGCCTGGGCGCGGGCCCGGCGCACCATCGTCTCGGCCGACGTCGTATCCCTACTGGCCGCCGCCGTCCTGTACTACTTCGCCGCGGGCGAGGTGCGCGGCTTCGCGTTCACCCTGGGCCTGTCCACCGTGCTGGACCTGGCCGTCGTGTTCCTGTTCACCCATCCGCTGGTGTCGCTGCTCTCTCGCAGCCGGGCGTTCGGCTCACCCCGCTTCACCGGTCTCAACTCGGTGCGCCGCGGCGGGATCGTCCCCAGCCCGGCCGAGCCCGAGCCGGTCACGACGCCCCCCGCCGCTGGCCCGGCGCGGTCGGCCGGTCGCCGAGGCGCGACGCCGCCGACCGTCGCGCTGTTGGAGCCGGACACCGGCATCGACGCGGACACCGACACCGACACCGACACCGACACCGACACCGCCGTGCGGCCCGGCGCGCGACCGGTGTCATCCGGGCGTCGGGGTGACCGTGGGCGAGGGTCGTCGGCCAGTGCGCTACCGACTGCGGCCGCCCCCGACGAGGAGCCGGCCGGTTTCGACGGCCCGCGGGCGCCGCGGCGAAGCCGGGTCAGTCCGCGGGCGGCGCGCGCTCAGATCGGCCTCGATGCCGCCGAGCGGGCAGCCAGCCGCCGGGGCCGCCAGACCCGCACCGATGCCGCCGCCGGGCCGGACGTCGGTGATGCCGGGCCGGACGTCGGTGATGCGGTGCTCGAAGCCGACGATCTGAGCCCCAACCGTCGCGACGGCCACGCCCTCGATGGCAATGCCCTCGACGGCACTGCCCTCGACGCGACCCCGGCTCGCAACGAGACACCGGACGTCACCGCCGGCGAGTCGCACAGTGCCCCGCCACCACCTGCGGCGCCCCGTCCGACCTCATCGGCGATAGGTACGACAGCGGCGGAGCGGGCCGCCGCCCGGCGTCGCCGGGCCCGCCCCGCGGACGAGATATCGCCCGCTCCGGTGGCCGAGTCGCGTTCATCCGTCGCCGAGCCGCCGGTGGCCGAACCAGCTGTGGCGCCGCTCGACGAGCCGGTGTTCGGACGGCCCGGCTCGACCGCCTCGGCGCTCGACCACGTCGAGGCCGCCCCTACTCCGGAGCCGGCCGTCGCCCCCGAGCCGGTGACTCCGACCCGGGTCGACGCACCGCAGGCGCACCCCGCTGGGCCGGTCGAGATGCCGGCCGATGAAGTCCAGCCCAGGGTCGTGCTGACCCCGGCCGCGGCGCGGGCCGAGGCCCGCCGAGCTCGCATCCGGGCCAAGGCAGAGGAGATCGACTCGTGAGCACCGCCCTGGACCACCTCGGCTCCGACGGTCCACCGCCGAACGGCGGTACGGGCCGGCCGCGGTCGGGAGGTCCCTCGGTGCGGTGGTACACCCGGCTCTACCGCGGCGAGACGACGTTCCCGTTCATCCAGCGCCGGCGCCGGTGGTACCTGTTGTCGGGCATCGTCCTGCTGATCTGCGCCGCCAGTTTGGTGTTCCGCGGCTTCAACCTGGGCATCGAGTTCAAGGGCGGGACGCAATTCACCGTGCAGGCCAGCGGTACGTCCCTGGTCACCGACGACATCACCCGCGCCTTCGGCAAGGCCGGGGTCGACGTCACGTCACCGGCCCAGGAGGTGGGGTCCGGCGCCAACCGCAAATTCATTCTCAAGGCGCCGGAGACCCAACTGGCCGACCAGACCCGCATCAAGACCACGGCGGCCAAGGATCTGGGGGTGCCGGAGGCGTCGATCAACACCGACTCGGTGAGCTCGTCGTGGGGGGCCGACGTGACCCGCAAGTCCCTGCAGGGACTTGTCGTCTTCCTCATCGCCGTGTCGATCTACATCGCCATCCGGTTCGAACCGCGTATGGCCGTGGCCGCGATCATCGCGCTGCTGCACGACCTCCTGCTCACCGCCGGCGTCTACTCCATCATCGGCTTCGAGGTCACGCCGTCGACCGTGGTCGGGCTGCTGACCATTCTGGGTTTCTCGCTCTACGACACCGTGGTGATCTTCGACAAGGTTGCCGAGAACACCAAGGACCTCACCGCCGGCTCGCGCATGACGTACACCGAGGCGGCGAACCTGGCGGTCAACCAGACCCTCATGCGCTCGATCAACACGTCGTTGATCTCGCTGCTGCCGGTGGCCGGCCTGCTGTTCATCGGTGCCGGCGTACTGGGAGTAGGGACGATCAAGGACCTGGCCCTGGTCATGTTCGTCGGCATCGCCACCGGGGCGTATTCCTCGTTGTTCCTGGCCGCGCCGATCGTGGTCGACCTGACCGAGCGCCTGCCGGCCTTTAAGGCGCTGACTTCCCGGGTGGCGGCCAAGCGCTCCAGCGTGGGCGCGCGCGAGCGGGTCGGGGCGTCGGCTCTCGCCGGTAGCCCGCCCGTCCGCCGCGCCGGGGGACCGGCGCCGGCGCCGCGACCAGGTGCACGGCCGGCACGTGCCGACGGCACGCGGGCCTCAGCGGCAGCCACCCGTCCCGACGGCCCCGCCGGTCCTGGGGCGGGCAAGCCGTCGGCCAACCGGCCCAAGCCGCCGCCGCGCCGCAAGAAGTGAGCGAGCTGGTGCCGGGGACTGCGGCGGACGCGGTTGCTCCGGACGGGGTGGCTGCGTCCGCGGTGGCTGCGTCCATGGCACCGAGCGTGTCGGCTCCGAATGCGGTGGCCGCGCTGATCGCCCGGCGTCTGCGCGATGTGCCCGACTTTCCGCAGCCGGGGGTGCTGTTCAAGGACATCACCCCGCTGCTTGCCGATGGCGACGCGTTCGCCGTCGTGTTGGAGGCTCTGGCCGATGTTGCCCGGGCCAAGGGACCGCTCGACCTGGTGGCCGGAGTGGAAGCCCGCGGGTTCATCGTGGCCGCCGCCCTCGCCGCCCGCCTCGACTGCGGCATGGTTCCGGTGCGCAAGGCCGGCAAGCTTCCGCCGCCGACGGTCCACGCCGCCTACGCGCTGGAGTACGGCACCGCCGAGATCGAGGTGCCGCTGGGCCTGCTCGACGGCCACCGGGTACTGCTCGTCGACGATGTCCTGGCCACCGGCGGCACCCTGCGCGCCGCGGCCGACCTCGTCGAGCGCGCCGGCGGAGTCCTCCGCGGCACCGCAGTGCTTCTCGAGCTGGAATTTCTTGGCGGCCGCGCACGCTTTGCTCCCCGGGAGGTCGACGCGCTGTTGACCCTGCCGCAACGGCCGTCTGGCGCCGATTCACCGGCCGTCTAGACTGGCCGAAAGCTCTTACGGAACGCCGTCGTGGGGAGGGGCGCCCTGACCAGCGAAGCCGTCCGCACGGGGACCGACTCCACACTGCCTGCCGACCGAACCGCCGCTGCGACCCAGCTGGCCGCTTCTGCGCCAACCGGTATTGCGCCGGCGGCAGCCGCCGGGGGGGATCACACCGCCCCGAACTCGACGGCTCCGAACCCGACGACATTGAACTCGGTTGCACCGAACCCGGCGGCTCAGAACCCGGCGGCCGGACCAGTCGCGCGGTCCGCGCCCGCCGCTCACCGCGCGCCCGAGCCTACGACGGCAGCCCGCGCGCCCGCTGCCGCCGCTGCCGCGCCCGCGCGGCCGGCCGCCGCGACCCGACGGGCACCGTCGGCATCGAACCTCAGCCCGCTGCCCCCCAGCCTCGCCGCCCCGCTTCCGGCCGCCCCTGCCGCCCCTGCCGCCCCGTCGAACGGCGCCTCGCCGCCGGCGGCGAACGCGACACCCGCGGTCTCGGCTAGGTCCGTGCCGCGTCGCCATCGGACGCTGCCGCCTGGGCGGGTCCCTGGACCTGTGCCGAGCGACCCGGAGGGCGAGGATTCCACCGCACACCGCCGGCGGGTACGCGATCGGCTGGCCCGCCGGATCGTCTCCCAGCGCAGCTCGACCAGCCGCCCGGAACTCGAACCGCTGATCGCCGTGCACAAGTCCGCGCACGCCAAGGCCGACATCCGCATGCTGGTGCGCGGCTACGACGTGGCCGAACGCCAGCACCGCGGCCAGCTGCGCAAGAGCGGCGATCCCTACATCACTCACCCGCTGGCCGTGGCCACGATCCTCGCCGAGCTCGGCATGGACTCCATCACCCTGGTCGCGGCGCTGCTGCACGACACGGTTGAGGACACCGGGCTCACGATCGACGACATCAGCCGCGACTTCGGTGGCGAGGTCGCTCACCTGGTCGACGGTGTGACCAAGCTCGACAAGGTGAAATACGGCGAGGCCGCGGAGTCTGAGACCATCCGCAAGATGATCATCGCTATGGCCCGCGACCCCCGCGTGCTGGTGATCAAGTTGGCGGACCGTCTGCACAACATGCGTACCCTGCGCTTCCTGCCGCCGGCCAAGCAGGAGCGTAAGGCCCGCGAGACCCTCGAGGTACTCGCCCCGCTGGCCCACCGGCTGGGCATGAACACGATCAAGTGGGAGCTCGAGGACCTCGCGTTCGCCACCCTGTACCCCAAGCGCTACGACGAGATCGTGCGCCTGGTGGCACAGAAGGCGCCCTCGCGGCACACGTACCTGACCGAGGTCATCGAGCGCATTAGCGACGACCTCAAGAGCGGCGGGATCAAGGCCAGCCTGACCGGTCGGCCCAAGCACTACTACTCGATCTATCAGAAGATGATCGTGCGCGGGCGCGACTTCGCCGACATTCACGACCTGGTCGGCATCCGGGTGCTGGTGGACAGCGTGCGTGACTGTTACGCCACTCTCGGCGTGGTCCACGCCAAGTGGCAGCCGGTGCCCGGGCGGTTCAAGGACTACATCGCGATGCCCAAGTTCAACATGTACCAGTCGTTGCACACCACGGTCATCGGGCCTAGCGGCAAGCCGGTCGAACTGCAGATCCGTACTCACGGCATGCACAACACCGCCGAGTACGGCATCGCCGCGCACTGGAAGTACAAGGACGTCGGGGGACTATCGGCCGGGCCCGGGGCGAGCTCGGACGAAATGGCTTGGCTGCGCCAGATGCTCGACTGGCAGCGCGAAGCCCTCGGGCCGGAGGAGTTCCTCGAGACCCTGCGCTACGCCCTCAGCTCCAACGAGGTCTTCGTCTTCACCCCGGCCGGCGACGTGCTGTCCCTGCCGGCCGGCTCCACCCCGGTGGACTTCGCCTACGCCGTGCACACCGAGGTCGGCCACCGCTGTATCGGCGCCCGGGTCAACGGCAAGCTGGTCGCGCTGGAGAGCACGCTGAGCAACGGCGACTCGGTCGAGGTGTTCACCACCAAGGCCGAGGGCGCCGGGCCGTCGCGAGACTGGCTCGGGTTCGTCGTGTCCCCGCGGGCCAAGACCAAGATCCGGCAGTGGTTCGCCAAGGAGCGGCGCGAGGACGCGATCGACTCCGGCAAGACCCAGCTCTCGCGGGCGATGCGCAAGGCGTCGTTGCCGCTGCAGCGGCTGCTCGGCGGTGACCACCTGGTCACGCTGGCCCAACAAAGCAACCTGCCCGACATCTCCGCGTTGTACGCGGCAATCGGCGAGGGCCAGATCTCCGCCCAGTCGGTGGTACAGAAGCTGGTCGCGTCGCTCGGCGGCCCCGAGGGTGCGGTTGAGGATCTGGCCGAGGTGGCCCGCCCATCCCGCAGCCCGAGTCGCTCGACGTCCACCGGCAACGCCGGCGTGCTGGTCAAAGGCCTGACCGACGTGTGGGTCAAGCTGGCTCGCTGCTGCACCCCGGTGCCCGGCGACGATGTTCTGGGCTTCGTGACTCGCGGCGGCGGGGTCTCGGTGCACCGGCGTAGCTGCACCAACGCCGAGTCGTTGCTCCACCAGCCCGACCGAGTCGTCGAGGTCGAATGGGCGCCGTCGGCGGCATCGGTGTTCGTGGTGTCGGTGCAGGTCGAGGCCCTGGATCGCCACGGCCTGCTCTCCGACGTCAGCCGGGTGTTGTCGGATGAAAGCGTCAACATCCTGTCGGCGTCGGTGACCACCAACCGCGACCGGGTGGCGGTCAGCAAGTTCACCTTCGAGATGGCCGAGGCCAAGCACCTCGGGCACCTCTTACGGGCGGTGCGCGGCGTCGAGGGTGTCTACGACGTGTACCGCGTGCACGCCGCCGGCTGAGCCGCGGCGTGGATCCGATCGGCGGCGCGGTTCCAACCGGGCGGCCCGGAATCCGACCGGTTGACTCGGTGGGTGCCTAGGGTGCGAGCGAGGTCATCGACTGGATCGTCACGCCGAGCTTCGGTGCCCCGTCGGTCTTGCCACCGGCCACTCCGGCTGCGGCGACCTTGTTCACCACCGGCAGGCCGGCGGTGACCTTGCCGAAGACCGTGTACTTGGGCTGCAGGCCGGCGCTGCTGTCCTTGTAGACGATGAAGAACTGGCTGCCGTTGGTGTCGGCGCTGCCGGTGTTGGCCATGGCCAGCACCCCCGGCCCGTACTTCTCGGCACCGGTGTATTCGTCCTCCGCCGTGTATCCGGGCGTGCCGCCGCCGGTGCCGGACGGGTCACCGCACTGGAGCACGTAAATGCCCTCGGTGCTCAGGCGGTGGCACTTCGTGTCGTCGTAATACTTCTGCTTGACCAGCGACACGAAGCTGTTGACCGTGCAGGGCGCATTCTTGCGGTCCAGAGTGAAGGTGAGCGGGCCGCGGTTGGTCTTGACGCTGACCACGGCGCTGCCGGTCCTGGCCGGCTTGGTGTTGGTCGGGGCCTTGATTGTCTTGGCCGCTTTACCCTCAGCCGCGTACTTGCACGGGTAGCTGGCCGGCTGAACACCGCTGGGGGAGGCTGACGGCGACGCCGACGTCGAGCCGGTGCTCGCCGCGTTGGTGGACTTGTCCTTGCCGGTGAATGCGATGAAGGCGATGACCACGGCCACGACCACGAGCGCGCCGACGATACTGGCCACGAGGTTGGCCTGACGCCGACGGCGGGCCCGCTCTTGGCGCGCCTGCAACTGGCGCTCGAGCTTGCGACGCGCTGCTTCTCGGCGCTGCTTGTTCGTGGGCACGCGGACGGATCCTCTCGGGCACTGCGTCGGGACGCGGGACGTTGAGCCGCACGCACACCGGCGGCAGCGGCGCAGAGTCTACGGATCGATCCTCGGTCCACCCGCGGCCGGCAACCATTCACAGGAAATCTCCGAGCCTCGCCGACGACCACCGGCATGGCCGGCGCTACACCGACGGCGGGCTGCCCGCTCGTCGCGCGCCGGTAGGCTGGGGCGGCTCGCCGCCGGGCTCACCGGACCCGACGCGGCGCGGCGCCGTCCAAGGTCAGCGTCGCCATCCAGGGTCAGAATCGCCATCCAGGGTCAGCATCGCCACCCAACCAACTGCGCCACCTAACCAAATGCGCCACCCAAAGGCGCGCCACTCAGGGGTCAGGAAGGGCTACGTGCTCGTCGAGGGTTTTCCGGCCGAGGTCGCCGGCACCAACTGCTGGGTCGTCGCCGCCGGACCGGGCGAGCAGTGTGTCGTGGTCGATCCCGGCGTGGGCATCGGCCCCCGGCTCGCGGAGATCGTGGCCGGCCACCGGCTCCATGTGGCCGCCGTCCTGCTGACCCACGGCCACCTGGACCACACCTTCTCCGTGGTCCCGGTCTGCCAGGCCACCGGCGTAGCGGCCTACGTCCACCCCGACGACCGCCACCAGCTCGCCGACCCCTGGTCTGGTCTCGGGCTGCCGTTCGGCGCACCGCTGTTCGGGGTGCCGGGCCTGACCTTCGCCGAGCCCGACGACGTCCGGGAGCTGGGCGACGGCAGCGTGCTGGACCTGGCCGGTCTCAGCCTGCGGGTCGAGCACGCTCCCGGTCACTCAGCCGGATCGGTGGTCTTCGTCAGTGCCGACGGCGGCCCGGACGGTGCGCCTCTGCTGTTCAGCGGAGACCTCTTGTTTGCCGGCTCGATCGGCCGCACCGACCTGCCGGGTGGGTCCGACGCGGCCATGGACGCTTCGCTGCGCCGCGTGGTCCTCGGTCGGCCCGACCACACCGTCGTCCACACCGGGCACGGCCCGTCGACGACCATCGGGCGAGAACGTGCAGCCAACCCGTACCTCGGGGCGGTGGCGTGAGCGAACCCCCCGCCGAAACCACGGCCGCGTCCCCGGCTACATCCGGCGCCGCGACTGCCGACGGGCGCCCGGCCCGGATCAACGCCCCGCGCGGATTCCTCGAGTACCTGCCGCCTCGCGCACAGCTGTTCGAGGCGGTCGTGGCCGGCCTCACCGCGCCCATTGCCGCGGCCGGCTACGCCCCGACCGAGCTGCCCGTGGTGGAGTACACGGAGCTGTTCGCTCGCGGGGTGGGCGAGTCCACCGACGTGGTGAGCAAGGAGATGTATACGTTCGCGGACCGGGGCGGGCGCTCGCTGACGCTGCGGCCCGAACTCACCGCCGGGGTGATGCGCGCGGTGATCGAGCACGGTCTGGACCGCGGCTCGCTGCCGGTCAAGCTGCGCACCGTGGGCGTCTGCTACCGGGCCGAGCGCCCGCAGGCCGGTCGCGGCCGGCAGTTCTACCAGGTCGGCGTGGAGGCGATCGGCGTCGACGATCCGGCCCTGGACGCCGAGGTGGTGGCCGTGGCCGACGAGGGCTTCCGCGGCCTCGGCCTCACCGGCTACCGGCTGGACCTGACCAGCCTCGGCGACGCCACCTGCCGCCCCGCCTATCGCCGCCGGCTGACCGACTTCCTGGCCGGTCTCGACCTCGACGCCGACACTCGACACCGGGCCCAGCTGAACCCGCTGCGCGTCCTCGACGACAAGCGCCCCGAGGTGCAGGCCCAATTGGCCGACGCGCCGCTTATCGTCGCTCACCTCTGCGACGCGTGCGCCGCGCACTTCGCCGAGGTCCGCGCTCACCTCGACGCTCTCGATGTCAGGTACACGCTGAACCCGCGCATGGTCCGTGGGCTCGACTACTACACAAAGACGACATTCGAGTTCGTCCACCCGGCGCTGGGTGCTCAGTCCGGGCTTGGTGGCGGCGGGCGCTACGACGGCCTGATGGCCGAGCTGGGCGGGCCGGAGCTGTCCGGCATCGGCTTCGGTATCGGCGTGGACCGCACGCTGCTGGCGGTCGAGGCGGAGCAGGTCGCCGTCCCTGACACCGCACGGGTGGACGTCTTCCTCGTGCCCCTCGGCGACGCCGCCCGCGCCCGGTGTGTCGTCCTGGCCGCGGCGCTTCGGGCCGCCGGCGTGGCGGTCGACCTGGCCTACGGCCGGCGAGGGCTCAAGGGAGCGATGCGCACTGCCGACCGCTCCGGTGCCCGATACTCCGTGGTGATCGGCGACCGGGATCTTGAGGCCGGCCGGGTCGCGGTCAAGGACCTGATCAGCGCCGACGAAGTCGAGGTGGGCTTCGATGACCTCGTCTCCACCTTGGCCGACCTCAAGGAGAAGATCTCATGATGCGCACCCGTACCGCCGGCTCGCTGCGGGCGGCGGACGCCGGGATCACGGTGACTCTGGCCGGGTGGATCGCCCGGCGCCGCGACCACGGCGGAGTGGCGTTCATCGACCTGCGCGACGCGTCCGGCACGGTGCAGGTGGTAATCCGCGAAGACGCCGTGGCCCACGACCTGCGCAACGAGTGGTGCGTCACCGTGGTCGGGGAGGTACGGGCTCGCCCGGAGGGCAACGCGAACCCCGCGATCCCGACCGGGGACGTCGAGGTCGACGCGTCGTCGCTGCAGGTGCTGAACACCGCCGCGCCGCTGCCGTTCCCGCTCGACGACCAGGCCACGGTGGGGGAGGAGGCGCGGCTGCGCTACCGCTACCTGGACCTGCGGCGCTCGGGGCCGGCCGCGGCCCTGCGGCTGCGCTCCCAGGTCAACGCCGCGGCCCGGAACACGTTGCTGAACCATGACTTCGTCGAGATCGAGACGCCGACCCTGACCCGGTCCACGCCCGAAGGCGCGCGCGACTTCGTGGTGCCGGCCCGGCTGCGTCCGGGCAGCTGGTACGCGCTGCCGCAGTCTCCCCAGCTGTTCAAGCAGCTGCTCATGGTGGCCGGCATGGAGCGCTACTTCCAGATCGCCCGTTGCTATCGCGACGAGGATTTCCGCGCCGACCGCCAGCCCGAGTTCACCCAGCTCGACGTCGAAATGAGCTTCGTCGACCAGGACGACGTCATCGTTCTAGCCGAGGACGTGCTGCGGGCGGTGTGGGCCACGATCGACGTGAAGGTCAGCACGCCGGTGGCCCGCATGACCTACGCCGAGGCCATGCGCCGCTTCGGGTCGGACAAGCCCGACCTGCGCCTGGACCTCGAGCTGGTCGAGTGCACCGACTACTTCCGCGACACCCCCTTCCGGGTGTTCCAGGCGCCCTACGTCGGCGCGGTCGTGATGGCCGGCGGCGCGTCGCAGCCCCGTCGTCAGCTGGACGCCTGGCAGGACTGGGCCAAGCAGCGGGGCGCGCGCGGACTGGCCTACGTCCTGGTCGGCGAGGACGGCGAGCTCGGCGGCCCGGTGGCCAAGAACCTCTCCGACGCCGAGCGGGCCGGGATGGCAGCACATGTCGGAGCGAAGCCGGGAGACTGTGTCTTCTTCTCGGCCGGCCCGGTCATGTCCTCGCGCGCCCTGCTCGGCGCGGTGCGGCTGGAGGTGGGCCGGCGGCTCGGGCTGATCGAGGAGTCGGCCTGGGCCTTCGTGTGGATCGTCGACGCGCCGTTGTTCGAGCTCGCGGCCGAGACCGATGACGTGGCGGTCGGGTCGGGCGCGTGGACCGCGGTGCACCATGCGTTCACCTCGCCCAAGCCGGAGTTCCTCGACACGTTCGACACTGATCCCGCGTCGGCACTCGCCTACGCCTACGACATCGTGTGCAACGGCAACGAGATCGGCGGTGGGTCGATCCGTATCCACCGGCGCAACGTGCAGGAGCGGGTGTTCGCGGTCATGGGCCTGTCCGAGACGGAGGCCCGTGAGAAGTTCGGATTCCTGTTGGATGCCTTCGCCTACGGCGCCCCGCCGCACGGGGGCATCGCCTTCGGATGGGACCGCGTGTGCGCGCTCCTGTCCGGCACGGATTCCATCCGCGACGTGATCGCCTTCCCCAAGACCGGTGGCGGCTACGACCCGCTGACCGGCGCGCCGGCGCCCATCACCGAGGCCCAGCGACGGGAAGCCGGCATCGACTTCGTTCCTGACGAGCGCGACGAGGACGATCCGGCGAGCGATCCGACCGGTCAGTAGCGGCGAGGACGACCAGGGCCGTGCGACCGGCCGGCGATGGCGGTCTTCCTGGCCGATGTGCGTCCCGGCGTGCGAGGGGCATGAATATCGCCGGCCGATTCACCGGGCATCAGACCCCGCCCCGGTAGCCCAACTGGCGCCAGGCCTCGTACGCCGCCACCGCAGCCGCGTTGGACAGGTTGAGCGAGCGGCGCCCGGCCAGCATGGGTATCCGCAGGCGCTCGGTCACGTGCTCATCGGCCAGCACCACCGGATCCAGACCGGTTGGCTCCGGTCCGAACAGGAGCACGTCGCCGGGGCGGTAGGCCACGTCGGCGAACGAGGTGTGCGCGGACCCGGTGAACGCGAACACCCGCGCCGGCAGCAACGCCGTCCACGCCGCGGCCAGGTCCTCGTGGACGGTGACCGAGGCCAGATCGTGGTAGTCCAGGCGCGCCCGGCGCAGCTTGGCGTCGGACAGGTCGAAGCCGAGTGGGCCGATCAGATGCAGCTCGAAGCCGGTGGCGGCCACCATGCGGATCGCGTTGCCGGTGTTCGCGGGGATGCGCGGCTCGTGGAACGCGATCCGCAACACCGCGTGTCTCCTCCCGTGTCCGCGCCACGTCCTTCGGCCTTGTCAGCGCTGGGCGCAACAATCGCACCATGCTGCTCTCGACGCTGGCCGAGACGTCGGCTCGGGTCGCCGCCACCGGCTCCCGGCTGGCCAAGCGGGCCGAGCTGGCCGCCCTGCTTGGTGCAGCCGAGCCGGACGAGATCGAGATCGTCGTGGCCTACCTGGCCGGCGAGTTGCGCCAGCGGCGCACCGGCATCGGCTGGAGCGCGCTGCGGGCGATGCCGCCGCCGGCGGGCGCGCCGTCGCTGAGCGTGCTCGACGTGGACACCGCTCTCGAGCGCATTGCCGCGCTGGCCGGTCCGGGCTCGGGCACCGCGCGGTTACGTGCGGTGACCGAGCTGTTCGGTGCGGCGACCGGGACCGAACAGGACTTTCTGCGCCGATTGATCTCCGGAGCGCTGCGCCAGGGTGCGCTCGACTCCGCGATGCTCGACGCCCTCGCCGTGGCCAGCGGTGTGCCGCTCGAGCAGGTGCGGCGAGCGGTGATGCTGGCCGGCGCCACGGGGCCGGTGGCCGTCGCCGCGCTGACCGGTGGAGCCGGGGCGGTGGACGGGTTCGGCCTGCAGATCGGACGGCCGGTTCGGCCCATGCTGGCCTCGAGCGCCTCGGACGTCGCCGCGGCCCTTAAACGGATCAGCGGCCCGGCGGTGATCGACACCAAGCTCGACGGCATCCGGATCCAAGCCCACCGCGACGCCGACGAGGTCCGCCTGTTCACCCGCAGCCTCGACGACATCACCGACCGTCTGCCCGAGGTGGTCGCCACGGTGCGGGCCTTGCCGGCCGAGCGCGTCGTCCTCGACGGGGAGGTGATGACGCTCGACGCCCAGGGTCGAGCTCGCCCGTTCCAGGACACCGCCTCGCGTACGGCCACCCGCGCCGCCGAGGCGGAGGGGCCCGCGCCGATCACCGCCGCCGAGGACCGGGCGACGGCGTTCTTCTTCGACCTGCTCGCCGTCGACGACATCGTGCTGCTCGACCAGTCACTGACCGAGCGGCTGAAGCGCCTCGACGCACTCGTTCCGCCCGAGCACCGCGTCGACCGACGGCACACCGCCGATGCCACCGCGGCCGCCGATTTCGCTGCCGCTGCGCTGGCCGCCGGCCACGAAGGTGTAGTGGTCAAGGATCCGGCCAGCGTCTACCAGGCCGGCCGACGCGGCGCGTCCTGGGTCAAGGTCAAGCCCCGGCACACCGTCGACCTGGTCGTGCTGGCGGTGGAGTGGGGCAGCGGCCGCCGCCGCGGATGGCTGTCCAACATCCACCTCGGCGCGCGCGACCCGGCCGGTGGCTTCGTCATGCTCGGCAAGACGTTCAAGGGCATGACCGACGAGATGCTGGCCTGGCAGACCGAGCGCTTCCGGACATTGGCCACCGGTCCGCTCGACGAATCCAGCTACGTGGTGCCGCTGCGGCCGGAGCAGGTGGTCGAGATCGCGTTCGATGGAGTGCAGCGCTCGACCCGTTATCCGGGCGGGGTCGCTCTGCGCTTTGCCCGCGTCCTGCGCTACCGCGACGACAAGCCGGCGGCCGAAGCGGACACCATCGACGCGGTCCGCGCTCTCGCCGCAGGTCCGGGATGACCGCGCGCCGCGCCGCGAGCAGCGTCATGAGCAGCGCCGCGAGCAGCGCCGCGAGCAGCGTCCGGCCGCCCGGACGACAATGTCCGCCGTGACCGAACCCTCGCTGTTTGACCCGCCGGTCGCGGCCGAGCCCGGCCCGGGCGGGGCGGACGCCAATGCCCCGCTTGCCGCGCGGATGCGTCCCCGCCGGCTGGATGAGGTGGTCGGGCAGGACCACCTGCTCGGCCCCGGCTCGCCGCTGCGCCGGCTGGTCGAGGGCGACGCGCCCATGTCGCTGATCCTGTTCGGCCCGCCCGGCACCGGCAAGACATCGATCGCCTCGATCGTGTCGGCCGCGGGCAACCGCCGCCTGGTGGCGATGTCCGCGCTCAACTCCGGTGTCAAGGAGGTTCGGGCGGTGATCGACCAGGCTCGCCGCGACCTGGGCCGGTCGGGGCGGCAGACCGTGCTCTTCCTCGACGAGATCCACCGCTTTTCCAAGACCCAACAGGACTCGCTGCTCGGCGCGGTCGAATCCCGCACGATCACGTTGGTGGCGGCCACGACCGAGAACCCGTTCTTCTCGATCGTCTCCCCGCTGCTGTCCCGCAGCCTGCTGCTCACCCTCGAGCCGCTCACCGACACCGACGTCGGCGAGTTGGTCGACCGCGCGCTGGTCGACGAACGCGGGCTCGACGCCACGGTCGAGCTCGATGCCGCTGCCCGCGATCACCTCATCCGCCTGGCCCAGGGTGATGCCCGCCGGGCCCTGACCGCGCTCGAGGCGGCGGCGGGCAGTGCAGTTGCCGCCGGGCGCACGCGGGTGGACCTGGCCACCGTGGAGCAGGCCGTGCAGAGCGCGGCCTTGCGCTACGACCGCGACGGTGATCAGCACTACGACGTCATCAGCGCGTTCATCAAGTCCATCCGCGGCTCCGACGTCGACGCCGCGCTCCACTATCTGGCCCGCATGATCACCGCGGGAGAGGACCCCCGGTTCATCGCCCGTCGGCTGGTCGTCCACGCCTCGGAGGATGTGGGCCTGGCCGACCCCACCGCGCTGCTCGCCGCCACCGCCGCCGCCCAGGCGGTGGCTCTCGTCGGTCTGCCCGAGGCGCGCATCACCCTGGCCCAGGCCACCATTCACCTCGCGCTGGCGCCGAAGTCGAACGCGGTGATCACCGCCATCGAGGCCGCCCTGGCCGACGTGCGCGACGGCCGGGCCGGGCCGGTGCCACTGCCACTGTGCGACGGTCACTACGCCGGCGCGGCCACGCTCGGCCACGCCCAGCGGTACCGGTACCCGCACGACGATCCGGCCGGCGTCGTGCGCCAGGACTACCCGCCGGAGCAACTGCGCGAGCGGCGCTACTACGTGCCCACCGACCGGGGCGCGGAGCGGGCCTGGGGCGAGCGGGCCGCCGCCCTGCGCCGGGTCGTCCGGGGCGAGGAGTAGCGACGCCGACGGCCGACCGGCGGCCGCCCGAAGCAACCGCGCCCATTGGGTAGGGTCGGGAGGTTCATCGACCCGTCGCGTCGTCGCGTCCCGAGTACCCGCTGCCAGGAGGAAACGTGTCCGCAGGAGAAGTCGCGGGACTGATCGCGGCCGGTGCTCTCGTGCTCCTGGTCGTGCTCCTGGCCGTGCCGCTGCTCAAGCTCGGGCGCGCGCTGGACGAGGCGACCTTGGCGATCCGCAAGACCCACGAGGGCGCCCTGCCGCTGCTCTCCGACGCCCAGGACACCTTGCGTGGCGTCAACGCCCAGCTCGACCAGGTCGACGGGATCAGCAAGGGCGTCAACTCCATCACCGCCAACGCCGCCGCGCTGAGCTCCATCGTGTCGAGCACCGTGGGCAGCCCGTTGATCAAGGTGGCGGCGTTCAGCTACGGCGTGCGCAAGACCGTCGGGCGGCGCCGTGAGGCCGAGCTGGAACGGGCGGCCAAGCAGCGCCACCGCGTGGCCCGACAAAGCCCGCGGGCCACCGGACAGGAGCGCTGAGCCGGCGATGCGCAGACTGCTCTGGCTCGGCCTCGGCCTGGCCTTGGGCGCGCTGGTCTTCCGCAAGGCCACCCACATTGCCGAGCGACTGACGCCCAAGCGCCTGGTTTCCAGCGCCACGAGCGCGCTGGCCGAATTGTCCGAGGCGATCCGCGACTTTGCCGCCGACGTCCGCGACGGCATGTCCGAGCACGAGTCCGCCCTGCGCGAGGCGGCCGAGCTCGACGGCGGGCGCCTGGGAGCACCGCCGGTACCGCCGGTACCGCCGGTACCGCCGGCACCGCCGGCACCGGCCGGACCAGAGCCACTCGGCGGGTCGTCCACGCCGTAGCCATGCAGACCGCCGAAATCAAACGCCGGTTCCTCAACCACTTCGAGCGCACCGGCCACACCGTGGTGCCGAGCGCGCCGCTGCCCTTCGACGACCCCAACCTGCTGTTCGTCAACGCCGGCATGGTGCAGTTCGTCCCCTACTTCATCGGTCAACAGGCCGCGCCGTGGCCGCGGGCGACCAGCGTGCAGAAGTGCATCCGCACGCAGGACATCGACGAGGTCGGCAAGACCACGCGGCACGGCACCTTCTTCCAGATGAACGGCAACTTCTCCTTCGGCGACTACTTCAAGCAGCAGGCGATCGAGCTGGCCTGGTCACTGGCCACCGGCCCGCTGGCCGAGGGCGGCTTCGGCCTCGACGGCGAGCGCATCTGGCCGACGGTGTACCTCGACGACGACGAGGCCTTCGACCTGTGGCGGCGGGTCATCGGCATCCCGGCCGAGCGGATCGTGCGGCGGGGCAAGGAGGACAACACTTGGGACATGGGCATCCCCGGCCCGGCCGGGACGTGCAGTGAGCTGTTCTACGACCGCGGCCCCGACTACGGCCCGGAAGGCGGCCCGGCGGTCGATGAGGACCGCTATTTGGAGTTCTGGAATCTCGTCTTCATGCAGTACGAGCGCGGCCAGGCCACCGGCCCGCACAAGGGCGACTACACGATTCTCGGCGACCTGCCGAACAAGAACATCGACACCGGCATGGGCATGGAACGCATGGCCACGCTGCTGCAGGGCGTCGACAATCTGTACGAGGTCGACGAGATGCGTCCCATCCTCGACCGGGCCGCGGCGCTGACCGGCAAACGCTACGGCGAACGTTCCGGGCATTCGGCCAGCCAGTCGCACCCGGACGACGTGCGCCTGCGGGTGATCGCCGACCACACGCGGACCGCGATCATGTTGATCGGCGACGGCGTGACCCCGTCGAACGAGGGCCGCGGCTACGTGCTGCGCCGCATCCTGCGCCGCACGATCCGCTCGATGCGCCTGCTCGGCTACGACGACCGCTCCCTGCCCGAGCTGATGCCCGTCGCCCGCGACTGCATGAGCCCGTCGTATCCGGAACTGGCCACCGACTTCGGCCGCATCGAGATGATCGCCTACGCCGAGGAGGAGACGTTCCGCCGCACGCTAGCTGCCGGCACGACGATCCTCGACACGGTGGTTGCCGAAACCCGCGCCGCCGGCAGCACCGCCGTTCCCGGCGAGCGAGCCTTCGCTCTGCACGACACCTACGGCTTCCCGATCGATCTCACCCTGGAGATGGCGGGCGAGGCCGGGCTCAGCGTGGACGAGACCGGCTTCCGGCGGCTCATGGCCGAGCAGCGGGAGCGGGCGAAAGCCGACGCCAAGGCCAACAAGGCGGTCCACGCCAACGTCCCGGCCTACCGCGAGCTGCGCGCGGCCGGCACCACCGAGTTTCTGGCCTACACCGACCTCACCGCGGAAGCCACGGTGCGGGGCCTCGTCCGCGACGGCGAGGCGGTCGCTGGCGCCGGTGCGGGCGAGACGGTGGATGTCGTGCTCGATCGCACACCGTTCTACGCCGAGTCGGGCGGGCAGGTGGCCGACGAGGGGATCATCACCTCGGCCAACGGCGCCCGGTTGCGCGTTGTCGACGTGCAGCGGCCGGTGAAGGGCCTGATCGCGCACCGGGTGCTGGTAGAGGCCGGGGAGGTCGCGGACGGCGACGCGGTGCTCGCCGCGGTGGACCCGGAGTGGCGCATCTCGGCCCGCCAGGCCCATTCCGGCACCCACATCGTGCACGCCGCGCTGCGCCAGGTCCTCGGCCCCTCGGCTCTGCAAAGCGGCTCGTACAACAAGCCTGGGTATCTGCGCCTCGACTTCGCCTGGGGTTCGTCACTGTCGGACCGGGAGCGGGCCGATATCGAGGACGTGGCCAACCAGGCCGTGCGCCACGACCTGCCGGTGCAGGTGCGATACATGCCGTTGCCCGAGGCCCGCGCGCTCGGCGCGCTGGCCCTGTTCGGCGAGACCTACGACGAGCAGGTCCGCGTGGTCGACATCGGCGGGGAGTGGTCACGCGAGCTCTGCGGTGGCACGCACGTCACGTCCGCGGCGCAGGTCGGCGCGTTGACCGTGCTCGGCGAGTCGTCGGTCGGTGCCGGAGTGCGGCGCCTGGAGGCCTACGTAGGCCTGGAGGCGTTGCGCTACCTCGGCACCGAACGGGCGCTGGTCAGCCAGCTGACCGACACGCTCAAGGCCCGCCCGGAGGAGCTGCCGGACCGAGTTGCGGGATTGCTGGCCCGGCTGCGGACGGCCGAGCGGGAGCTGGAGCGGGTGCGGGCCGAGCAGGTCCTCGCCTCGGCCGGCGCACTTGCCGCCGCGGCCGAGGACGTCGCCGGCACGGCCGTAGTGGCTCAGCGCGCGCCCGACGGCGTGGCCCCGAACGAGCTGCGGTCGCTGGTCCTCGATGTGCGCGGCCGACTGAGCCCCGACCGCCCCGGCGTGGCGGCGCTGCTGTCGGCGTCGACCGACACCGACGCCCGGGTGGCCTTCGTGGTCGGCGTCAATCCGGCCGGCCAGCAGGCCGGACTGTCGGCCGGCGACGTGGTCAAGGCCTTGGCCCCGGCGTTGGGCGCTCGCGGCGGCGGACGGCCCGACCTGGCCCAGGGGGCTGGCGGTTCCGCGGACGCCATTCCGGCCGCGCTGGACGCGGTGCGGGCGGCGGTCGCCTGGGCGGCGCGTGACTGACCCGGCGGGCGGGCGGCGCGCCGGCGTCTGGCTGGGCGTCGACGTCGGGACGGTTCGGGTCGGCGTGGCCCGCAGCGATCCCCGCGGTGTGCTTGCCGTGCCGGTCGAGACCGTGCGCCGGGACCGCAAGGCCGACGCCGATCTTGACCGGATCGTCGAGCTTGCCGCTGAGCACGAGGCGGTGGGCGTCGTGGTCGGACTGCCTCTGACCTTGCGCGGGCAGCACGCCGCAAGCGCTGAACTGGCCACGCGCTACGGTGCCCGGCTGTCCGAGCGCCTTCCCGGGCTGCCGGTGGTCTACGCCGACGAGCGGCTCAGCACGGTATCGGCGGCGCGTACGCTCTCCGGTCATGGCGTGCGCGGCCGGGCCGGTCGAGCCGTGATCGACCAGGCCGCCGCCGTGGAAATCTTGCAAGGCTGGCTGGACACCCCCCACCCCCGACCAGCGGAGGACGCGTGAGCAGGGACGACGCCCCGAGCTCCGATCTCGTCGGTTCCCTCTTCGACGACCCTGCCGCCGATCCCTCCGTCGTCGCGACAGCGCCCGCGCCGCGCCCCAGCCGCGCTCGGCGTCACGACCGGCGCCGGCGTTGGCGGCGTCGGCGGCGTCGAATCGTGACTCTGGTGTCCGTCGTCGTCCTGCTCGGCGTGCTGGCCGGGGGTTACCCGATCCTGCGGCGGGTGGCCGGCGACGTCGGCAGTGGCACGACGCCGGATTACACCGGGGCCGGAACCGGCACGGTCACCGTCCAGGTTCATGCCGGCGACGCCACCCCCGACATCGCGACCACGCTCAAGGATCACGACGTCGTCGCGTCGAAGCAGGCCTTCGTCGCCGCCGCAGCTAGGAGCGGGCGAGCCCAGGACTTCCAACCCGGTTTCTTCCGCCTGCGCCGCCATATGGCTGCCTCCCAGGCGGTCACCCTGCTGCTGCAGCCGGCCAACCGGGTAATCGCCAAGGTCACAGTCAAGGAAGGCACCACGGTTCTCGAGGTGCTGGACCAGCTGCACACGCAGCTGCGACTGCCGGCCACCGACCTCAAGGCCGCGGCGGCCGATGTGAAGAATCTCGGCCTGCCGGCCGTCTTCGGCACGCCCAAGTCCGCCGAGGGTTTCCTCTATCCGCAGACCTACCAATTCGACCCAGACGTCACGGCGTCGGAGGCTCTGCAGGCGATGGCCGCCCAATTCACCTCGGAAACCGACGGCCTGGACTTCGGCGCGCACGCCAAGGCGCTGGGCTACTCGCCCTACCAGGTGCTGATCATCGCCTCGCTGATCCAGCGGGAGTCGAAGTTCGCCGAGGACCGGGCCAAGGTCGCCCGCGTGGTGCTCAACCGGATGAAGTCCGACACGCCGATCCAGTTCGACTCCAGCTCGGTCTACGGCGCAGAGCTGGAAGGCAAGGACCTGCGCACGATCACCTACAAGGAGACTTCGCCGTACAACCTGCGCATCCATCCCGGTCTGCCGCCGACGCCCATCACCAATCCCGAGGTCGGCGTGATGCAGGCCGCGCTCAATCCGCCGGCCGGCAACTGGCTGTACTTCGTCAACCGCGACGCCGCCGGGCATCTGTTCTTCACCAACAGCTACAAGGCGTTCCTGGCCGCCTCCGACACGTGCCGGCGCAACAACTGGGGTTGCACCTGAGCCGTGCCGGGGTGCTCGCCCGGCCCGTAGCGCACTCGCTGTCGCCGCTGCTGCACCGGGCCGCCTACGCCGCCCTGGGACTGACCGGGTGGACCTACGAGCCGATCGACTGCGGCGCCGAGGAATTGGCCGGATTGGTCCGGGCCAGCCCCCCGGACTGGGTCGGGTACTCGATCAGCCGGCCTGGCAAGGAGGCCGCGCTGGCCCTCGCCGACGAGGTCGGTGAGCGGGCCGGGGCGGCCGGTGCGGCGAACACCCTGGTCCGTCGGGCCGACGGCGGCTGGCGGGCCGACAACACCGACGTGGCCGGGCTGGCAGTGGCGCTGGGTGAGGGTCTCGACGTCGGCCGGCTGCCGCAGCGCGAGGTGGTGATCCTGGGTGCCGGGGCCACCGCGCGTTCCGCCGTGGTCGCCCTCGCCTACCTCGGGGTGACGGCGGTGACGGTCGCGGTGCGCGACGCCTCCCGTACCGCCGACCTGATCGCGACGGCCGAGCCGCTCGGGATCGCGGTTTCGTCCGTGAGCGTGGCTGACCCCGGCGGTTTCGATCCCGGCGCGGTGGTGATCAGCACACTCCCGCCGACCGCGGCCGACGCGCTGTCCGTCCGCACTTGGTCGACCGACACCGTCGTGCTCGACGTCGTCTACGCCCCGTGGCCGACCGAGCTGGCCGCGGCGGTACGCGCCGCCGGCGGTATGGCGATCGGCGGTGCCCGCCTGCTGCTGCACCAGGCCGCCGAGCAGGTGTGGCTGATGACTGGCCGCCCGGCCCCGCTCGCGGCCATGGCCGCCGCCCTGGACACGGCGGTCCGCCCGTGAGCCGGGTCGGAGTCGGAACCCCCGCTGCCCCGGTGCGGCCGGTGACCGGGTGAGTTCGGTGGCTGCCGCGGTCGGCGGCGCGGTCACCGCGGCGCTGCCCGCGCCCTATCTGGCCGGCCTCACGCTGACCGTCCCCGACCGCCGGGACGGGCGCTGGTACCGCCCGACCCGCAGCTCGGCCGCCCGTGTCGCCGTCGTCGCCGGGGTGGCCGCCGCCTTCGGCGCGTTGGCCGGTGCCGCGGCCGGCCCGACCGCGGCCTGGCCGGCGTGGGTGGCCTTGGCCGTAGTGCTAGCTCCGCTGGCGATCATCGACGGCCAGCACCATCGCCTGCCCGACCGGTTGATCGGCGCCGGCTACCTGCTCGGGGTCGCCCTGCTTGCCCTCGCTGCGGTCCTGGACCAGGACGGCGGCCGGTTGCTGCGGGCCGGCCTCTGCGGAGTCGGGGCGTTCACCGCCTTCGCCGTCCTGCACCTCACCTCACGCCGCGCACTGGGTTTCGGGGACGTCACCCTGGCCGGCCTGCTCGGTCTGTACCTCGGCTGGCTCGGCGTCGGACCGGTGGCCCTCGGCCTGTACGCCGGCTTCGTTCTCGGCGCGGTCGCCGCGATCGCCCTGTTGATCGCCCGCCGGGCCGGCTGGCGCGAGGAGTTCGCGTTCGGTCCGCCGCTGATGCTCGGTGCGTTGCTGGTGGCCGCGCTCAGCTGACCCGCCCGGCACCGCCGACGCGGGTGGGAGACTGCACGTCGTGCTGCGTTGGATCACCGCCGGGGAGTCGCACGGCATCGCCCTGGTCGGCGTGATCGAGGGTCTGCCGGCCGGGGTGGGCGTGACGACGGCCGACGTGAGCGAGGCGCTGGCCCGTCGGCGTCTTGGCTACGGCCGCGGCGCCCGCATGGCGTTCGAGGCCGACGAGGTCGAGCTGACCGCCGGCGTGCGCCACGGCGTCACGATGGGCGGGCCGGTGGCCATCCGCGTCGGCAACACCGAGTGGCCGAAGTGGCGCACGGTGATGGCCGCCGATCCGGTGGACGCCGACGAGCTGGCCGCGCAGGCCCGCAACGCGGCGCTGACCCGGCCCCGGCCCGGGCACGCCGACCTGGTGGGTATGCAGAAGTACGACCTGCCCGACGCGCGCCCGGTGCTCGAACGGGCCAGCGCGCGGGAGACGGCGATGCGCGTGGCCCTGGGCACGGTGGCTGCCCGCTTCCTGCAGCAGAGCATGGGCATCGAGGTGCTCAGCCACGTGGTCGAGATCGGCTCGGTCCGCGCGCCGGCCGGCGTCGTCCCCGAGCCGGCCGACCTAAGCCGCGTCGACGCCTCCGAGGTCCGGTGTCTGGATCCCGAGGCGGCCGCGGCGATGATCGCGCTTATCGACGCCACCAAGCGGGCGGGGGACACTCTGGGTGGCGTGGTGGAGGTCCTGGTCTACGGAGTGCCGCCGGGCCTCGGCAGCCATGTGCAGTGGGACCGCCGGCTCGACTCGCGCTTGGCCGCCGCGCTCATGGGCATCCAGGCGATCAAGGGCGTCGAGGTCGGCGACGGGTTCGAGACCGCCCGCACGCCGGGTTCACGCGCGCACGACGAGATCGCCCGCGACGACGGCGTGCTGCGCCGGCGGACCCAGCATTCCGGTGGCACCGAGGGTGGCATGTCCACCGGAGAGCCGCTGCGGGTGCGGGCGGCGATGAAGCCGATCTCGACTGTGCCCCGCGCGCTGGCGACCGTCGACGTGGCCACCGGCGAGGCGGCGGTGGCCATCAACCAGCGCTCCGACGTCTGTGCGGTTCCGGCGGCTGGCGTCGTCGCCGAGGCGATGGTCGCGCTGGTGCTGGCCGAGGCCGTCCTGGAGAAGTTCGGCGGCGACGCGCTGGAGGAGACCCGCCGCAACGCCGAGGGCTATCGCAAGCGGCTGGCCGAGCGGGGCCTGAGCGCCGGACCGGCCGGGTCGTGAGCGGGACCGACGCCGTCGCATCGGGGACCGACCGGCCGGGGACGGACCGGCCGGGGACGGACCGGCCGGGAACGGTTAGATCGGAGCCGCGGGCGGTCCTCGTCGGGCTGCCCGGGGCCGGCAAGTCCAGCGCGGCCCGGCGGCTGGCAAGTCGCCTCGGCGTCGAGGCGGCCGACTCGGACGATCTGGTCGAGGCCCGCGCGGGGCGCAGCGTGGCCGAGATCTTCGCCGACGACGGCGAGCCGGCCTTCCGGGCGTTGGAGGAGGCGGCAGTGGCGCTCGCGCTCGGCTCATTCGCCGGCGTGCTGTCCCTCGGCGGCGGGGCGGTGCTGGCGCCGGGCACACGGAAGCGGCTGCGGGACAGTGCGTCGCCGGTGATCCACCTGGTCACCACGGTCGAGGCCGCCATGCGCTACACCGCGGGCAGTGATCGGCCCTTGCTGGCCGCGGACCCCTCCGAAGTGCTCGCTCGACTGCAGCGGGAACGCACGCCGCTCTACGACGAGGTCGCCACCGCCCGGGTGAGCACCGGTGGCCGGCCGTGGCCGGCCATCGTCGCCGACCTGCTGCTGGCCATCGGCGCCGAGAATGCCGTTGGATCCGACGCTGCGCCGAGCTCAGTCGGTGTCGACCCCGTCGATGCGGCGCGACGATGAACGCTGCACCGACACCCGGAACCTCCGTCGGACCCTCTACCCGCATTCCCGTGGCCGGCGCCGCGCCCTACGACGTCGTGATCGGGCACGGCCTGCTCGGCGAGCTGTCGGCCCTGGTCCGCGCCAG
Source organism: bacterium (assembly GCA_040004775.1). GTDB lineage: Bacteria > Actinomycetota > Actinomycetes > Mycobacteriales > Jatrophihabitantaceae > JALZBL01. The sequence continues at coordinate 21,474 of JBDUAD010000005.1, read as the reverse complement.
CACGGCCGCAGGGGCGCCGGCCGAGCGGGTGGCGATCATCCACCCGCCGACGTTGCTCACCACGGCCGAGGCGGTCCGCGCCGACCTGGCCGGCGAGGGGTTTGACGCCCACGTCGTCGAGGTGCCGGACGGTGAGGACCAGAAGACCGTGCCGGTGGCCGCCTTCTGCTGGGACGTGCTGGGCCAGATCGGCATGACCCGGTCCGACCTTGTGATCGGGCTCGGCGGCGGGGCGACGACCGACCTGGCCGGCTGGGTGGCCGCCGGGTGGCTGCGCGGCGTGCCCGTGATCCAGGTGCCGACCACGCTGGCCGGCATGGTCGACGCGGCGGTCGGCGGCAAGGCCGCCGTGAACACCGAGCGGGGCAAGAACCTCATCGGCGCCTTCCATCCGCCGGCCGGGGTCCTGTGCGACCTGGCCACGCTGTCGTCGTTGCCGCTGAACGACTACGTCGCCGGGCTGGCCGAGGTGGTCAAGTGCGGCTTCATCGCCGACCCGGCCATTCTCGACGCCATCGAGGCCGACCCGGCCGAGGCCGCCCGTCCTGGCGGAGCGCTCGAGCGGGAGTTGATCGAGCGCGCGGTCCGGGTCAAGGCCGACGTCGTGGGCGAGGACCTCACCGAGCAGGGCCGGCGGGAGATTCTCAACTACGGGCACACGTTGGGGCACGCCATCGAGCGGGCCGAGCGCTACCGGTGGCGCCACGGCGCGGCGGTGTCGGTGGGAATGGTGTTTGCCGCGGAGTTGTCGCGGGCGCTCGGCCGCCTGGACGACGCGACCGCCGACCGCCACCGGGCGGTACTGAGCGCGCTGGGCCTGCCGACCACCTACCGCCAAGGCGCCTTCGACGCCCTGCTGAACTCGATGCGGGTGGACAAGAAGGCGCGGGGCCGACGACTGCGCTTCGTGGTCCTCGACGGCCTGGCCCGACCCGGGCGGGCCGACGATCCCGACCCCGCCGTGCTGGCCGCGGCCTACTCCGAGGTCGCCGACCGAGAGACGACTGACCGGAAGGGATCCGCATGACGACGTCACCGCGTCCGGTGCTCGTGCTTAACGGGCCGAACCTCGGCCGCCTCGGCGCACGCGAGCCCGAGGTGTACGGCCGCACCACCCACGCCGAACTCGCGGCGCTGTGCGAAAGCGCCGGACGCGAGCTCGGGCTCGACGTCGACGTACGCCAGACCGACGACGAAGGCCAGTTGCTGCGGTGGCTGCACGAGGCGGCCGACGCGGCCACCCCCGTCGTGCTCAATGCCGGCGCCTGGACGCACACCTCGGTGGCTCTCGGCGACGCGTGCGCCCAGCTGGTGGCCCCGCTGGTCGAGGTGCACATCAGCAACGTCCACCGTCGCGAGCCCTTCCGCCACCACAGCTACGTGTCGGCCCAGGCCAGCGGCGTGATCGTCGGGCTCGGGGTCGAGGGTTACGTGCTGGCGCTGTCCTGGCTGTCGGCCCGCCCAGCCGACTGAGGATCACCGCAGCCCTACGCAGTCCAGTTCCCAGAACACGTCGGGGTATACCAAGGCGCCGGACATCGACGGGTCGTACCCGGGCAGGAGCACGGCTTGGAACGCCGGCGCGGGGATGCGCACCGACGGCGCGGTGAACCCCATCGGCCCGGCGGTGCGGAACCCCTGCCGGGCGTAGTAGTCGGGCGATCCCTCGAGGAACAGCAGCGGCCAGCCGAGCGCGGCCGTATCCCGTACGGCGCCGGCCACCAGCGCGGCACCGATTCCTCGACCCTGCTGCTCCGGCCGCACGGACAACGGGCTCAGCACTCCGACCTCGAGCAGGCGGTCGGGCGCGTCCAACCAGCCGCGGGAGACGCGCACGTGCCCGACCACGGTGCCGTCCAGCTCGGTCACCCGGCCTGCTCCGGGCACCTCCGCGGCCAGGCGGCGCGCGAGCTCGGCCACCTCACCGCGGTCGGGCCCGAAGGCGGCGAGGACCGCCGCACGCACCGCGGTGGCATCGTCGCCCCGTTCGGTCCGCAACGTCGGCTCAGCAGCGGCCGGGCGGACGGACGGCAGCACGGGCGATCCATAGGTGGTCATCGCCGGCGACGCTAGGCCGCCCGCGCGCATCGAGCACCACGGTTTCGCCCGCCGGCACCGCCTAGACTGGGCCCCTCACGTCGGCCGCCTGTCCTAGGGCGCCGCCGGCCACCACCGCGATCGAGCTGGGAGAACTGCGCACCGTGGCGACCACTAACGATCTCAAGAACGGCCTCGTCCTCAACCTGGACGGCCAGCTCTGGACGGTCACCGACTTCCAGCACGTCAAGCCCGGCAAGGGGGGGGCCTTCGTACGCTCCACGCTCAAGAACGTGCTCTCGGGCAAGGTCGTCGACCGCACGTTCAACGCCGGCACCAAGGTGGAGACGGCCAACGTCGACAAGCGCACGATGACCTACCTCTATCAGGACGGTGCCGACTTTGTCTTCATGGACGGCGCCAGCTACGAGCAGATGACCGTTCCCGCCGCGACGGTGGGATCGGCGGCCGACTACCTCCTCGACAACGCCGAGGTCACCGTGGCCGTCCACGACGGGGTGCCGCTGTTCATCGAGTTGCCGATCACTGTCGAGCTGGTCATCGCCCAGACCGATCCCGGCCTGCAGGGCGATCGCTCCACCGGCGGCACCAAGCCGGCCACCTTGGAGACCGGCGCACAGGTCCAGGTGCCGTTGTTCGTCGGCACAGGAGAGAAGGTCAAGGTCGACACCCGCGACGGGCGCTACCTCGGTCGGGTCAACTGACCGGTGGCTGCTCGCAGCAAGGCCCGCAAGCGCGCCCTCGACGTCCTCTACGAGTCGGACCTGCGCGGCACCGACGCGGTCGCCACGCTGGCCGAGCGGATCGCGCTGGCCGATCCGCCGCTGAACGACTACACCACCGAGCTGGTCGAGGGTGTGGCCGCCAGGCGGCCTGAGATCGACCGCATCCTCGGCGAGTCGGCCGAGGGCTGGACGGTCGCCCGCATGCCCGACGTCGACCGGGCGATCCTGCGCCTCGGGGTGTTCGAGCTGCTCTGGCGCGACGACGTGCCCGACGCCGTCGCCATCGACGAGGCGGTCGAGTTGGCCAAGTCCTTGTCGACCGAGGAGTCGCCGCGCTTCGTCAACGGGGTGCTCGGTCGGGTGGTACGGACCCGGCCGCGGGTCAGCGAGGCGGTCCCCGTCGCACCGGCCACCGCACCGGTCCTGGAAGACACCGCCGGGTTCGAGGATCGTGCCGGCTCCGGCGCTGCGGTCGAGTTCGATCGACCCTGACTGGTACCGTCGCACACGGCCGAGATCCTTTAACGCCCGTCCCGTGAGGCGGGCAAGGAACCGAACGAGGTCGCTGTGACCGATGCTGCCCCGCACGCGCCGGCTCGAATCGCCCGCGGCGCCCCGCCGTCGATCAATCACTCGTTCGATCCGCCGGCGAGCGGTGACCCGTTCGACGAGCACCGGGTCATGGCCGCCACCGACGTCGCCCGCACGGTGGACCGGATGGCGCACCAGATCATCGAAAAGCTGGCCGGCTCCGAGGACGCCGCGCTGATCGGCATCCCGACCCGCGGGGTCACGCTGGCCCGAAGACTGGCCGCACGCATCGCCGCATTCGATGGCCCCGAGCTGCCGGTCGGCGTCCTCGACATCACTCTGTTCCGCGACGACCTGCGTCGGGTCGGTGTCCGGCCGCTGACCGAGACGGTCGAGCCCCCCGGCGGGATCGACGACCGGCTGATCATCCTGGTCGACGACGTGCTGTTCAGCGGCCGCTCCACCCGCGCCGCCCTCGACGCGCTGCGTGAGCTCGGCCGGCCGCGCACCGTGCAGCTGGCCGTCCTGGTCGACCGGGGCCACCGCCAGCTGCCGATCCGGGCCGACTACGTCGGCAAGAACCTGCCCACGGCCAGGGACGGCAGCGTGCGCGTGCGACTCATCGAGACCGACGGCGAGGACTGTGTGTACGTCTCGACCGGGACGCCGCAATGAGCCGGGTCGACGCGCCGGCGGCACCGGCCCGCTCGCCGGCTCGCGCCGACCACCGAGCGAGCCCGTCGGTCGTGGACCGAGCCTCGGCCGATGTCGCGATCCCAGGGGAGCCGCAGGTGCCACCGGCCGGCACGGGAATCGCATCAGCCGCGTCGGCGACCGCCGGGCCGCTCGGTCGCCACCTGCTCTCGGCCGGCGACCTCAACCGTTCCGCCGCGGTGGAGCTGCTGGACACCGCCGAGCAGCTGGACCGCGCTCTGGCCGGCCGCGAGGTCAAGAAGCTGCCTACGCTGCGCGGGCGCACGGTGGTCAATCTGTTCTACGAGGACTCCACCCGCACGCGGACGTCGTTCGAGCTGGCGGCCAAGCGGCTCTCGGCCGACGTCGTGACCTTCTCGGCCAAGGGATCGAGCGTGTCCAAGGGCGAGTCGCTCAAGGACACCGCGCTGACCCTCGAGGCGATGGGTGCCGACGCGGTGGTCGTGCGCCACTCCTACTCCGGCGCGGCCGTGCGCTTGACCAACTGGGTGCGCGGCAGCGTGGTCAACGCCGGGGACGGAACCCACGAACATCCCACCCAGGCGCTGCTCGACGCGTTCACCATCCGCCGCCGGCTGCGCGCCGGGCAGGGGAACCTGGACGGCCTGCGGGTGACCATCGTCGGGGACGTGCTGCACTCGCGGGTCGCCCGGTCCAACGCCCTGCTGCTGACCACGCTGGGTGCCGAGGTGCACTTCGTCGCCCCGCCGACCTTGCTTCCTGCCGGGATCGAGACCTGGCCGGTGACGGTGGGCTACGACCTCGACGCCGCGCTGCCCGACGCCGACGTGGTGATGATGCTGCGCGTTCAGCACGAGAGGATGAGCGGCGGTTTCTTTCCCTCCGCCCGGGAGTACTCGCGCCGCTACGGTCTCGATGCCCGGCGCGTGGGCCTTCTGCCCGAGCCGGCCATTGTCATGCACCCCGGGCCGATGAACCGTGGCATGGAGATCGCGGCCGAGGTGGCCGACGACCCGCACCGCAGCACGATCGTCGAGCAGGTCAGCAACGGGGTCAGCGTGCGGATGGCCGTGCTGTACCTCCTGCTCGGCGGGGCCGACCTGTGAGCAGCGGAGGCGACGGCGTGTGAGCGTGCTCATCACCGGCGCGCGTCCCTACGGCGAGGACGCGGTCGACGTCCTGATCGAGGACGGCCGCATCGCCGCACTGACTCCCGCCGCCGGGGGGAACGATCGTCCCGAGGCCGACGAGGTGATCGATGGCGCCGGCCTGGTGCTGTTGCCCGGGCTGGTCGACCTGCATGTACACCTGCGCGAACCCGGGCGCGAGGACGCCGAGACGGTGGCCACCGGGTCGGCCGCGGCCGCGCTGGGCGGCTTCACCGCGGTCTTCGCCATGCCCAACACCGACCCCGCGGCCGACACCGCCGGCGTGGTGGAGCAGGTGTGGCGCCTCGGCCGCGAGACCGGGCTGGTCGACGTCCAGCCGATCGGCGCGGTAACGGTCGGCCGGGAAGGCACCCGCTTGGCCGAGCTCGGGGCCATGGCCGACTCCGCTGCGCACGTGCGCGTGTTCTCCGACGACGGGTTCTGCGTAGCCGACCCGGCCCTCATGCGGCGGGCGCTGGAGTACGTCAAGGCCTTCGACGGAGTGATCGCCCAGCACGCCGAGGAGCCGCGCCTGACCGTCGGCGCCCAGCTCAACGAGGGTGCGGTCTCCGGCCGCCTGGGCTTGACCGGTTGGCCCGGGGTCGCCGAGGAGGCGATCATCGCCCGCGACGTGTTGCTGGCCGGGCACGTCGGTTCGCGGCTGCACGTCTGCCACGTGTCGACCGCCGGCTCGGTGGACATCCTGCGTGCGGCCAAGGCGGCCGGACTTCCGGTGACGGCTGAGGTCACCCCGCACCACCTGCTGCTGACCGACGACCTGGCCGAGTCCTACGACCCGGTGTTCAAGGTCAATCCGCCGCTGCGGACCGCCGCTGACGTCGCGGCGTTACGAGCCGGGCTGGCCGAGGGTGTGCTCGACTGCGTGGCCACCGACCATGCTCCGCACGCCGCCGAGGACAAGGAAACCGAGTGGGCCGTGGCGCTGCCGGGCATGCTCGGCCTGCAGACGGCGCTGTCGGTGGTGATCGAGACGATGGTGCGATCCGGCTCGCTCGATTGGCGCGGCGTGGCCGAGCGGATGAGCGGGGCGCCGGCGCGCATCGGCGGCCTGTCCGGACACGGCCGCCCCATCGCGGTCGGGGAGCCGGCCAACCTGGTCGTGGTCGACCCGTCGGCCGAATGGATGGTGGAGCCCAGCCGGCTGGCCTCCCGCTCGCGCAACACGCCCTTTGCCGGGCGCCGGTTGCCGGGCGTCGTCGTGGCCACCCTGCTGCGCGGGACGATCACCGCCCGCAACGGCCAGGTCGGGCCCGGTTTTGGGCCGTTGGCCACCTCTGCGGTGGCAAAGTCGCCAGAAGTCGGCGCAGGAGCGGTGGCGCTCCGGTGATCCGGTTCCTGATCGCTTCCGGCTGCCTGGCCCTTTTCGCGCTGTCCCTCTACGGCATGCGGGTTGGCTGGCGGCATCGCGGCGAGCGGCAGTCGAACCTCGGGCCACTGCCGCAAATCCCGGCGACGCTGAGCCCGCCGCTGCTGCCTCCGTTGACCGGGCTCTACGTCGGCACCACGTTCGCTGACGCCTGGCAGGACCGAGTCGTCGCCGACCGGCTCGGCCTCCGCGCCGCCTGCACCGCGACGCTGACCGAGCAGGGCCTGCTGATCGATCGCCAGGGGACCGCGCCGGTGTTCGTGCCCACGGCGGCGATCGAGGCGGCCGGTGTCGGAGCCGGACTGGCCGGCAAGGTCACCGGCGCCGGTGGCCTGCTCGTCGTGCGCTGGCGGCTCGGCGACGCGCCGAGCGACCGGCGCCTGGATACGGGTCTGCTGGCCGACGACAAGCGCGTCTACCCGGACTGGGTCCAGGCCATCGACCGGTTGGTGCCGGCGGTATGAATGCGATCCTGGTCCTGGAGGACGGCCGCACGTTCCGCGGTGAGGCCTTCGGCGCGCTCGGCGAGACGTTCGGCGAGGCGGTGTTCGCCACCGGGATGACCGGCTACCAGGAGACGATCACCGACCCCTCCTATCACCGCCAGGTGCTGGTCCAGACCGCTCCGCACATCGGCAACACCGGGATCAACGACGAGGACGGCGAGTCCAACCGGATCTGGGTGGCCGGCTATGTGGTCCGCGACCCGTCCCCCCGCCCGTCGAGCTGGCGCTCCTGCCGCCCGCTCGAGGACGAGCTCGAGGACCAGGGTGTGGTCGGCATCAGCGGGATCGACACGCGGGCGCTGACCCGGCACCTGCGCGATAACGGCGCGATGCGCTGCGGCATCTCCTCGACCGGCATCGACCGCGACGAACTGCTCGAGCGCGTGCGCTGCTCGCCGGGCATGGTCGGAGCCGACCTCATCGGCGACGTGACCACAGCCGAGCCGTACACCATCGACGCCGTCGGCGAGCACCGCTTCACCGTGGCCGCGCTGGACTACGGCATCAAGACCATGACTTCGCGCCGGATGGCCGAGCGAGGGATCACCACCCACGTGCTGCCGGCCACGGCCGACGCCGAGGACATCCGCGCGACCGGGGCCGACGCGGTGTTCCTGGCCAACGGTCCCGGTGATCCGGCCACGGCCGACGCGACGGTGCACGTGGTGCGTGACCTGCTGCGCGACTGCACGCCTCTGTTCGGCATCTGCTTCGGCAACCAGATCCTCGGCCGGGCCTACGGCTTCGGCACCTACAAGCTGCGTTACGGCCACCGGGGGCTGAACTTGCCGGTCCTCGACCGCGCGACGGGAAGGGTGGAGATCACCTCGCAGAACCACGGCTTCGCGGTGGATGCCCCGATCGAGACGCCGACCGACACCGAGTTCGGGCGGGTGGAGGTCAGCCACGTCAACCTCAACGACGGCGTGGTCGCCGGGTTGCGGGCGCTCGACCGCCCGGCGTTCAGCGTGCAGTACCACCCGGAGGCGGCGGCCGGACCGCACGACGCCGCCTATCTGTTCGACCGCTTCGTGGCTCTGCTGGAGACGTCCGAACGGAGCACCGGCTGATGCCCCGCCGCACCGATATCGACCACATCCTCGTGATCGGCTCCGGGCCCATCGTCATCGGCCAGGCCTGCGAGTTCGATTACTCCGGCACGCAGGCCTGCCGGGTGCTGCGGGCCGAAGGCTTCCGGATCAGCCTGGTCAACTCCAACCCGGCGACGATCATGACCGATCCGGAGTTCGCCGACGCGACGTATGTCGAGCCGCTCACGCCGGAGTACGTCGAGATGGTGATCGCCAAGGAGCGGCCCGATGCGCTGCTGGCCACGCTGGGCGGGCAGACCGCGCTCAACCTGGCCGTGGCCCTGCACGAGAACGGCGTGCTGGCCAAGTACGGCGTGGAGCTCATCGGTGCCGACATCGAGGCCATCCAGCGCGGGGAGGACCGCCAGCGATTCAAGGAGATCGTGCGGGCGGTCGGCGGCGAGGTGCCGGCATCGGTGGTCTGCCGGACGCTCGAGGAGGCGGTGACCTTTGCCGCGACCGTGGAAAACCGGGTGGTCGTCCGGCCGTCGTTCACCATGGGCGGCCTGGGTTCGGGCCTGGCCACCACGGCCCACGACGTCCGCACCATGGTCGGGCGGGGCCTGGCCGCCAGCCCGGTGCACGAGGTGCTGGTCGAGGAGAGCGTGGTCGGCTGGAAGGAATTCGAGCTCGAGCTCATGCGCGACCGTCACGACAACGTGGTCGTCGTGTGCTCGATCGAGAACGTCGACCCGATGGGTGTGCACACCGGCGACTCGATCACCGTGGCCCCCGCCATGACGCTCACCGATCGTGAGTACCAGCGCATGCGCGACCTCGGCATCGCCGTGCTGCGGGCGGTCGGCGTGGACACCGGCGGCTGCAACATCCAGTTCGCCGTCGACCCGGCCACCGGACGGTTGATCGTCATCGAGATGAACCCGCGGGTGTCGCGGTCCTCGGCCCTGGCCTCCAAGGCCACCGGCTTCCCGATCGCCAAGATCGCGGCGAAGCTGGCGGTCGGCTACTCCCTCGACGAGATCAGCAACGACATCACCCGCGAAACGCCGGCCGCGTTCGAGCCGACGTTGGACTACGTCGTGGTCAAGATCCCGCGATTCGCGTTCGAGAAGTTCCCCGGTGCCGACCCCGTGCTGACCACCCACATGAAGAGCGTCGGCGAGGCGATGTCGATCGGGCGCAACTTCACCGAGGCGCTGGGCAAGGCCATGCGCTCGATGGAGACCCGCCCGGCCGGCTTCTGGACCGGTCCGGACACCCCGCTCGAGCCGGTGGAGACCTACCTGAAGGAGCTCCGCACCCCGGTCGACGGGCGGCTCTACACCGTCGAACGGGCGCTGGCCGCCGGAGCCGCCCCCGAGCAGGTGGCCGAGGCCAGCGGCATCGACCCATGGTTCGTCGACCAGATCGCGCTGGTCCAGCATCTCGGTGCCGAGATCCGTGAGGCCCCCACGCTGAGCTCCGACCTGCTGCGGCGAGCCAAGCGGGTTGGTTTGTCCGACCGCCAGGTGGCCGCCCTGCGCCCCGAGCTGGCCGGCGAGGCCGGCGTGCGCCTGCTGCGCTGGCGGGCCGGCATCCGCCCGGTCTTCAAGACCGTGGACACGTGCGCGGCCGAGTTCGCCGCCCGCACCCCCTACCACTACTCGACCTACGAGGAGGAGACCGAGGTCGAGCCGCAGCGGGAGCGGGCCAAGGTGATCATCCTCGGCAGCGGACCCAACCGGATTGGTCAGGGCATCGAATTCGACTACTCCTGCGTGCACGCGGTGATGGCCCTGCGGGCGGCGTCGGACCGCGACGGCCGCGGCTACGAGACGGTGATGGTCAACTGCAACCCCGAGACCGTCTCGACCGACTACGACACCTCCGACCGGCTTTACTTCGAGCCGCTCACGCTGGAGGACGTGCTCGAGGTGGTGCACGCCGAGCAGCAGTCGGGCGAGGTGGCCGGGGTGATCTGCACCCTCGGCGGACAGACCCCACTCGGGCTGGCTCGCGGGCTCAAGGACGCCGGCGTGCCGATCCTGGGCACCCAGCCCGAGGCGATCGACCTGGCCGAGGACCGCGGGGAGTTCGGCCGCGTGCTTGCTGCCGCCGGCCTTCCGGCGCCGAACTACGGCACCGCGGTGTCCTTCACCGAGGCCAAGGCGGTGGCCGACCGGATCGGCTATCCGGTGCTGGTGCGCCCGTCCTACGTCCTCGGTGGGCGAGGTATGGAGATCGTCTACGACGAGCGCAACCTCGCCTCCTACATCAGCCGGGCCACCGAGATCGGACCCGACCGGCCGGTGCTGGTCGACCGCTTCCTCGACGACGCGGTCGAGATCGACGTCGATGCGCTCTACGACGGGGTGGAGCTGTACCTCGGCGGGGTGATGGAGCACATCGAGGAGGCCGGCATCCACTCCGGCGACTCGGCCTGCGCCCTGCCGCCCATCACGCTGGGTGCGGCCGAGATCGAACGGGTACGCCGGTCCACACTGAAGCTGGCCGAGGCTGTTGGCGTGCGCGGCCTGCTCAACGTCCAGTACGCCCTGGCCGGTGACGTCCTCTACGTACTCGAGGCCAATCCGCGCGCCAGTCGCACCGTGCCGTTCGTGTCCAAGGCGACGGCGGTGCCGCTGGCCAAGGCCGCCGCGCGGATCGCCGTAGGGGCGACGATCGCCGAGCTGCGCACCGAGGGCCTGCTGCCCGGCTTCGGCGACGGTGGCGACCTGCCGGCCGATGCCCCGATCGCGGTCAAGGAGGCGGTGCTGCCGTTCCACCGCTTCCGCACGCCGGACGGCGACCATGTCGACTCGATCCTCGGCCCGGAGATGAAGTCGACCGGCGAGGTGATGGGCATCGACGCTCTGTTCGGCACCGCCTTCGCCAAGAGCCAGGCCGCGGCCTACGGCGCCCTGCCCACGTCGGGCGCGGTGTTCGTCTCGATCGCCAATCGCGACAAGCGCGCGGCAATCTTCCCGGTCAAGCGGCTGGCCGACCTCGGTTTCCGCATCGTGGCCACCGTGGGCACGGCCCAGGTACTGCGGCGCAACGGGGTGTCGGCCGAGGTGGTCGGCAAGTTCAGCGAGGGCGGTGAGAGTGTGGTCGAGCGGATCGCGGCGGGAGAGATCGATCTGGTCCTCAACACCCCGTGGGGCTCGCCGGGCAACTCCGGGCCCCGGGTGGACGGGTACGAGATCCGTACCGCCGCGGTGGCCGCCGGCATCCCGTGCCTGACCACGGTCCAGGCCGCGGCGGCCGCGGTGCAGGGGATCGAGGCCCTGGTGCGCGGCGACGTCGGTGTGCGCTCGCTGCAAGAATTCCACGCCGACATCGCCGCCTGGCGCGACACCCCGCAGGTTCGGCAATGACTCCGGTCCAGGAGGACGGGGAGATCTTCGCCGTCCAACGACTCGGGGAATACGTGCAGTTCACCGTGATCGCCCCCGGTGTGGCCGCGGGGTTCCAGCCCGGGCACTTCGTTGCCGTCGCGGTCGGCGGGCCGCAGTCGTCGATGATCCTGCGCCGGGCATTCGCGCTGAACGGGGCGACGCCGGCGGGGGACTTCGCCGGCACCGTGCAGTTCGTCGTCGCCGCGCACGGCCCCGGCACACAGTGGCTGGTCGAACGCCGCCCCGGCGACCACCTGGACCTGGTCGGCCCGCTGGGCCACCCCTTCCCGCTGCCGGCCGACCCGGTGCCCGCGGTCCTGCTGGGTGGCGGCTACGGAACGGCGCCACTGGTGCCACTGGCCCAGCGGCTGCTGGCCGCCGGCTCGCCGGTAGAGGTCGTCGTCGGCGCGGCCACCGCGGGACGGCTGTTCGGCGAGCTGGTGGTGCGCCGCAGCGTCGGGGCGGTGACCGTCACCACCGACGACGGGAGCGCCGGCGAGCGGGGCCGGGTGACCGACGTCCTGCCCCGGCTGATCACCAAAATCGGGGCCCAGGTCGTGTACGCCTGCGGGCCGATGGCCATGCTGCGCGCGGTCGGCGACGTGGCCCGGGCCCACGCCGTGCCGGCGCAGGTGGCGGTGGAGGAGTCCATGGCCTGCGGTATCGGCGTGTGCATGACCTGCGTGCTCCCGGTACGCCAGGACGACGGATCGTCGAAGTTTGTCCGCTCGTGCGTCGAAGGACCCGTGTTCAACGCCGACCGGGTGCGCTGGAACGACGTCGGCCGCCTCCCCGCCGACCTGGTCGGCGCCGACGCGATGGGACTGCGACCGTGACCGCGACCGACCGCACCGCCGAGCGGGGTGTGGCCACCGCCGCATCGTCGAGGGACGCATCGACCACCGAGGCCGAGACCGCACCGAGCCGGTCGCCGGTGGACATGACCGCCCGGCTCGGACCGTTGCTCACCCTGCCCAACCCGGTACTCACCGCCTCCGGCTGCGCCGCGTCGGGACGCGAGCTGAACCAGTTCTTCGACGTCGCCGAGCTCGGCGCCGTGGTGACCAAGTCGATTCAGCTACGGGCCCGCTCCGGGCGCCCGACCCCGCGGATGGCCGAGACGCCGAGCGGGATGCTGAACTCCATCGGGCTGCAGGGTCCGGGCATCGACGCGTTCCTGCGTGAGGACCTGCCGTGGTTGGCCGAGCGGGGCGCCCGCACGGTCGTGTCGATCGCCGGAGGAACGACCGACGACTTCGTGGCCCTGGCCCGCCGGCTCTACGGCAATCCGGCGGTGGCCGCGGTCGAGGTCAACATCTCTTGCCCGAACGTCGAGAAGCGCGGCGAGGTGTTCGCCTGCGACCCCGTGGCGTCCTCTCGGGTGATCACCGCGGTGCGCCGCGCGACCGAGCCACGCACCCCGATCTTCGCCAAGCTCACGCCCGACGTCACCGACATCGCCGCCGTGGCGCGGGCCTGCGCCGATTCCGGAGCCGACGGCGTGAGCCTGATCAACACCCTGCTCGGGATCGTGATCGACACCGACACGCTCGCCCCCGCACTCGGTGGTGTCACCGGCGGCCTGTCCGGACCGGCGATCCGTCCGGTGGCGGTGCGGTGTGTGTGGCAGGTCCGGCGGGCGGCTCCGTGGCTGCCGATCATCGGTATGGGCGGCATCCGCAGCGGCCTGGACGCGCTGCAGTTCGTGCTGGCCGGTGCGGCGGCGGTGTCGGTGGGCACGGCGGTGTTCGGCGACCCGTCCGCGCCGGTGCGGGTGCTGGGCGAGCTGCAGGCCGCGCTGGCCGCCCGTGGCTTCGCATCCTTGGCCGATGCGGTCGGCTTCGCCCATCTGCCGGAGGACGAGCAGCGGCGCCGGCGGGGCCTGCACACCGGCGACCTGGCGTGAGCTTCGGCGCCCGCCTCGACGCCGCCCTCGACGCCCGCGGTGCGCTGTGTGTCGGCATCGACCCGCACCCGCAGCTGCTCCGGGCGTGGGGCTTCGATGAGGACGTCGACGGGCTCGAGCGGTTCAGCGCGGCCTGCGTGTCCGGCTTCGCCGGTGTCGCTGCTGTGGTGAAACCGCAGTCGGCGTTCTTCGAACGGTTCGGCGCACGCGGCGTGGCCGCGCTGGAGCGCACGGTCGCCGACTGCCGTTCGGCCGGGGCACTGGTCCTGCTCGACGTCAAGCGCGGCGACATCGGCTCCACCATGGCGGCCTACGCCGCGGCCTATCTCGACCCGTCCTCGCCGCTGGCCGCCGACGCCATGACCGTGAGCCCGTATCTGGGGGTGGGGGCACTGGAGCCGGCGTTCATCGCCGCCGCCGCCCACGACGCCGGAGTGTTCGTGCTCGCCCTCACGTCCAACCCCGAAGGTGCGCAGGTCCAGCACGCGCGCACGGCCGACGGTCCCAGCGTCGCCCAGACCGTGATCGACGCACTGGCCGCGCGCAACGACGGGGCCACGCCGACCGGTTCGGTGGGCGTGGTCGTCGGCGCCACGGTGGACCAACCCGTGGACCTCGACCGGCTCAACGGGCCCATCCTGGTGCCCGGGATCGGGACCCAGGGCGGCTCGGTCGCCGACGTCCAACGGCTGTTCGGCCCGGTGCTGCGGTCGGTGTTGCCCAGCATGTCGCGCGAAGTGCTGCGGGCCGGACCGCACGCCGCGTCGCTACGGGCCGCGGTCGAACAGCGCGCGGCCGACTTCGCGTTCCTGCGCTCGTGACCCGGGCCCATCCGGCGACCGTCAGCCGGTGACTTCCTTCAGCGCGGCTACCTCGGCGGCGTCGGGCAGCCACTGACCGGCGGCGACGTTGGCCCGCACCTGCTCGGCCGAGGTCGCCCCGGCGATCACACTGGCCACGGTGGGGCGGGCGGCCAGTCCACCGATCGCGACGTCGAGCAGGCTGATCCCGCGCGCGACGGCGAAGGACTCCAGTGCCTCCACTCGGTCGAACGTCCCCCCGGTGAGCCGCGAGTGCAGGCCCCACGCCGCGATCCGGGACCCGGCCGGCGGCTCCGCGCCGCGGCGGTACTTGCCGGTCAGCAGCCCGCTGGCCAGCGGGAAGTAGGGCAACAGGCCGATGCCGTATGCCTCCAGCGCCGGGACGAGGTCGTCCTCGGCGTCGGTCTCGAGCAGGTTGTAGTTGTTCTGCGCGCTGACGAACCGCTCGAGGCCCCGTGTGCGCGACGTCCACTCCGCATGCGCCACCTGGAACCCGGAGAAGTTCGACGAGCCGAGGTAGCGGACCTTGCCCTCGTGCACGAGGTCGTCCAGCACCGCGAGGGTCTCCTCGACCGGCGTCTCGGGATCGGGACGGTGCATCTGGTACAGGTCGATCCAGTCGGTGCGCAAGCGGCGCAACGACGCCTCCACCGCTCGTCGCACGTAGCGCCGGGACCCGCGCGCGCCCCAGTCCTCCCCGTTGTCGAGACCGTTGCGGCGCACGTCGCTGCCGAACTTGGTGGCGATAACGACGTCGTCGCGACGCCCCTGCAGCAGCTGACCGATACGCGTCTCGGACTCGCCGTAGGAGTCGGCGGTGTCGATCAGGGTGATGCCGACCTCGAGCGCCGCGTCGAGGACCTCCCGGCAGCCATCGGAGTCCAGGCGCAGGCCGAAGTTGTTGGTGCCGAGTCCCACTACCGAGACGGCCAGTCCCGAGGTGCCCAGCCGCCGGTAGGTCATGTCAGCCATCCGCCGACCTTACGACGGGCGTTACATTGCCCCGATGCCGAACGATGCGCGTTCCGGCGATCCGCGGCCCTCGGCCACCGGCCGGCGGGCATGACCGCGCGCCTCACTGTGCTCTCCGGGCCATCGGGTGTTGGCAAGGGCACCGTGGTCGAGGCGGTCCGGCGCCGCCATCCCGACGTCTGGGTGTCCGTGTCGGTCACCACCCGCCGGCCTCGTCCCGGTGAGGTCGACGGCGTGCACTACCACTTCATCGACCGCGACGAGTTCGACCGAGTGGCGGGGGCCGGGGAGTTGTTGGAGTACGCCCAATTCGACGGAAACGGCTACGGAACGCCCCGCACCCCGCTCGAGCTACACCGGGCGGCCGGGGCGCCGACCCTGCTGGAGATCGAACTGCAGGGGGCGCGCCAGGTGCGGGCCGCCGATCCGCAGGCGCAGTTCGTGTTCCTGGCCCCTCCGTCATGGGAGGAGCTGCAGCACCGGTTGCGAGGCCGGGCCACGGAGTCGCCGGAGCGGGTGGCGGCCCGCCTGGAGCGCGCCCGGGTGGAAATGGAGGCGGTGTCGGAGTTCGACGCGGTCGTCGTGAACGACGACGTCGAGCGCGCGGCGGCGGAATTGGTAGGATTGATCGCTGCGGTTTGCCCCGTTCCGGGGACGACTGCGCACCCCTAGATGCGCAATCCCGACAAGCGCGTCCCTAGAGAAGGTCGTCTGTTGTCCGTCAGCTCCGGAAGTCACCTGCCCGCCGAGGGCATCATCAACCCGCCCATCGACGAGCTCCTCGAGCGCACCCAGTCGAAGTACGCCCTGGTGATCGTCGCGGCCAAGCGGGCGCGGCAGATCAACGCCTACTACAGCCAGCTCGGTGAGGGCCTGCTCGAGTACGTCGGCCCGCTGGTCGAGACCGCGCCGCAGGAGAAGCCGCTGTCCATCGCGCTGCGCGAGATCAACAGCGATCTCGTCGAGTTCACCCCGAGTGACCCGTCCTCGCCCGTGCCCTCCGACGAAGAAACCGCGGCCGTCGCCGACGGTCTCGCCTCGGACGATCCGCGCGCCGAGGACCCGGTTCCCTCCACCGACCGGCAGTAGGTCCGGCTCCGGCCGGCGGCGCTGGCGGAAGGCGCCTGGCGATGGCTCGGATCGTGCTCGGCGTGGGCGGTGGCATCGCCGCCTACAAGGCCGTGTCGCTGCTCCGCCTGCTGACCGAGGCCGGCCATGACGTCACCGTCGTTCCCACTCACGCTGCGCTGCGCTTCGTCGGCGAGCTGACCTGGGCGGCCCTGTCGCACCATCGCGTGGCGGCCGACGTCTGGACCGAGGCCGAGGACGTGCCGCACGTCCAACTCGGGCGCGCCGCGGACCTCGTCGTCGTGGCCCCGGCCACCGCGGACCTGCTCGGGCGTGCGGCCAACGGCCTGGCCGACGACCTGCTGACGTCGACCCTGCTCACCGCCCGCTGCCCGGTGCTCTACGCGCCGGCCATGCACACCGAGATGTGGGAACACCCGGCCGTCGTCGAGAACGTGGCACGGCTGCGGGCCCGCGGAGCCACCGTGCTGGATCCGGCCATCGGGCGGCTGACCGGCGCGGACACCGGCCGGGGACGGCTGCCGGAGCCGGCCGAGATCGCCCAGCTGGCTGAACTGCTGCTGCGGCGTCCGGGCGCCCTGCCGCGCGACCTGGCCGGGGTGCGCCTGGTGGTCTCGGCCGGCGGCACCCGCGAGTCCCTGGACCCCGTGCGCTTCCTCGGCAACCGGTCCTCGGGCCGGCAGGGCTACGCGGTGGCCGCGGTGGCCGCCGTCCGGGGGGCGCAGGTCACGGTGGTCGCGGCCCTCACCGAGCTGCCCGATCCCTGCGGCGCGGTCGTGCAGCCGGTGGGGACGGCGGCCGAACTGGGCGAGGCCGTGACCAAGCTGGCCGCCGAGGCGGACGTGGTGGTGATGGCCGCCGCGGTGGCTGATTTCCGCCCGGCCGGCGTCGCCGCACACAAGATCAAGAAGGGCGACGGCGCCCCGGAGCCGATCGAGCTAGTCCGCAATCCGGACATCCTCGCCGGTCTGGTCGCCGCCCGCCGCGGATCCACGCGGCCGCTGCTCGTCGGCTTCGCGGCCGAGACCGGTGACGACGACGGTGACGTCCTGCACCACGGTCGGCGCAAGCTGGCGGCCAAGGGCTGCGACCTACTCGTGGTGAACGCGGTCGGCGCGGACCAAGGCTTCGGCCGCCCCGACAACGCCGCGGTGATCCTGCACCGGGACGGGCGCCAAGTAGACGTCCCGCTGGCTCCGAAGGCAGTCCTGGCCGCCGCCCTGTGCGACGCGGTCGCGGCCGAACTGGTCGGGGACCGGTCCGACCCTGGCTAGACTCACGGGCTGATCTGGCTGAGCTGCCTGATCTGCCTCACCCGCTTTGATCCGCCTGCCTTCGCCGCCGGCCTCGCTGGCCGCGCCGCCGCCATTTCGTAGGAGCATCGTGAGCCGTCGCCTCTTCACGTCCGAGTCCGTGACCGAAGGCCACCCGGACAAGATCGCCGACCAGATCAGCGACTCCATCCTCGACGCCCTGCTGGCTGAGGACCCGGCCAGCCGGGTGGCGGTGGAGACGCTCATCACCACCGGCCAGGTGCACGTGGCCGGTGAGGTGACGACATCGGCCTACGCCGACATTCCGCAGCTGGTGCGCGACGTCATTCTCGGCATCGGCTACGACTCCTCGCGCAAAGGCTTCGACGGCGAGTCCTGCGGCGTATCCATCTCGATCGGCTCGCAGTCGCCGGACATCGCCCAGGGCGTGGACACCGCCTATGAAGCGCGCGTGGAGCACAGCGAGGACCGCATCGCCGCGCAGGGCGCCGGCGACCAGGGCCTTATGTTCGGCTACGCCAGCGATGAGACGCCCGAGCTGATGCCGTTGCCGATCTGGCTGGCCCACCGTCTGGCCGAAAAGCTGACCGAGGTCCGCAAGAACGGCACCGTGCCCTATCTGCGTCCCGACGGCAAGACGCAGGTCACCATCGAGTACGTCGACGGGCGCCCCACCCGGCTCGACACCGTCGTCGTGTCCTCCCAGCACGCGGACGACATCGACCTCGACACGCTGCTGAAGCCCGACATCGAGGAGCACGTTGTCCGGCCGGTGCTGGACCTCGTCGACATCGACACCGAGGGCTACCGGCTGCTGGTCAACCCGACTGGGCGCTTTGTGATCGGCGGCCCGATGGGCGATGCCGGACTGACCGGCCGCAAGATCATCGTCGACACCTACGGCGGTATGGCCCGGCACGGCGGTGGCGCCTTCTCCGGCAAGGACCCGTCCAAGGTGGACCGCTCGGCGGCCTACGCCATGCGCTGGGTGGCCAAGAACGTGGTCGCGGCCAAGCTGGCCACTCGCTGCGAGGTGCAGGTTGCGTACGCGATCGGCAAGGCCGAACCGGTCGGGCTGTTCGTCGAGACGTTCGGCACCGAGACCGCTCCCGTGGACAAGATCGTCGACGCGATCACCCAGACGTTCGACCTCCGCCCGGCGGCGATTATCCGCGATCTCGACCTCAAGCGGCCGATCTACCGGGCCACCGCGGCCTACGGCCACTTCGGCCGCGAGAACGCCGACTTCACCTGGGAGCGCACCGACCGGGCCGAGCAATTGGCCAAGCTGGTCAACGGCTAAGCCGGTCCGACGCTCCGCGGCAATGCCGGACACCGGAGGTCGTGCGGATCGGCTCCCGCGGCAACGGCCGCGCAGCTGGCGCTGCCTGTGGGTGACCGCCGGACACGGTCGCTGCAGCCTGGTACCAATGCGTTCGTGACCCCGCCGGCGACAACTTCGGCACCGGCGGCTGACGCTGTGCCCACGGACGCGGCGAGATCGGGCGGTGAAGCCTGGTCTGGGGCTGGGGCCGGCGCAGTTCGGCGCGCGGTTGAGAACGCAGGCCGGCCGGCCGGACCTCCGCCGATCGAGCCGGCCGCCGTCGATCCCGTCGCCCGCCTGATGGTGGACGTGCCATTGGCCCACCTCGACCGACCGTTCGACTACCTCGTTCCAGCCGCGCTGAGTGACGCGGTCGGCCCCGGCAGCCGAGTGCGCGTGCGTTTCGCCGGGCGACTGGTCGACGGATACGTGCTGGAACGGGCGGCGGCCACGGACCATGCCGGACAGCTGGCGCGGATTGAACGGGCGGTCGGTGAGGAACCTGTTCTCACGCCGGCCACCACCGCCTTGTTCCGAGCCGTCGCCGACCGATGGGCCGGCAGCTTCGTTGACGTCGTCCGCCTCGGCGTGCCGGCTCGCCATGCGCGCGCCGAAGCTCGACCCGGTCGGCTGGCCGCTCGGACGGACGCCTCGAGTCCGGCCGGATGGTCCCGCTATGCCGCTGGTGCGTCGTATCTGACCGCCCTCGGGAACGGGCGCGCCGCCCGCGCGGTGTGGTCGGCGTTGCCCGGCGAGGATTGGCCGGTCCGGCTGGTGGAGGTGATGCAGGCGGCGCTCGCGGTGGGGCGAGGGGCCCTGGTCGTCGTTCCGGACGCGCGGGACCTGCAGCGGTTGGAGGTTGCCGCGCGGAACGCCCTCGGTCCTGACGGTGTGGTCGCCCTGTCGGCCGACCTCGGCCCGGCCGAGCGCTATCGCCGGTGGCTGGCAGTGCGCCGGGGCGACGTCCGCGGCGTGATCGGCACCCGTGCGGCCGCGTTCGCGCCGGTGGCCGATCTCGGGCTGGTCGCGGTGTGGGACGACGGCGACGACCTACACATCGAGCCGCGGGCGCCGTACCCGAATGTCCGCGACGTGCTGGTGCTGCGCTCGACGCAGGAATCGGCGGCGCTGCTGGTCGGTGGTTTCGCCCGCACCGCCGAGGCCCAGCAGTTACTGGCCGCGGGGTGGGCGCACGAGATCGTCGCGGACCGAGTCCACCTCAGGGCGGCGTCGCCGCGGGTGGTCGTTGCCGGCGAGGACGTCGAGCTGGAGCGCGACCCGGCGGCCGTGGCCGCCAGGCTGCCGAGCCTGGCGCTGCGCACCGCGCGCACCGCCCTGGCCGCGGGGCGCCCGGTCCTGGTCCAGGTGCCCAGAGCGGGGTATGCGCCTTCACTGGCCTGCGCGCGCGACCGCACTCCGGCCCGGTGCGGGGTGTGTGCCGGACCGCTGGCCGCGGCGGGTGCCGGGACGGTCGCCTCGTGCCGGTGGTGCGGGCGTCCGGCCGCCGACTGGAGCTGCCCCGTCTGTGGTGAGCGTCGGCTGCGGGCCGTGGTGGTCGGAGCATCGCGAACGGCCGAGGAGCTCGGCCGGGCGTTTCCTGGAAGCACCGTGCGGGCCTCGGGTGGTGACGCCGTGCTCGACATGCTGGCGGGCCGGGCGGAGCTCGTGGTCGCCACTCCGGGCGCCGAGCCGGTGGTCGAGGGCGGGTACGGAGCCGCGATCCTGTTGGACGGGTGGGCACTGCTCGGCCGGCCGGACCTACGGGCGGGGGAGGAGACGCTGCGGCGCTGGATGAACGCCGCGGGCTTGGTGACGCCAGGAGGTCCGGTTGTGGTGATGGCCGACGCCGGTAATCCGGAGGTTCAGGCTTTGGTCCGCTGGGACCCGGCCGGGCGCGCGGCGCGCGAGCTGTCCGACCGAGCCGAGCTGGACTTCCCGCCGGTCAGCCGGATGGCCGCGCTACGCGGAACCACCGCTGCCCTGGCCGAGTTCGTCGCTGTCACCGCGCTGCCGGATTCGGCCACGACGATCGGCCCGACGCAGACCGGCGCCGAGCTTCAGCAGCTGTTGATCCGCGTGCCGCGGGCGGAAGGCAACCAGCTGGCTCGGTCCCTGCACGCGGCCGCCGCCATCCGCTCGGCGCGCAAATCACCGGACCCGGTGCGGATCGTGCTCGACCCCGCGGAGCTTGGCTGAGGACGACGTTTTCGATGAAGATCGGCCGAGATCCGTCTGTCCACAGGCTCGTACTGGCGGCGCCGGAACCGGTGCCTCGCTTTGCCATAATGTCGCGATGCTTGGTCCCGCTGCCCGGTGGCTTCTCGCTGCCGTCTCGGCGGCGACGTTGCTGCTGACCGGCTGCACCAGCGGCTCCTCGGACCCGAAGCCGACGTCTGTCGCCACGACCACGTCCGCGGCGTCCAGCCCGTCGTCGCGTTCCCCCACACCGACGCCCCCGGCGACCAAAGTCCCCGTCGACCAGATCCCACCCGGCAATCCGGCGAGCTGGGTCCCAGCCGGCGTCCCGACAGCTGCCAAGTACAAGGAGCCCGGCGACGTCGTGCCGATGTTCACGAGGGCGATGTTCCAGCGAACCGACACCGGCGCCCTGGCCATGGCCGGCTACTAC
>JBDUAD010000046.1:0-22519 GCA_040004775.1 bacterium | reverse complement strand
TCGGCCTCATCCGCGCGGTCGAGAAGTTCGACTACACCAAGGGCTACAAGTTCTCGACCTACGCCACGTGGTGGATCCGTCAAGCGATCACGCGGGCAATGGCCGACCAGGCCCGCACCATCCGCATACCGGTGCACATGGTCGAGGTCATCAATAAGCTCGGGCGCATCCAGCGCGAGCTCCTGCAGGACCTCGGCCGCGAGCCGACGCCCGAAGAGCTGGCCAAGGAAATGGACATCACGCCGGACAAGGTGCTGGAGATCCAGCAGTACGCCCGGGAGCCGATCAGCCTCGACCAGACTATCGGCGACGAAGGCGACAGCCAGCTCGGGGACTTCATCGAGGACTCCGAGGCCATCGTCGCGGTCGACGCGGTCAGTTTCACCCTCCTGCAGGACCAGCTTCAGTCGGTTCTACAGACGCTGTCCGAGCGTGAGGCCGGGGTGGTCAAGTTGCGCTTCGGCCTGACCGACGGTCAGCCCCGCACCTTGGACGAGATCGGGCAGGTCTACGGCGTGACCCGTGAACGGATTCGCCAGATCGAGTCGAAGACGATGTCCAAGCTGCGCCACCCGTCGCGCTCGCAGGTCCTGCGCGACTACCTCGACTGAGCTTCACCGGCCAGCCGTGCCGCTGCTGCGCAAGGTGGACGCCGTCGTGCTGGCGGTGCCCAGCCTCGAGGTCGGCATCGCCTTCTACGGCGATCGGCTCGGTCATCGGCTGCTCTGGCGCAACGACGCCGCCGGCCAGGCCGGACTGGGGCTGCCCGACTCCGACACCGAGCTCGTCCTCAGCACTCGCGTGCCGTCCGAGACCGACTGGCTGGTGGATGACGTGGACCAGGCAGTGGCCGGCTTCTGCGCTGCCGGTGGCACCGTGGTGCAGCCGCCGGTCCCGATCCCGGTCGGCCGGGTGGCCGTGGTCCAGGACCCGTTCGGCAACGATGTGACCCTGGTCGACCTCTCGGCGGGCCGGTACCGCACCGACGCCACCGGCAGCGTCAACGGCCACGATTGAGGGCGGCGATGGATCGGGATGCGGTGCTGGCGTGGGTGGCCGGCGACGAGCAGGCGTGGCGCGACAACGACGCCGATGCGGTAGCCCGCTTGTTCACCGAGAACGCGCGGTACCGCCGTTCGCCCTACGAGCCGGATGAGGTCGGCCACGACGCGATCCAGGCGCTGTGGCCGGATGAGGACGGCACATCGTTCCGGATGCGCGTCGAGCCGGTCGCGGTCGAGGGCGACCGGGCCGTGGTTCGGGTCGAGGTCGATTACTTCACTCCGCGACGGCAGCAGTATCGCGACCTGTGGGTGCTGACCTTCGGCGGGGACGGGCGGGTGGTCGACTTCGAGGAGTGGGCCTACTGGCCCGGCAAGCCGTACTCGGCCACCGCGCCAGATTAGTTCGACGATTTGCGTCACGCCCGCTGGCCACGCCGGTCCCTCTGGTGAACGGTTCGGGCGGCGTGGGGGCGGCCCGCACGGTTCACTCGTGCGGGCCTTTGGGGGGATCCGCACGAGATCGCACAGCAGGAGGCCCCCGACCGCAATCGGTCGGGGGCCTTCTGACGTAGGCGGCGGCGAAGCCGCGTTATGTAGGGCTGAGTCAGCGCTCCGCGGACGCGGCGCCCGCGGTCACCAGCCGGCTGGACTCGTCCTGGATGCGGGCGTCGAGCTCACGCAGACGTGCCTCGTGGGCCCGGCCGTGGTGCAGGCAGAACAGCAGTTCACCACCGGATGCGAGCTCGACACGGATCTGGGCCTGGGCGCCGCAGCGATCGCAACGGTCGCTCGCGATCAGCTCGCGGTCGGTCAATGTCGTGTTCATGTGTGCCACCCCTTCCGGCGGTGCGCGGTGAAGCAGAAGTACCGGATGTCTCATACAACCAAACCGGTCCGCCGACGATGCCCCTACGCGCCGCCACGACGGGTGATTTCGCCCTCAGCGCAAACCGCTCCACTCGACAGGAAGTCGGCTGCGTCCGGCTGATACGGGTACATGTCCGGCGGCACCGCGGCGCTTCGCCGGCCGGCGCCGTGCACCCCAAGGGCAATCGGTGCCTCAGGCGGCGGCCCACCGGCGCAGCGCCTCGATGCGCCGGCGGATCTGGTCGGCGTCGGCCACCACGACCGGCGGGCCGCCGCACTCACGCCGCAACCGGGCATGGATGGCGCCGTGGCTCTCCCCGGTGCGGTGATGGCGGGCACCGACCAGCAGGGCCAGCTGCCGGCGCAGCTCACCGCGCACCTCGAAGGCCGCCCGGGCAGGCGTCGACCCGTCCGTCGATGGCGTGGCGCGGGTCCCTGGCGTGACGGTGGGGACCGGAGGCGGCGTGAGGCGTCGCTGGTCGAGCAGCCGGCGGATCTGCTCGCGGGTCAGCAGCCCGGGCAGGCCCAGGAAATCCTGATCCTCGTGATCGTTCTCGGTGACGCCCGGGCCGAACGACGCGCCGTCGAAGATCACCTGGTCGAGTCGAGCCGAGGCCTCGAGGGCCTCAAAGCCGTCGTCGTAACCGGTGGACACCTCGGCGTTCGCACGAGCGAGCGCGGCCTCGTCCCAGAGCGGCTCGTCGGCGGCGCGGGCCCGGCCGAGCACGTGGTCGCGCACCTCCTCCATCTGCCCGGCCAGAGCCAGCAGCGAGGGCACGCTGGGCAGGAAGATCGAGGCCGCCTCACCCGCTCGTCGCGCGCGGACGAACCGCCCGACCGCCTGAGCGAAGTACAGCGGCGTCGCGGCGTTGGTGGCGTAGACACCGACGGCCAGGCGCGGCACGTCCACGCCCTCACTGACCATCCGCACCGCGACCAGCCAGCGGTCGGACGAGGCGGTGAAGTCGTCGATGCGTCGGCTCGAGCCCGGCTCGTCGGACAGCACCACGACCGGCGCCACACCGGTGATGCGGCGCTGATGCTCGGCGTAGGCCCGGGCGGCGGCCTGGTCGGTGGCCACGACCAGGCCGCCGGCGTCGGGCTGGCCGTGCTCGCGCAGCTGAGTCAGCCGCACGTCGGCCGCACCCAGGACGCTGGGGATCCATTCGCCGCGCGGGTCGAGGGCGGTACGCCAGGCCCGGGCCGTGAGATCGGCGGTCAACGGTTCACCCAGCGTGGCGCTCACATCGTTGCCGACGCGGGTGCGCCAGCGGGTCTGGCCGGAGTAGGCCAGGAACACCACCGGGCGGACCACCCCGTCGGCGAGCGCCTGGCCGTAGCCGTACGAGGCGTCGGCGGCCGAGCGCCGAGTGCCGTCGGCCTCGGGCTCGTAGCGCACGAACGGGATGGGATTGTCGTCGCTGCGAAACGGGGTCCCGGTCAGCGCCAGCCGCCGGGTGGCCGGCGCAAAGGCCTCGCGCACGGCGTCGCCCCAGCTCTGCGCGTCCCCCGCGTGGTGCACCTCGTCGAGGACGACCAGCGTCCGCCGCGCCTCTGTCCGGGCTCGGTGCAGCAGGGGCGCGGCCGCGACCTGGGCGTAGGTGACGACGACGCCGGTGAAGTCGCGGCTCGTCGCCCCGGCCTGGTTGCGAAACGTCGGGTCGAGGTCGATTCCGACGGCCGCCGCCGCGGTGGCCCACTGCACCTTGAGGTGCTCGGTCGGGGCGACGACGACCACCGCGCTCACCGTGGCGTCGGCCAGCAATTCCGCAGCCACCCGCAGCGCGAACGTCGTCTTCCCGGCCCCCGGCGTGGCCACAGCCAGGAAGTCGACCGGACGGTGCCGCAGGTACGTGGCGAGCGCCCGCCGTTGCCAGCGGCGCAGCGGTGGCCCGCCCGCCGGGCCCTGCACCGACGGCCAGGGCGCTGGCTCGAGCTCGGCAGACACGAGGAGGGAGGTTAGCCAGCGGCGACCTCTCCGTCGGGACGACCCACCGCCGACCCAGCCGTCGCCCGCGTGCTACGGCGATCGGCGCTCCGACCGACACGCCCGGCGAAGCGGGGGCGGTCCGCCTCAACCGCCCGGGTCGGCAACACTTTGACGGTGAGCATCGAGCGCCAGGCCGCGGCGACGGCGGCGCGCGGGCGGAGCCTGCTCACCCGGACCGTCGTCAAGGCCTGGCAAGACCGGATCCTCGGGCTGTCGGCCGAGACCGCGTTCTGGCAGCTGCTCAGCCTCCCGTCGCTGTTCCTGGCCCTGCTCGGCGCCCTCGGTTTCGCCGCCCGGCTGATCGGACAGGACACACTCGGCCGGGCCGAGACCCAGTTGCTGTCCGGCTTCAGCCGCGCATTCAGCCCAGAGGTGGTCGACCAGCTGGTGGCGCCGACCGTGGACGAGGTGCTGCGTGGCGGGCGGGCCGACATTGTCAGCGTCGGATTCGTCCTCGCCTTGTGGGCCGGCTCCTCGGCCACCGCGACGTTCGTCAACACGATCACCATCGCCTACGGGATGCGTGACCTGCGCGGCGCCGTGCGCAGCCGCGTGCTGGCCCTGTGGCTGTACCTCGGTTCAATCGTGCTCGGAGCGGTGCTGTTGCCCATGCTGGTACTGGGACCGTCGTTGCTGGTCGATTCGGTCCCGCGCTCGACCCGCGACACTGCGCGAGCGGTGGTCGACTACCTGTACTGGCCCGCCTCCGTGGTTCTACTCATGGGTGGGCTCACCACCCTGTACCACCTGGCCCCGCCGCGGCGGCTGCCCTGGCTGCGGGGAGTGCCGGGTGCGGTGCTGGCCATGGTGATCTTCCTCGGTGGCGCGGCGCTGCTACGGATCTATATCCAGTTCGTGCTCGACCACAACACCGCCTACGGCACCCTGGCCACGCCGATCGCGGCGCTGCTGTTCTTCTACGTACTGGCCTTCGGGGTCTTGATCGGCGCGGAATTCAACGCGGCGATCCAGGAAATGCATCCGGCGCCGGCCTCGCGCCGGCAGCTGCGCGCCGCGCGGGCCGCGGCGGCGAGGGCAGCGACGGCGACGACCGGGGCAGCATCCGCAGCGGCACCGAGGACGGTCGAGGACGGGGGCGGCTGAGCCGGCGGTTCAGTCCCCGGAGGGCAGCGACTCGAATATCTCCTTGCACGCCGGGCATACGGGTGAGCCCGGCTTGGGCGTCTTCGTCACCGGGAAGATCTCGCCGCACAAGGCCTCGACCATGGTGCCCATGACCGCGCTTTCGGCGATCGTGGCCTTGCGCACGTAGTGGAAGACCTCGCTGCCGGTATCCGCGTCGGCGGTCTGTGGACGCCCAAGCGTCTCAGTGGTCATGAGGCGAAATTGTGCCACTGGAACCGGCCGCCGATCGCCGGCACGCGATCGTGGCGGCGCCGGCGCGCGCTGCGTCAGGCGGCGGTGCGGTCCGAGGACGCCGTCGAGCCGGGCGGCACGGGGGTGGACGGAACCGCGGAGCCGGAACCGGCCTCCAGCATGCGCTCGACCGGCGGCGGCTTGTAGCGCACGAACGTAGTGGCGTGCTTCGGGGGTCGGTCGTTGGCGATGAGCACCGCACACCACGGCAGGACCGCTCCGCCGACGATGAGCGCCAGGGCCAACCAGATCGAGGTCGGATAGGTGATTACGGCGGCGAGGACGCAGACCACGCGCAGACCCATCATGATCAGGTACTTGCGGCGCCGGGCGTCGAATTGGTCATCGAGACTTACCGGGACCGACGTGATGGCGATCGGGGCGTCCAGGGTGTTCCGGCCGCGTTTGTTCACATCTCCACTGTCCTCCTGCGGTGATCACAGCGCACACTCGGGGGCCATGACGCCGGACACGTCGACCGGCTCGACCGGCTGAGCCGGACCGCTCGCGCCGGTGCTCGACGCCGACGGCGTGGTCCGCGTGCGCGACGCCTTGAGTGGCAACTACTGCACCCTCGACGGCGTGGGCCGGCTCCTCGGCCCGGCCGCATCCGCCGCCCTGGCTCGAGGTGATCGCTGCGCTGCCGCATTGGCCGTCGGCAACGATCATCTCTCGGTGCTGGTGCGCCTCTTCCTGCTCTGCGTTCCGGTACCTCCCGCCGCCGCAGCGGCCGCGTTGGCCCCACTTTCACCAGACGATGCGGCGGCTGCCGGACTGGTGTGGTAGATGCCCGGCGGCGTACGCGCGGGCCTGCAGGTATGGCCCCACGCCGAAGTCGCCAAGGAGGACGAGTGGTGGGTGGTCTCGGACCTCCGCGACGACGTCCGGGCCGGCAAATCGGCGACAAATTACGTGCTGGGCATCGGGGCCGCGGCGACCACGCTGCGACGTCCCGTCGCTGCTCTACCCCGCGGGCGCGGCCCGCCTGCTGGCGAACTGGGTGATCACCGCCGACCAGACGTGGGAGGAGCGTCTCGGCGGGTGGCTGGCCGGCTCCGGCTGCGACGCTTGGGTGTGACAGCGCGAAGTCGCCGATCCGGCCGAGTACGTGGCCCTGTGGTTGCGCGACGCCGGCCTGCACCCGTCAGCCCCGAACTACGCGCGGGCCTACAAGCGCTGGATCCGGTGGTTTTCCGGGCACGGCGTCCTCGCCGTCGGCATGGGCCTGGTCAGCCTGCGCCGCCGGGACTCGGGAGAGGCGGTGACCGTGTGTGAGGACGTTGTCCAGGCGATCGACCAATCCTGCGGGTGGAGCATTGCCGAATGGCTCGACCGGGCCGACCAGTTGCGGTCCCTGTCCGGCGAGGCGTCGTGGTCGACGGCGTGGTCGTCCGGGCCGATGTGCGATTGGTCACACAGGCCGTCGCCGATGGCGGCTGGACGGCACACCACGCGCCAGCTCCGGCAGGCAGCGGCGTGCGCTGGCGGGTCGACTGCGACGAGGCTGTCGACACGCAAGTCGGCGCCTGCGACAGGCGCCTACCGCTGGCCCTGCTGGCCGACGTCGAGGCAGCGGCGGTCGGTGTCGACGGCCCCACACTGAGGGTCGCCCTGCGACCGGTCGTCGAGGACCTCCTACGACGCGGCTTTCTCGACGCCGCTGAGGTGACTTGCTGACCTGTGGCGCGGCTGAGGAACCAGCACCAGGCGGGAACGAAAACCGGGTTGATGGCGTTCGGATGGGTGAACCCACCGGTTCATGACCCGGGATGGCGCGAGTGGGCGCGACGACCGGCAGACGAGACGAACTTCCCGCACTTGGGTGGTGTTTTACCCGTGACGACAGCTCGCACTCCGAATACGGCCGCCGCCGACGAGACGCCGGCCGCGCCGAGTCGTACCCGCGTGAGTGCCGCACGGGTGCCTTCCGCCGGTGCTGCGGCGACCGGTAGCGGACGAGCCGCACGCAGCACGTCGGGCGAGCCGCGCACCGCGGGCCGCGCGCACACGAGCGCCCGCAGGACTGTCGCCGAGCCGGCGCCGCGTCGGCGCCCCGCCGCTCGGGCGAGCGAGTCTGCGGTCGCGACGGTGGCCACGGCGACTGAGCCCCCGGCGAGCGTCGCGCTCGACGCCAACGGGGCGGACGCCTTGCTCAAGGCGTCGGCCACCACCGGTGTAGTCGAGCCCGTCATCGGCGACCCCACCGACATCTCCGAGGCCACTGCGGCAGAGGCAGCCGAGATCGTCGAGGAGGTCGTCAGCGGAGAGATCGACCTCGACGGCGCGGTGCAGACCGCCGACCTGGTCCGGGTGTACCTGAACGAGATCGGCAAGGTGTCGCTGCTGACCGCCGCCGACGAGGTAGACCTGGCCAAGCGCATCGAGGCCGGCCTGTACGCGGGGCACCTGCTCGAGTCCTCACCCAAGCTGTCGATGACCCGCCGGCGCGACCTGCGCATGGTCATGGTCGACGGTGAGCGGGCCAAGGACCACCTGCTGCGGGCCAACCTGCGCCTGGTGGTATCGCTGGCCAAGCGCTACACCGGCCGCGGCATGCCGTTCCTGGACCTGATCCAGGAGGGCAACATGGGCCTCATCCGTGCGGTGGAGAAGTTCGACTACACCAAGGGCTTCAAGTTCTCGACCTACGCCACGTGGTGGATCCGCCAGGCGATCAGCCGGGCGATGGCCGACCAGTCGCGCACGATCCGCCTACCCGTGCACCTCGTCGAGCAAGTCAACAAGATGCAGCGGATCCGCCGCGAGATGCTGCAGCAGCTTGGCCGCGAGATCACCGACGAGGAGCTGGCCCACGAACTCGACATCGATCTCGACCGGCTGCAGGACCTCAAGAACAACGCCCGCGACCTGGTCAGCCTCGACCAGACCGTCGGCGCCGACGACGACGCCGCACTCGGTGACTTCATCGCCGACGAGGGCGCGGCCAACGCGCAGTCGGCCGTCGAGTTCGACCTGATGCGCCAGCAGCTCGGAGGGGTGCTGGACTCGCTCGAGCAACGCGAGCGGGCGGTCGTGCGCATGCGCTACGGCCTCGACGACGGGACGCCGCGAACGCTGGACGACATCGGCAAGGCCTTCGGCCTTTCGCGCGAACGCATCCGGCAGATCGAACGCGAAACGATGGCCAAGTTGCGTCACCCGTCGAGGGCCCAGGCCCTGCGCGACTACCTGGACGACTGACCGCGGCTCGCTGCCTGCAGTGGATTGATCGAGGATCCATGGGTCCAACCGAACGCCGGCCCGGTAATCGGGCCGGCGTTCGGCTTAGGGTGGGCGTGCGGAAGACAGGAGTGCCGTCACTGTGAACCACCATCACGCCGACCTGATCGACACAACGGAGATGTACCTGCGCACGGTGTATGAGCTCGAGGAAGAGGGCGTCGTCCCACTGCGGGCGCGCATCGCCGAACGACTGGGCCAGAGTGGGCCGACCGTCAGCCAGACCGTCGCGCGGATGGAGCGTGACGGCCTTCTGCATGTGGCACCGGATCGCCATCTGGAACTGTCCGTCGCGGGCCGTCGCCACGCCATTGCCGTCATGCGCAAGCACCGGTTGGCCGAACGCCTCCTGCTCGACGTCATCGGGCTCGAGTGGGACAAGGTCCACACCGAGGCCTGCCGGTGGGAACACGTCATGAGCGACGACGTCGAGCGGCGCATCCTGGCCCTGCTCGACAAGCCGCTGGTCTGCCCCCACGGGAACCCGATCCCCGGCCTGGACGACCTGGGCCTGCCGTTCGCCGCCCGCGCATCTGCGGTGTCCGTCGCGACGCTGCTCGACGTCCTGCCGCCCGGCGGGGCGCGGGTCAGCGTGCAGGTGCAGCGGATGAGCGAGCAGATCCAGCCGGACGAGGACCTCATGCGCAGCCTGCACACGGCCGGCATCCTGCCCGGTCGCACGGTGGAGGTCTCCGCGTGCCCGGAAGGGGTTCGGGTGCACCATCCGGTCGAGGCCGTGGTCGACCACTTCACCGCCGAGCATCTGTTCGTGCAGGCGCTGCCGGTCGCCGACGCGCGCTCCCGCGCACCGGAACCGTCCGGCGCCGAGCACGCGTCCAGTTCCCGGAAACCGTCCGGCGCCCAAGAACCGTCCGGCGCCCAGCACCCGTCCTCCGCCCCGGAACCGTCCGGCGCCCAGCATCCGTCCGCCGCCCAGCATCCGTCCGCCGCCCCGGAACCGTCCGGCGCCCACGCTCGGGAGCCCTCCCGCGCCCTTGCGGCGCCGGAAACCACCACGGTCCTGGCCGCGTCACGGGCTGAGTGACAGGTTCTCCCGGCCGAGCCCCGCGGCGGAGCGGGCCGGGCCGGCCATGCCGCCGGTTATGATGGGTGCCCGACGGGTCGTCGACGCCTCGTCGCCCGGCCACCGCCGCGAGGTACGAACCGGGCACCGCGTTGCTACGCGACCGAGAGGCGACCGCCCGTGGCGCACGACCCTCAGGGCTTCCTGCGGCACGCCCGCCAGGACACCCCGAAGCGACCAGTGTCCGAGCGGCTGCGTGACTGGCAGCCGATCTATCTGCGCGCGAGCGCGGCTGAGGTATCGCAGCAAGCCGACCGGTGCATGGACTGCGCCGTGCCGTTCTGCCACTCCGGCTGCCCGCTGGGCAACCTCATTCCCGAGTGGAACGAACTGGTGGCCGGCGACGGCTGGGTTGAGGCCGGCGACCGGCTGCACGCCACGAACAACTTTCCCGAGTTCACCGGCTGGCTCTGTCCGGCGCCGTGCGAGTCGGCGTGCGTCCTGGCCATCAACGCCGAGCCGGTGACCATCAAGCAGGTCGAGATGTCGATCGCCGAGCGCTCGTTCGCCGACGGAGCGGTGGTGCCGCAACGCCCGGACGTGCGGACGGGGCGGCGCGTGGCCGTCGTCGGCTCGGGACCGGCCGGACTGGCCGCCGCCCAGCAGCTCACCCGGGCCGGGCACACCGTCGTGGTGTTCGAGCGCGACGATCGCATCGGCGGGTTGCTGCGCTACGGCATCCCGGACTTCAAGATGCCCAAGGACGTCATCGACCGCCGCCTGGCCCAGATGGAGGCGGAGGGCACGCAGTTCCGCAGCGGGATTTCGATCGAGCCCGACGACATTGACGCCCTGCGCTCGGACTTCGACGCCGTGGTTCTGGCCGTCGGAGCGTTGCGCCCGCGCCAGCTGCACGCACCCGGGCACGATCTCCCCGGCGTACACCAGGCCATGGACTACCTGCCGTGGGGCAACCGGGTGCAGGCCGGCGACCTGGAGGAACCTGCGATCAGCGCGCGGGGCAAGCACGTCGTCGTCATCGGTGGTGGGGACACGGCCGCCGACTGCCTGGGCACGGCGAACCGTCAGGGTGCCCTGTCGGTGACCGTCCTGGACCACAACCCCACGCCGATGAAGCGCGCGGATTTGATCAACCCGGCCTGGCCGTCGGCGCCAAGCAGCCGGGGAACGTCTCCGGCGCACGACGAGGGGGTCCACGAGGCCTGGGCGCGCGAGGTCGTCGAATTCGCCGCCGACGCCGACGGCTCGGTCCGCGCGGTCGTGGTTGAGGAGGTCGAGATCGTGCGCGTGGCCGGACGGCGGGAGTTCCGGCCCGTCCCGGACAGCCGGACCGAGCTGCCGGCCGAGCTTGTGCTGGTGGCGGCCGGCTTCATCGGCACCGACGTCCCGGAGCTGCTTAGCGGCCTCGGCGTCGAGCAGCACGCCCAGCGCGGTACCGCAGTCGTGGACAGCCAATGGCAGACCGCGGCCGAGGGCGTATACGCCTGCGGTGACGCGACCCGGGGCGCCTCGCTCGTCGTGTGGGCGATCGCCGAGGGCCGCGCCTGCGCGGCCGCGGTGGACGAGATCCTGCGTGGCCGTTCCGAGTTGCCGATCGCCGTCGCCCCTGGCGCCCGGCCGCTGTAGGCCGATCCGCCGACC
The DNA here is from genome assembly GCA_040004775.1 of bacterium. GTDB lineage: Bacteria > Actinomycetota > Actinomycetes > Mycobacteriales > Jatrophihabitantaceae > JALZBL01. The sequence goes on along the minus strand of JBDUAD010000046.1, from coordinate 11,355 downwards.
TGACGCGATCACGCCGTCACACGCCCTTGCGCAACCGCGGCGTGCGGAACGGGTCGAGACCGTGGCTCAGGGCGCTGTCGAGCAGGTGAGCCGCCCGGTACTCCGGGTCCGCGGCCAGGGCGCGTTCCACGGCCACCGCGGCGAGCGCGCCGTGGCCGCCGCGCCACTGGCGCCAGCCGAACAGGAACGCCGGCGCCGCGGCGTAGGGACCGGGCAGCGCCTGGGCCAGTTCACGCCACAGGTCCTCCCCGTCGACGCGGCGACCCTCGATGGCCAACCAACAGGCGTCGCGGACCTCACTGTCGCGTAGCGCCGCGCCGAAGCGGACAAGCTGCTCCTCCTCGAGCAGCGGAAGCCGACGCGACGCCGCGAACAGGGCGCGTACGGCACTGCGGCGCAGCGGCCCGGCGCGCCCGCCGCGTTCGGCCCGGCGGTGGGCGGCTGTCGCGACGTCCAGTCGATCGCTCCGGCCCGTGCGCTGGGCGTCGGGCCTCGGCTCGAGCAGCGCGGCCAACGAAGCACGGTCGGGCCGAGCCACCAGGCCGGCGTAGGTCGCCTCGGCCGCGATCCGCGACGACGCCACCGGCCGCGGGTCACCGGGTGCATCGACCGGCGCCACGGCCACGAGCCACTCGGCCACCTCGAGCCCGGCCCGGCGGGCGCATCCGTCGACGGTCCGGATGGCGTCGTAGTACGTGTCCGGCGAACGCTGCCCGTCGGCGTAGACGATGCCGATGGCTTCGACCGAGCCGGCTCGCAGCAGCACGCCGACCGCGTTGGCAGCCAGGTCTTCCCCCGTCGCCGCCCCTGTCGGTGCCGCCCCTCCCGGCGCCCTCCTTCCCGCCGTCTCGTCAACCGGATCCTCCAGCCCGTCCAGGTCCATCCGGGCGACGACGGTCACCCGTCCGCGCGTCGCGCCCGAGACGACCGGGGCGTCGAGGCCGACCAGCACGGCGCTGTCGAGTGGGCGGAAGCCGAGCAGGTACGGCACCGCCTCGACGAGGTCGGCGGCGCAGCGCACTCGCAGCACCGGGGTGTCGGGAGGTGCGCTCGACGACGCCAGGGGCTCAGCCATGCCTCGACCGTGCCGGTCCGGCCGCGCCGGCGGGGCAGGGTCAGGTCCCCTTGTGGACGATTACAGGATGTGTGGACGGTTGCGCCGAACCGTCAATCGAACTCTCCGGCCCGCCACCGGGAGGCGGCGCCGGCCAGGCCGTCTGCCGCGCGGTCGTTGCGGTCGGCCCGCTCCCGGGCGGCGTCGCCGTCGGGACCGTCCGGCGTGGTCATCCGGCGACCCGCGGCTATCACCCGGAAGAACGACGCCGCCCGCTCCAGGGCCACAGCGAAGTCGGCCCTATAGGCACCGGCCAGCACGGCGTCGGCGAGGTTGGCGACCGCCTCCGGCCCCGCGTCATCGGACACGCCGGCGACCACTTCGTCGGCCGGGGCCAGCCCGCGCCCGGCGCGCCACAACCGGGCGATTTCTACGGCGTCGCTGCGACACCACGTCCGCAGCAGGTAGAGCGCCCACAACGCACCGGGCAGGGAGTCGGGCTCGGCGTCACGCCACAGTTCGGCCATCGTGTCCAGGCCGACCTCGTCGGCCAGGGTGACGAAGCGCGACGGATCGGCGCCAGGCTCGCCGGCCGATCCGCGCCCGGCCGACACCACGGCGGCCGCGGTGGCCGCCGCCAGCTCCGATCGCGGCCACGAGGACAGGTCCTCCTCGGCTCCCACCAGCCGCGCGAGATCGCTGTACAGACCCGGCCGCCGGGGGCGCGGGGACTGCTCGCTCACCCCGCCAGCCTACGGCGCGGCGAAGGCGCGCCAGGCCGGTTCAGCTAACGACATGACAGGTATCATCGATCCCGGCGTCGGCCCGATCCATGGCCCCCGGTCCCACATTTGCCGCCACGAGCGGCCTTCCGCCGAGAGGCGACCTGGCGGGTCGGCGTCACTACTACGTCCGCGTCGTTGCGCCCGTCGACCGCGCCATCGCGGCGGAGCCCGCGCCGGCGGATCCTCCAACCGGTGAGGTGGAACCAAGGGCATGGGCGACGGCGACGGGTGGGTCGGGTGCGTTCTCGGCCACCGTCACTGGGGACGCCACGGTGCGGCCGGCCTGCTGCTCAGCGCCGGTGATGACATTCTCCTGCAGCACCGATCGCCCCTGACCCACGAAGGCGGCACCTGGGCCTTACCCGGCGGAGCGCGCGACAGTGGCGAGGACGTCGTCCAGACCGCGCTGCGCGAGGCCGAGGAGGAAGCCGCGATCGATCCGTCGTCGGTGCGCCCGATCGCGGTCAGCGTGGTGAACCACGGCGGCTGGAGTTACGCGACCGTGCTGGCCGAGGTCGCCGGTCGCATCGACGCGCGGGCGGCCAACTGGGAAAGCGATGACATCGCCTGGTGGCCCCGATCCCAGGTGGATGGGCTGGCGTTGCACCGAGGGTTCGCGGCCAGCTGGCCCCTTCTGCGCGAACCGATGCCGGGGCTGACCGTGGTCGTGGACGCGGCCAACGTGGTCGGCGCCCGGCCCGACGGCTGGTGGCGCGATCGACCGGCCGCTGCCGACCGGCTGTTCGAGCAGTTGCTCGGGCTGGCCCGGCGCGGCGTGAGCGGCACCGCCGCTGACCGGCTGCCCCGCATCGTCCTCACCGTCGAGGGCGACGTGGCTCGCCGCCCACCTCGAGCCCGTACGACCCAGTGGTGGGAACGCGCGGTCGAGGTGCGGGCCGCCCGCGGCTCCGGTGACGACGCGGTGGTCGCCGAAGCGGGCGCCTCGGCCGGCGACGTGGTGGTGATCAGCGCCGACCGCGGGTTGCGGGCGCGGCTGCCGGGCCACGTCGTCGCCCACGGGCCCCAGTGGCTGCTCGATCGGCTGTCCGCGGCTTAGTCGCTCACGTCGACCTGAGCGGGTCTGTCGGCCGGCCGGGACCGTTCTCCGATGACGCGCCGCACGGTGTCCAGCGCATCCGCACGGGCCTGGCCCCCACCGACGGCCAGGCCGACGAGGTATGCGGTGACCGGCGCCGCCGGCCGGGCCACCTCGTGGGCCGTGTCGCGCGCCAGATCGAGCACGTCGTCGACCAGAGCGTCGTCCAGGACGACGCCCAGCGCCGCGCCCAGCTCCTGGCTCCACTGTTCCAAGGTCGCATCGCTCACGGGGTGGCCTCCAGCCAGTGTCGGGCCCGGGCAAGTTGCTCGGGGGTGTCACAGTCCCACCACGGTGGCGGCTCGCCGCCCAGCCGAACCCGCACGACGTCGGCCCCGTCATAGACCCGGCGCACTGCCGCGGAGCCGGGCAGGACGGCCACGCGCGCGGCCACGCGGTCGGTGCGCCAGGCGGCGAGCAGGAGCTGGTCGCGCCCGTCGTCGTCGATCGCGACCGCCGCGTCGTGCCCGGCCGATGCCGCGACGAGGGCGCGTATCGCGTCGGCGGACAGGAACGGCAGATCACCGGCGGCCAGGACGACGGTCGCCGAGACGACCTCGTGCAAGCCGGCCGCCAATCCCGCCACCGGGCCGGATCCGGGCGGGTCCTCGCGGGTCACGCGGTCGGCGCGGGTTGCACCCTCGGCATCGCCGACCACCACGATGCGCTCGGCCGCGGCCAGGGCATCGGTCACGCGGCCCAGCAGCGCGCGCCCGCCGACCCGCAGCGCCGGCTTGGCCACCCCGCCCAGACGGCGAGCGGCACCACCGGTGAGAACAACCGCGTCAAAGCCGGCCACTCAGGCACCGGCCGGTGCCGCCACGACCGCGCCCTCGCCCGCGCGGTCGGCGGTGTCCTCGGGCGCACGGTCGGCGGTGTCCTCGGGCACACCGTCGACGATGCGCTGGGGATGGCTGTAGACGTTGGCTCGCCGGCCCCGCAGGAATCCGACCAGGGTGATACCGAACTGCTCGGCCAGTGACACGGCCAGGCTGGACGGTGCGGATACGCCGGCGACGACCGGGATGCCCGCGGCCACGGCCTTCTGCACGATCTCGAACGACGTGCGGCCACTGACCACAAGCGCCGCCGGTGCCGGCGTCGCCGCCGCGTCGCCGTTGAGCAGCCGGTGGCCGATGACTTTGTCCACGGCATTGTGGCGCCCTACGTCCTCGCGCACTACGAGCAGCTTGCCGTCCGAGCCGGCCAGGCCGGCGGCGTGTACCCCACCGGTGCGGGCGAACAGGCTCTGGTCACCGCGCAGCCGGTCGGGCAGGCCGAACAGCACCGCGGCGGCCAGCGTGCGGTCGTCGGCGATCGGCGCGCACCGCACGGCCAGGGACTCGATGTCAGCGCGCCCACACACCCCGCACGCGCTGGTCACGTACCCGTGGCGGTCCAACCGGTCGAGGTCCGGCAGAACCGCTGCGCGCAGCGTCGCGGTCACCACGTTGTACTGCTGGTCGGCGGCGAGGTCCACGTCGGTGCAGTAGTCCACCCGGCGCAGATCCTCGGCCGAGGTGATCACGCCTTCGCCGGCCAGCCATCCCGCGGCGAGCTCGAAGTCAAAACCGGGAGTGCGCATCGTGACCGCGACGTCGCGCCGTTCCTCTCCTGCCGCGAGGCGGATCTGCAGGGGCTCCTCGGTGGCCACGTCGTCGCGGCGTATCACGTCGATGTCGGCACCAACGTCCAGCACCCGGACGCGGGCACGCACGCTGGCTCCCGGACGGCGTTCGGCCATGACGGTGCTCCTCCTGCGATCGCGCGGTGACGGACCCGAACCGAGCCTACGAGGCATCCGATGCTTGGATCGGGCCATGCCGGACCTCGCCGCGTCGTTGGCCGCCGTCAGCGCCGTCGCCCCACTGGACGGCCACGATGCGGTCTCGTCCTCGGATGCCGACCGTGGCGCCGCCGCCGACGGGGCTCCCCTGCGCCGACGGTTCTCGGTTCAGGTGAGCCCCCGGTGGACGGTCCTGGGCAAGGCCAATGGCGGTTACCTGCTCACCATCCTCGGGCGCGCCGCCCAGGGCAGCGGGCCGCACCCGGACGTGCTGGCCGCGAGCGCCCACTTCCTCCACGCGCCCGATCCCGGTCCGGCGATCGTCTCGTCCGAGGTCCTGCGCGCCGGGCGCAGCGCCAGTCAGCTGCGGTTGCAGCTGGAACAGAACGGCCGGCCCTGCATAGAGGCCCTGTTCACGACCGGCACGCTCGCCGACGAGGCCACCGAGGAGTGGAACCGCGAGCCACCGGCCGATGTCGCCACGTTCGAGGACTGCATGCGGCTGCCCGCGCGGGCCCCGGACGGATCGCCCGTCGCGATCATGGACGAGGTCGACCTGCGCCTCGACCCGGCGGTGCTCGGCTTCGCCACCGGTCGCCCGTCCGGGCGCGGTGAGCTGCGCGGCTGGCTGGCCGCGCTGGACGGGGAACCGTTCTCGGCGGTCGATCTGCTATACGCGGCCGACGCCTTTCCACCGGCCAGCTTCGAGATCGCTTCAAGCGGCTGGGTGCCGACGCTCGAGCTGACTGTGTACGTGCGCGCCCGCCCGGCGGCCGGACCGTTGCGGGTGCGGCAGCGGGCCGGACTCATTACCGACGACCGCCTCGACGAGACCTGCGAGGTGTGGGACGCCGAGGGCCGACTAGTGGCCCAGGGCGTTCAGCTGGCCGGCATCCGCCTGCGCTGACCCTTCCGCCCGACGCCTCGCCGGCGTGGTCATCGACCTCGGCGGACCGGCCGGCGGTTACTGTGCGCCACGTGCCGGTCTTGCAGCTGACGTGGGACCAGGCGGGCTGGTTGAGCGGTGTGCTCGTCATCGCCGGCTTCGTCGCCAGCCGGTCGGACTCGACGCGGGCGCGCACCCTGGGTCCATTCGTGCGCGAGGCCGCGGTCATCGCCGCGCTGTACACGCTGTGGCAGCTGGCCGGAACCCTGGCCGAGCACGGGACGGCCGGAGGCCTGGCGCGGGGCCGCTGGATCGCCCGCACCGAGCGCGGCTGGCACCTGCCGTCGGAGCAGTCCCTGCAGGGACCGTTGCTCGAGCACCGCTCGCTCGGGTATCTGGCCAATCTGTACTACGCGGGCATGCATTTCCCCGGGCTGATCGTTCTCCTGTTCTGGGTCTTCTGGCGCCACCGCGCGCACTACCGCCGACTACGGGCGGTGGTCATCGGGTTCACGACGCTGTCCCTGCTCATCCAGCTCGTGCCCGTCGCGCCGCCGCGGCTGGTTCCGCAACTCGGTTTCACTGACGTCGCCGCGCACTACGGCCAGTCGGTGTACGCCCTCGGTGGACTCTCGGCTGACGAGCTGTCGGCCGTGCCCTCGGTCCACGTCGGGTGGGCCGTGCTGGTCGGGCTCTACCCGGTGCTGATCGGCACGAGTCGCTGGCGCTGGCTGACCCTGCTGCACCCGGTGGCGACCGTCTACGTCGTGGTTGCCACGGCCAACCATTGGTGGTTCGACGGGCTGGTCTCGATCGCCCTGCTCGCGGCTGTGGTCCTCGTGGTCCGGGTGTGGACGGGCGGCTCGGCCGAGGACCGGCCGGCACAGACACCGGCCGCCGTCGAGGCCGATTCGACCAGCCCGGCGGCATCGTGCGCACCAACATTCTGATCACCGGAGCCAGCTCCGGCATCGGCGCCGGCCTGGCTCGCGAATTCGCCGCGCGCGGGCGCAATCTCGCGATCTGCGCGCGACGGATTGAGCGGCTCGAAGCCCTCCGTGCCGAACTGATCGATGCCCACCCGGGCATCCGCGTCGCCATCAGCGCCCTCGACGTGGACGACAACGACGCGGTGTTTTCCGTCTTCGACGCACTGCGCGACGAGCTGGGCCGGCTCGACCGGGTCGTCGTCAACGCCGGCATCGGCAAGGGCCAGCCACTCGGGACCGGGCGGTTCGACGTCAACCGCCGCACGGCGATGACCAACTTCGTCGCGGCCCTGGCCCAATGTGAAGCGGCATTGCAGATCTTCCGCGAGCAGGGCGAGGGGCACCTGGTGATGATGTCCTCGGTCTCGGCCGCGCGCGGGATGAGGGGCAACGTCACCACCTACGCCGCGACGAAGGCCGGGGTGGCGGCGCTGGCCGAGGGCATCCGCTCCGACGTCATGGGCACCGGCATCGTCGTGTCCACCATGTTTCCCGGTTACATCCGCTCGGAGATGAACGAGCGGGTGCGCAACACGCCGTTCATCGTCGACACCGACGTCGGGTGCCGGGCGCTGGCCGCGGCGATCGAACGGGAGCCGGTACGGGCTTACGTGCCGGCCTGGCCGTGGCGGCCGATGGCCGCGGCTCTGCGGCACCTGCCGCTGCGGCTGGTCCGGCGCATCACCTGACCGCAACCGCCGACGGCGTGCCGGCAGCCGGCGCCTAGATCCGGATGCCGTCGAGGGCCCGGAAGATCCGCTGCTCGGACACCGGGCCGGTGGTACCGAGGTCCTGAGCCCACAGGCTCACCCGGAACTCCTCGATCATCCAGCGCGCGGCGACCAGCCCCGCCGGCTCGGGCTCGTCCGGCGCCAACCGGCCGTGCACCTGCTGGTAGGCCTCGGTGACCGCCGCGACCCGAGCGGCCCGCGCCGCGTCGATGTCGCGCTCCTGAGGCAGGCGCTCCACCCGCCGCAGCATGGCCCGCAGGTAGCGGGCCAGGTGGGGCACGCGGCGGAGGCCGGCCGCGGCCAGGAAACGAGGTCCCAACAGCCGCCGACGCTGGGCGAGGAGATCGGCGTAGGCCGGGTCGGCGGACGCCGGATCGGCGAGGTGGGTGCCGGCTGAGCCGCGGGCCGCCGTGCGCGACAGGGCGCCTGTCGTGGTCGCCGCCGCGGCGATGCGTTCGGCCAGCGGGCCAAGCGCCAGGTCGAGTTCGCGCGCGACGTCCAGAACCCGCTCCGTCTCGGCCAGCAGGGCGCGCAGGCCGGGATCGGCCCGGACACGCACCCCGGCGGCCAACCGGTCGAAGTCGGCCCGCTCGGCCACCGGCCCAGGATCGGCGTCGAGGACGTCATCGATGACGGCGGTCATCGCGTCGGCCACGAGGTCGGCCAGCGAACCGTCCGGATTGGTGCTCAGGGCGAGCCGAGTGCGTGGACCGAGGGAGCTGAGGACGGCTCGGGGCGGTCCGCTCGCCTGCCGCAACAGCAGCAGCCGGCGTAGACCGGCGCGCGTGGCCTCGCGCTGCTCCTCGGGCGTGGCCATGACGCGGATGGCCACGGTGGCGCCCTCGTCGATTAGGGCCGGATATCCAAGCACCCGACGACCGTCGCGTACGTGCTCCACGGTGGCCGGCAGTGTCGCGAAGTCCCAGTCGCTCAGGCCTCGGCGTTCGATGTCCGGTGTCACATCGGCCACCGCGGTGCGCGCCGGCCCGGCCAGGCGGTGTTGCAGCTCGGTCAGGTTGCGGCTGCGGGCCACGGTGCGCCCGCCGTCGTCGACCGCGAACAGCGGCCGCAGATGCTCCGGGACGCGGTCGAGGTCGAAGTCGCCGGCGCGCATGCGCACGCCGGTCTGGCGCTCCAGCTGCTCGGCGACGGCATCGACCAAGGCTCCGTATGGTTCGCCCAGCGCAGCCACCACCGCCCGGGCCCGGTCCGGTGCCGGCCCGAGAGTGCGGCGCAGCTCCTTGGGCAACGAGCGCAGCAGCGCGGTCACCAGCTCCTCGCGCCGGGCCGGCACCGGCCAGGTCGCGGCATCGGGATCCACCCGTCGCAGCACGTCGAGCGGAACGTGGACGGTGACGCCGTCGTCGGCTTCGCCGGGAGCAAAGCGGTAGGTCGCCGGTAGGTCGAGGTCGCCAAACGTCCAGCGGCGTGGGAAGTCCTCCTCGGCCGAGGTCGCCGCCTCGCGCAGCAGAACCTCGCGGGTGAGGGTGAGGCGGTCGGAGTCGCGCCGGCGTTCGGCCTTCCACCAGGTGTCGAAGTGCCGGGCCGACACGACGTCGGCCGGGATGCGCTCGTCGTAGAAGTGCGCGATCACCTCGTCGCCGGCCACGACGTCGCGGCGACGCAGCCGGTCCTCGACGTCGGCCACCTCGGCCCGCAAGGCCTGGTTGGTGGCGAAGAAACGGTGCCGGGTGTCCCAGTCGCCCTCGACCAACGCGTGCTGGACGAACAGCTCCCGAGCGACCACGGGGTCGACGCGCGCATAGGGAACGGTGCGGCCGACCACGAGAGCCAGGCCGTACAGCGTCACCCGCTCCGAGGCGACGGCGGCGCCGCGCCGGCGGTCCCAGCGCGGCTCGCTGTACGTGCGCTGGACCAGGTGGGCGGCCAGCCGCTCGACCGTGTCCGGGTCGGTGCGGGCCGCGGTGCGGGCATAGAGCCGACTGGTCTCGACCAGCTCGCCGGCCATGATCCATCCGGGCGGACGCGCGGACAGCGCGGAGCCCGGCGCGAGGACGAAGCGCGCGTTGCGGGCGCCGAGGTACTCCCGCCGTTCACCGGTGCGCTGGCCGATGTGGGACAGCAGCCCGGTCAGCAGGGCCCGATGCACGGCAGCTTGGTCGGCCGGTTCCCGGTTGGCCCGCAGGCCCATGTCGCGCACCGCCCGATTGAGCTGCCCGACGAGGTCTTGCCACTCGCGCACCCGCAGGAAGTGCAGGAACTCCGAGCGACACAGCCGGCGGAACGCGTTGCCGCTGAGCTGGTCCTGTTGCTCGCGCAGGTAGGTCCAGAGGTTCAGATAGGCGGTGAAGTCGGAGCTCTCATCGGTGAACCGGGCGTGCGCGGCGGACGCGGCCGCCTCGTTGTCGGCCGGTCGCTCCCGGGGATCCTGGATCGACAGGGCCGCGGCCAGAACCAGCACCTCGCCCAGGCACCCCTCGTCCGCGCCGGCGAGGACCATCCGAGCCAACCGTGGATCGACCGTCAGGCGGGCCAGTCGCCGCCCGATGTCGCTCAGGCGCAGCCCGCGTCCACGGCCCCCGCCGCTGTTGTCGCCGCCGTCACCGCCGTCGCCACCGCCACCGCGCTGGCCGTCGCGACCGCGCGGGCTGGCCGGTGCCAGGGCGCCGAGTTCCTCCAGTACGGCGATCCCGTCGCGGATCCGACGCCGGTCGGGCGGGTCGAGGAAGGCGAAGTCCTCGATCGCCCCCAGGTCCAAGGCGGCCATGGACAACAGCACCGACGCCAACGACGTGCGCAGTATCTCGGGGTCCGTGAACACCGGACGCGACGTGTAGTCCTCCTCGCTGTAGAGGCGGATGCAGATGCCGTCGGACAGCCGCCCGCAGCGACCGGCTCGTTGCCGGGCCGAAGCCTGCGAGATCGCCTCAATCGGCAGTCGCTGCACCCTGGTCCGCGCGCTGTAGCGCGAGATCCGCGCCGTGCCCGGGTCGATGACGTAGCGGATGCCGGGAACGGTGAGAGAGGTCTCGGCCACGTTGGTGGCCAGCACAATCCGGCGACCGTGATGGGCGGTGAACACCCGATGCTGCTCGGCCGCCGACAGCCGGGCGTAGAGAGGCAGCACCTCGGTGCCCGGCAACTCGAGGCCGCGCAACCCCTCCGCGGTGTCGCGGATCTCCCGCTCGCCGCTGAGGAACACGAGGATGTCCCCCGGCCCCTCGGCGGTCAGCTCATGAACCGCGGCGACGATGCCGTCGATCTGGTCCACCGGCTCGGTGCCCGCCTGGTCCGGGTCGACCAACGGGCGGTAGCGCACCTCCACCGGGTACGTCCGGCCGCTGACCTCCACTACGGGGACGTCGGGCCCGAAGAAGTCGGCGAACCGGCCTGGGTCGATGGTCGCCGACGTGACGATCAGCTTGAGTTCGGGCCGCGAGGCCAGCACGCTACGCAGGTAGCCGAGCAGGAAGTCGATGGTCAGGCTCCGCTCGTGGGCCTCGTCAAGGATGATCGTGTCGTACTGGCGGAGGTGCCGGTCGCGCTGGATCTCGGCCAACAGGATCCCGTCGGTCATCACCTTGATCGCGGTTTGGTCCGACACTTCGTCGGTGAAGCGCACGGCGTAGCCGACCGACGTACCGAGTGGTACACCCAGCTCGTCGGCGATGCGCTCGGCCACGCTCCGGGCGGCGATGCGCCGCGGCTGGGTGTGGCCGATGCGTCCGCGCACACCGCGACCCAGCTCTAGGCAGAGTTTGGGCAACTGCGTGGTCTTGCCCGACCCGGTCTCTCCGGCCACCACCACCACCTGGTTCGCGGCGAGCACGGCCAGGAGCTCCTCGCGGGCCGCGACCACGGGCAGGTCACTGGGATAGCGCGGCACGGGCAATGCCGCCAGCCGCGCGACCAGGCGGTGTTCGGCCCCGGCGACCTGAGTCTTCAGCCGGCCCAGTTCGGCGGCTCGCCGGGCGGGCTCAGGGGGCAGGTGACGCAACCGACGTCCGAGGCGGTCGGCGTCGAGGAGCCCGACGTCCTCGAGCCGTCGGCGGAGCTCCTGCGGGTCG